>NZ_JAYDYX010000004.1:0-445296 GCF_034556155.1 Sphingomonas sp. CD22 | reverse complement strand
GGAGGAATTACTAAGCTGCCCGATCAAATTCCTCCCTCGCTTTAGCGGGGGAGGGGGACCGCTCGCCGCAGGCGAGTGGTGGAGGGGGCGTCTCCGCGGGCGCGAAGCCAGCGATATGCCACCCCATCATTGCCCGAAGCCCTGTCCTACACCCCGCCACATCGCTATAACCTGCGCCACGCTCTTTCTCATCGTGGCGATCGGTGCAATTTCGGAAACGATAAGGCTCGATCGTTTCCGTTGAGGTGTCCATGTTGTCCATGTCGTCCAACACCCGACGGTAACGGGTGACGCCGGCCGCAAAGCTTCCTATGACTTGCACAGCCGTGCCGACCCTTCATGCCCTTGCCAATCCTGCCCGTTTCGTCGCGATCGCGCGTCCGGCGACGCCGGTGCTGCTCGGGTTGGGGATCGTGCTGCTGGCGATCGGCTGCTGGGCCGGGTTGACCCGGACGCCGCCCGATTATCTTCAGGGCGACAGCGTCCGCATCCTCTACATCCACGTCCCCGCCGCCTGGCTCGGCATGGGCGGCTGGAGCGGGCTCGCGATCAGCAGCATCGCCTTCCTCGTCTGGCGCCACCCGCTCGCCGCGGTCGCGGCGCGCGCGATCGCGCTGCCCGGCGCGGTATTCGCCGCGATCTGCCTCGTCACCGGCTCGATCTGGGGGCGGCCGACCTGGGGGACGTGGTGGCAATGGGACGGGCGGCTGACCTCGATGCTGCTGCTGTTCTTCGTCTATTGCGGCTATATGGCGCTCGCCCGCGCCGATGCCGAGCGCGGCGGCGACGGCCGTATCCCGGCGCTCTACGGCATCGCCGGCACCGTGCTGCTGCCGATCATCCGCTATTCGGTGGTGTGGTGGAACACCCTCCATCAAGGCCCGTCGATCGGCCTCACCCGGTCGAGCATCGCCGGCAGCATCCTCTGGCCGCTGGGCTTCACCGTGGCGGGCTTCACCTTGCTGTTCGCGGGAATCGTGCTGATGCGGATGCGCGCGACGCTTGCCCGGCTGAAGGCAGAAGCGCGGATGCGGCGGATGGCGCGGTCGTGAACGCCTGGCCGTTCGTCATCGCCGCTTATGCGATCACGCTCGCTGCCGCGGCGGCGCTGACGCTGGCGAGCTGGCTGGCGATGAAGCGCGCCGAGAAATGAAGGCCAAGCATCAACGGCTTACGCTGGCGCTGCTCGGGCTGGCGGCGGTGGTCGCCGCGGCGCTGCTGGCGATGTCGGCGCTGAAGGATCAGGCGTCGTTCTTCTACGCGCCCTCCGATGTCGCGCGGCAGGGGCTGCCGCTCGGGCGCGCGGTGCGGCTCGGCGGCATGGTGCAAGCCGGCTCGATCAAGCGCGCCGCGGATGGCGTCACCGTCCATTTCGTCGTCGGCGACGGCATCGCGACCACCCCCGTCACCTTCGCCGGCATCACCCCCGATCTGTTCCGCGAACGCTCCGGCGTCGTCGCCGAGGGGCAGTTCAACCGCGACGGTAGCTTCACCGCCACGAATTTGCTCGCCAAGCACGACGAGAAGTACATGCCGCCCGAACTCGCCGGCAAGATGCACGAGACGCGGACGCTCGAGCCATGACCGCCGAAGCCGGCCTCGCCGCTTTGTGGCTCGCCGCTGCGCTCGCCGCGCTGCAAGTGGCGGTGGCCGCACTCGGGCTCGGCCGCGGGCATCCGGCCAGCGTTGCCGCGGTACGCCCGATCGCGATCGTCCAGGGCGGGCTTGCCGCCATCGCCATGGCGGCGCTGATCGCGCTGTTCCTCGCCTCCGACATGTCGGTGAAACTGGTCGTCGAGAACAGCCATTCCGCCAAGCCGTGGCTCTACAAATTCGCCGGGGCGTGGGGAAATCATGAAGGGTCGATGCTGCTTTGGGTGACGATCCTCGGCCTCGCCGGCGGTGCGGTCGCGATTTTTGAACGACGGCTGCCCGAACGCACGCTGGTCGCGACGCTCGGCGCGCAGGCGGGCATCGCGCTGGGCTTCTACGCCTTCTTGCTCTTCGCCTCCAACCCCTTCGCCCGGATCAGCCCGGCGGCGCGCGACGGGCTCGGCCTCAACCCGTTGTTGCAGGACCCCGGCCTGGCCTTCCACCCGCCGACGCTCTACATCGGCTATGTCGGTATCTCGGTGGCCTTCTCCTTCGCGGTCGGCGCGCTCGTCACCCGCGACGTCGGCCAGGTTTTCGCCAAGGCGATGCGGCCGTGGGTGCTGGGCGCTTGGATATTCCTGACGCTCGGCATCACCGCGGGCAGCTATTGGGCCTATTACGAACTGGGCTGGGGTGGCTGGTGGTTCTGGGACCCGGTCGAGAACGCCTCGCTGATGCCGTGGCTGGCGGCGACTGCGCTGCTCCACTCGGTGACGGTGCTCGCCACCCGCGACGGGCTGCGGGCGTGGACGGTGATGCTCGCCGTCGTCGCCTTTTCGATGTCGATGATCGGCACCTTCCTCGTCCGCTCGGGCATCCTGACCAGCGTCCACGCCTTCGCGGTCGATCCCGCACGCGGCACGTTCATCCTCGTGCTGCTCGCGCTCTATATCGGTGGTGCGCTGGCGTTGTTCGCGGCGCGGATCGGTACCGTGCGCGCCGGCACCACCTTCGACTTCGTCAGCCGCGAGGGCGGACTGGTGATCAACAATCTGCTGCTGTCGGTGATTCTCGGCGTCGTGCTGATCGGCACGCTCTATCCGCTCGTGGCGGCGAGCTTCGGCGTCCAGCTCTCGGTCGGGCCGCCGTTCTTCAACGCCGCCGCGGGGCCGATCGCACTCGCGCTGGTGGTGGCGATGGCGGTCGGGCCGCTGCTGCGCTGGCGGCGCGACGAGGCGAGCGCGCTGCTCGAACGGCTGGTGTGGCCGATCGCCGCGGCGGGCTTCACCGGCGCGGGGCTGGTGGCGCTGGCGCCGCCCGGCGTGATGCCGCTGCTCGGCCTGTCGCTCGCCGCGGGGCTGGCGGTGGCGAGCGTGCTGCCGCTGATCGGCCGCAATCCGTGGCGGACGCCCTTGTTCACCTGGGGGATGGTCGTCGCGCATCTCGGCATCGCGGTCAGCCTCGCCGGCATGGCCTGCGATAGCGCCTATACCGCCGAAACGCTCGTCGCCGCCCGCGTCGGCCAGCCGGTGCGCGTCGGCCCCTATGTCGTCCGGCTCGACGGCATCAAGCCGGTGGTGGGCGAGAATTGGTCGGCGCTCGAAGCGCGGCTCGGCGCCACCCGCGAAGGCGAACGGATCGTGCTGCGTCCGCAGTCGCGCTTCTTCTCCGATCCGGTGACGACCACCAGCGAAAGCGCGATCGCCACCGAATGGGATGGCCAGCTCTATACCGTGCTCGGCCAGCCGGACAGCCAGGGGCGCTGGCAGTTGCGCTTGTGGTGGAAGCCGTTCGTGACGTTGATCTGGTTCGGCGGCGCGCTGATCGCTTTGGGCGGCGCGCTGTCGCTCGTCGGCCGCTGGCGCCGCGAGCGCCGGGCGGCGGCCCGGGAGGCCTATCGATGAGGCGGTGGCTGCTCTGGGCGCCGTTCGCGGTGTTCGCCGCGATCGTCGTGGTGGTGGCCAGCGGGCTGTTCGCGCCCGCCGATCAGGCCGTGCGGTCCGCGCTGATTGGCAAGCCGCTGCCCGATTTCGCGCTGCCGCCGATCGCCCCGGGCAAGCCCGGCCTGTCCACCGCGGTGTTCCGTCAGGGCCAGCCGCACCTGCTCAACGTCTTTGCGAGCTGGTGCATCCCGTGCGCCGCCGAATCGCCGCAGCTGCTGCGCCTCAAGGCGATGGGCATCCCGATAGACGCCATCGCGATCCGCGATACCGCGCCGGCGCTGCGCGACTTCCTCGCCCGCTACGGCGACCCCTATGAGCGGATCGGCGCCGACGCGCAGAGCGCGGTGCAACTCGCGCTGGGATCGTCGGGCGTGCCCGAGAGCTTCGTGATCGACGGCGAGGGACGGATCGTCCTTCAGCATATCGGCGACATCCGCGCCGAGGACGTCGACGCCATCGCCGCCGCGGTCAGGAGCGCGCGATGAAGCGCGCGCTGCTGCTGCTGGCGCTGATCGCGGCACCGGTCGCGGCCGATCCCTCGACGCCGCCAGCGGCGCTCGCCAACACGCAATTGCGCGATCCCGCGCAGGAGGCGAAGGCGCGCGACCTGATGGCGACGCTGCGCTGCCTCGTCTGCCAGGGGCAGTCGATCGCCGACAGCGATGCGAGCATGGCCGGCGACATGCGCGCGTTCGTGCGCAGCCGCATCGCCGCGGGCGAGACGCCCGAATCGATCCGCGCGTGGCTGATCGAACGCTACGGTGATTACGTCAGCTACGATCCGCCCCTCGGCGCGGCGACCTGGCCCTTGTGGCTCGCGCCGATCGCCTTGCTGGTGGTGGGCGCCGTGATCGCGCGGTCGAGCTTTCGGCGGCGGCGGCGCTGATGGGCTGGCTGACGCTCGTGCTGATCGCGGCGGCGGCGATGGCCGCGCTCGTGCTGCTGCGCGTCGACCGGTTGCTGTGGTCGATGGTCGGCGCGGCGCTGATGCTCGGCGCGGCGGGCTATGCGTGGCAGGGTTCGCCGACGCTGCCGGCCATTCCGGCGCGGCCAGAGGCGTTGCGCGTCGCCGACGATCCGTCGCTCGTCGACCTGCGCGAGCGGATGCTCGGGCGGTTCACCGCCGATGCTGCCTATCTGATCGCGTCGGATGCGATGGCGCGGTCGGGGGACCGGCGGTCGGCGGTGCGGGCGATCCTCGGCGGGCTCAACCGCTATCCGCGCAGCCTGATGCTGTGGACCGGGCTCGGCACCGCGCTGGCGACGCATGACGGTAATACCCTGTCGCCGCCGGCGCTGTTCGCCTTTCGCCAAGCGATCCGCATCGCTCCCGAGCATCCGGCGCCGCTGTTCTTCCTCGGCCTCGCCTATGTCCGCGCCAACGATTATCCGGCGGCGCGGCAGGCATGGGCGAAGGCGCTGGCCTTGTGCCCGGAGGGGGCATCCTACCGCCGCGACATCGCGGTCCGGCTCGACTTGCTCGACCGTTTGCTGGCTACGCAACGCCCGCAGTAAGTGTGGCTAGTTCGTGGCAACATGGACAACATGGACACTTGAACGGAAACGATCCGGCCTTATCGTTTCCGATTCTGTGCTGATCGATCACGATGAGAAAGAACGCCGGGTGATGGCGATCCCTAGCATCTTGCGTGCGGTGTAGGACAGCGCGGCGGATTTACGCTGTGGATGCAGTCGCTTGAGACGGATGCGATCCTACCGGGCGCGCGTCCCTGCCGCCTGCATCTGCGTCGCCGGGCAGGTTCATGCGAAACGGGCCCCGGCGTCAGGCGAACGACCGTTCGTACCTGAGCGCCGAGGCCCGTCTTACGCCAGCGGCGTGGTTACTTTCCGCGGCCGGTCTTGCCCTGCAGCTCGTCGATGCGCTTCGAGGCGTCCGCCTTGGTCAGCGTATCGTCGAATTCCTCGCCGGCTTCCTCGGACAGCGTCTTGAGATAGCTCGCCTGCGCGCCGGTCATCGTCTCGTCGCCGGTGGTCCAGTCATCCGGATCCTTCTCGGCGTTCGAGGTTGGGTGGGTCTTGGGGTTTTCGGTCTCGGACATGGTTGAAGCCTCTCTTGGTATCGGAGGCTTCAACCACCCTGTTCCACGTTCGTTCCGCTTAGCCGTTCCATGCCTCGAACGGCAGGTCGAGCGCCTCGGCGACCGCCTGATGCCGGATCTTGCCGCCCGAGACGTTGAGGCCGTTGGCGAGATGCGGATCGGCCGCCATCGCCGCCTCGGCGCCGAGGTTGGCGAGCTTCAGCGCGAACGGCAAGGTCGCATTGTTGAGCGCGAACGCCGAGGTGCGCGCGACCGCGCCCGGCATGTTGGCGACGCAATAATGGGTGACGCCGTCGACCTCGAACACCGGGTCCTCATGCGTCGTCGCATGACTGGTCTCGAAACAGCCGCCCTGGTCGATCGCGATATCGACCATCACCGCGCCGCGCTTCATCGTCTTGACCATCTCGCGCGTCACCAGCTTGGGCGCCGCCGCGCCCGGCACCAGCACCGCGCCGATGACGAGATGCGCGCTCTTCACCGCCGCCGCGATCGCCGCCTTGCTGGCATAAGCGGTCTTGATCTGGCTGGAGAAGAACATGTCGAGTTCCGCGAGGCGATCGTTCGAGATGTCGTAGATCGTCACGTCGGCGCGCATGCCGACCGCCATCTGCGCGGCGTTGACGCCCGAGACGCCGCCGCCGAGGATCGCGACCTTCGCCGGCGCCACGCCCGGCACGCCGCCGAGCAGCACGCCGCGGCCGCCCTGTTCCTTCTCGAGATAATGCGCGCCGACCTGCACCGACATGCGGCCCGCGACTTCCGACATCGGCTTGAGCAGCGGCAGGCCGCCGCGCGCCGCGGTCACCGTCTCATAGGCGATGCAGGTCGCGCCCGACTCGATCAGCCCCTCGGCCTGCGGCTTGTCGGCGGCGAGGTGGAGATAGGTGAACAGCAGGTGGCGCGGTTCGAGCAGCGCGATCTCGCTCGCCTGCGGCTCCTTGACCTTCACGATCATGTCGGCGGCGGCGAACACCGCGGCGGGATCGGGCAGAATCTTCGCGCCCGCATCGATATAATCCTGATCCTCGAAATCGATGCCGGAGCCGGCCTTCGTCTCGACGACGACCTCATGGCCGGCGGCGACCAGTTCGGCGACCGACGGCGGGGTCAGGCCGACGCGATATTCGTGGTTCTTGATTTCCTTGGGCACGCCGATGCGCATCATATTCTCCTCTTCTGCCCTACCCATAGCCGCGACCGCGCAGGAGAAGGTCGCAATGTTTTGCGACAGACCAATGTCAGGCGGGATGGTTTTGCGTCGCGCCGCGGTATAGCGGGAAAATCATGCTCGACGCCCTCGACCGCAAAATCCTCGCCCAGCTCCTCGCCAATTCCGACCTGACCAGCTCCGAACTGGGCGAGGCGGTCGGCCTGTCGCCGAGCGCCGCGCATCGCCGCGTCGGCTCGCTCAGGGAACGCGGCTATATCGCCGGCTTCCGCGCGGTGCTGAGCAAGGCGGCGCGCGGCAATCCCAGCGTCGTGCTCGTCAACGTCACGCTGCGCGACCAGCGCGAGGAGACGATGGCCGCATTCGAGCGCGAGATCGGCGCAGTGCCGGAAATCCGCGACTGTTTCCTGATGAGCGGCGAAGCCGACTATATGCTCCACGTCGAGGTGCGGCGCGACGACACGTTCGAGCGCATCCACCGCGAGACGCTGGCGCGGTTGCCCGGCGTCACCCGGCTCGCCTCGCATTTCGTGATCCGCGAGGTATTTAGGCGTCCCTGATCGACACGCCGACCCAGCGATGCCGTTGCCCGCATCGTTCAGCCCATGCTAAGGCGCGCGTCTATGGAACAGGTTGGGAACAGCGCCGGTCTCCGCAGCGCGTCGGATCGGTCGTACCGCTCGTGAGTGGCCCCGTACCGGCCGCCGTGCCCAACGCGCGGGACGAATCCGGCGATCACGGCCATCATGACGGCCTGCTCAAGCTGGCGGTGGGCGCGATCGGCATCGTCTTCGGCGATATCGGCACCAGCCCGCTCTACGCCTTCCGCGAGACGTTCGCGGGCCATCACCAGCTCACGCTCGATCCGCTGCACATCATGGGCGTGCTCAGCCTGATGTTCTGGTCGATGATGATCGTGGTGACCATCAAATATGTCGCGATCATCATGCGCGCCGACAACAAGGGCGAGGGCGGCAGCCTCGCATTGCTCGCGCTCGTCTCGGGCCGCACGAAAAGCCGGCGCTGGTCGGCGGGGATCATCCTGCTCGGCGTCTTCGCCACCTCGCTGTTCTACGGCGATTCGATGATCACCCCGGCGGTGACCGTGCTCGGCGCGGTCGAAGGTCTGGCGATCGCCGCGCCGGCCTTCGCGGGGCTGGTGCTGCCGATCGTCATCGTCATCCTGATCGCCTTGTTCTGGGTGCAGAAGAGCGGCACCGCGCGGATCGGCCTCGTCTTCGGGCCGATCATGCTCGTCTATTTCGCGGTGATCGCGGTGCTCGGCCTGATCAGCGTCGCGCAGACGCCCGAGGTGCTCTGGGCCTTTTCGCCGCATCATGCGGTGCGGTTCTTCGTCGCCGACCCGCTTCGTGCCTTCCTCGCCTTGGGCTCGGTGGTGCTGGCGGTGACCGGCGCCGAGGCGCTCTATGCCGACATGGGCCATTTCGGCCGCCGCCCGATCGGCCTGTCGTGGCTGGTGTTCGTGCTGCCGGCGCTGATGTGCAATTATCTGGGGCAGGGTGCCCTGTTGTTCCGCGAGGGGCAGGAGGCGCTCAAGAGCCCCTTCTACATGCTGGCGCCGGACAGCCTCCAGCTGCCGCTGGTGCTGCTCGCGACGATGGCGGCGATCATCGCCAGCCAGGCGGTGATCTCGGGCGCGTTCTCGGTGACGCAGCAGGCGATCCAATTGGGCTTCATGCCGCGGCTGCGCATCGAACATACCAGCGCCTCGACCGCGGGGCAGATCTACATCCCGATCGTCAACTGGATGCTGATGGTGATGGTGATCCTGCTGGTGCTGTTCTTCCGCACCTCGTCCAACCTCACCTCGGCCTATGGCATCGCGGTGACGGGGGCGATGTTCATCGACACCTGCCTGCTCGGCGTCGCGCTGACGCGGCTGTGGAACTGGCCGATCTATGCCGCCGCGCCGCTGCTGGCGGTTTTCTTCCTCGTCGACGGCGCCTATTTCTCGGCGAACCTTACCAAGGTGCCCGACGGCGGCTGGTTCCCGCTGATGGTCGGCTTCATCGTCTTCACTTTCCTGACCACTTGGTCGAAGGGACGGCAGCTGATGATGGACCGGCTGCGCGAGGCGGCGATGCCGATCAAGGTGTTCATCACCTCCGCCGCCAGCTCCGCGAGCCGGGTGCCGGGGACGGCGGTGTTCATGACCTCGTCGTCGGACGGCGTGCCGCACGCGCTGCTCCACAACCTCAAGCACAACAAGGTGCTGCACGAGCGCGTCATCCTGCTGACCGTCAAGATCGTCCAGCAACCCTATTGGCCCGAGGCGGACCGCGCGAGCAACGAGGAGATGGGCGACGGCTTCTTCCGCCTGATCCTGCGCTACGGCTTCATGGAGGAGGTCGACGTGCCCGCCGCGCTGAAGCGCGTGCATAGCTGCGGCACCGATTTCAAGATGATGGACACCAGCTTCTTCCTGTCGCGCCAGACGTTGCTGCCCTCGGAACGGCCCGGCATGATGCTGTGGCGCGAGAAACTGTTCTCGTGGATGCTGCGCAACGCGGAGAGCGCGATGGAATTCTTCCGCCTGCCGACGAATCGCGTCGTCGAGCTCGGCAGCCAGGTGGAGATTTGACCGCGCCGATCATCGTGACCGCGCCGATCATCGTGACCGCGCTGTTCGGGCGGCAGGATCAGGGCTGGTTCGACGCGCAACGCGCCGCGCATTTTCCGCCCGAGCGCAACCAGCTGTCGGCGCATCTCACCATGTTCCACCATCTGCCACCGTCGGCGGAGGCCGAGCTGAAGCATCGGCTCGCCGGGATGACGCGCGGGGTGGCCGCGCCGGTCGCGCGCGTCGGCGGACTGATCTCGCTTGGCCGCGGCGTCGCCTATCGGATCGAATCGCCCGAGCTGGTGGCGATCCGCGCCGAGCTGGCCGATGCCTTCGTCGGGCTGCTGACGCCGCAGGACGCAGGCGGATGGCGGCCGCATGTCACCATCCAGAACAAGGTGCAGCCCAATATCGCCAAGCTGCTGCTGACCGCCCTGAGCCGCGATTTCCGTCCGCGCGACGTCGAGATCGTCGGGTTGGCGAGCTGGTGGTATCGCGGCGGACCGTGGGAGGCACTTTCCCGGCATATGTTCGCTTGACGGCTGCTGCATCGCACACTTATAGGCGCCACCTCACACGGCGGGGCGGAGTAGCTCAGCTGGTTAGAGCACGGGAATCATAATCCTGGGGTCGGGGGTTCAAGTCCCTCCTCCGCTACCATTTCTTCGGTAGCGCCCGCCGGTGTGAGCGATACGGACAGCTGCGAACGCTTTGTAAACGTTCGGCGTGCGACGCCGGGCGGCGTTGCGCAACGAGGCCCGTCATGCCCTATCATCATCCCCCCGAACGACGGCGCAGCGATCGCCGCGTCGCGACGGTGCCGCGCCCGGGCGCGCCCGAGCGGCGGCTGGCCGACCGGCGTGCGAGCGAGATCAGGCTGGTCCGCAAGCCCGAGCCGATGCACCGCGGCGTGCTATGGGCGGCGGTGGTGATGGTGATGATCGTCGCGGACAGCGCGTTCTGGGACGGCTACCTCCGGCATATGGTGGTCGACGGGGTCTCAGGCGTGGCGGCAGGCGTGCGCGACTGGTCGGCGCACGTCTGGGACTGGGGTCACTGACCGAATAGCGACCAGGGGTCGCTCAGCACCAGCATCGCGTCGGATCGTGCCAGCGCCACCAACGTCAGGCCGTGGGCGCGCGCGTGATCGATGCCGAGGCTGGTCGGCGCGGAAATGCCGACGAGCAGCGGCGTGCCGGCGACGAGCGCCTTGTCGACCATCTCGAAGCTGATCCGCGAGGTGACCAGCGTGAACGCGCCCGGCGCCTGCCGGCCGATCAGCTTGTCGAGCGCATTGTGACGGCCGACGTCCTCGCACAGCGCGAGGATCGTACCGTCCGCAGCGCAGGCGGCGGCGGCATGAACCGCACCCGTCTCGCGGTTGAGCTGCTGGTGGTCGCGGACCGCGGCCAGCGCGGCGAAGATCGCGGCGGGCGACGCGACGGGGCGGCCGGGGCGGCGCGCGACCGGGCGGGCGAGCTGTTCGAGGCTCGCGATGCCGCACAGGCCGCAACTGGTGTCGCTGGTGCGGTGGCGGACACGGTCGTGGATGCGGTCGCGGCAGCGGTCGGCGAGCGCAATCCGGACGATCCAGCCCGCCGGCGCATGGAAGACGTCGATGTCGAGGATGTCCTCGGGGGTGTCGGCGAGCCGTTCGGTGAGCATGAAGCCGGTGGCGAACGCCTCCAGATCCTGCGGCGTCATCATCATCACCGCATAGCCGAGGCCGTCGACCTCGATCGCCACCGGCGTCTCGACCGCGATCGTGCGGGTGCCGGGGGTGACCGAGCCGTCGGGGCGCAGGATCAGCGTCGCTTCCGGCCGCGCCGCGGTCATAAAGCGGCGAGGTCGGCGGGGGTGTTGATATTGGCGAGCGGCTCCGGGCTGGCGACGGGCAGCGCGCCGATCGCCCGCGCCCAGCCGATCACCGAGCGGCGTTCGGAGCGGGCGAGATGCGCGAGCAGATCGGGCGCCAGCGCGGCGGGCCAATGGCCGATCACCGGCGCGTCGCTGCAGACGCTCGGCGCGCGCCGGAGCAGTGCGTCGAGCAGCGCGGCGGGCAGTCGCGGCATATCGCAGGGGAGCGTCAGCACCGTTTCGAAACCCTGTGCGGCGGCATAAGCGAGCGCGCCGGCGATGCCGCCGAGCGGGCCGAGGTCGGGGCCGGGCAGGTCGGGCACCCCGCCGTCGCGCCCGACGACGACGACCGCGTCGGCACGCTGCTCGCCGAGGTCGCGCATGTAATCTAGCAGCGGCCGGTCGTCGAACAGGGCGGCCGCCTTGTCCCGTCCGAATCGACTGGAGCGGCCGCCGGCGAGGATCGCGGCGAGGATCAGACGGTGCGCTCCACCCGGACCGGCACGGATTTGCCCGCCGGAACATGGCTTTGTTCGGCCTTGTGGGTCACCGGCATGAGGATGTTGCACTCCGGATAATAAGCGCCGAGGCAACCCTGCGGAATGTCGTAGGGGACGACGAGCAATTTGTTGACCCGCCGGTCGCCATTCTCGCCGGCATCGCCGACCAGATCGACCAGATCGTGTTCCGCCAGCCCCATGTTCGCCATGTCGCCGCGGTTCATGAAGACGATGTCGCGCGTGCCTTTGATGCCGCGGAAGCGGTCGTGATAGCCGTAGACCGTGGTGTTGAACTGGTCGTTCGAGCGCAGCGTCATCAGGCGGAAGCGGCCGGGCGCCTCCTCGAAGCCGGTGGCGTTGAGCGTCGTCGGCACATTGAACTCGGCGCGGCCGCTTTCGGTCAGCCACTGGCGATGCGCCGCCTCGACGCCCTTCCAGAAGCCGCCGGGCACCCACATCCGCTCGTTGAAGCGGGTGAATTTGTCCGGATAGGTCGCCTCGATCGCGTCGCGGACGAGGCCGTAATCGCCGACCCAGGCATCCCAGTCGACCTTGGGATTGGGCGCGAGCGTCGCCTTGGCGATGCCGGCGAGGATCGCGGGTTCCGACAGCAACGTCTCCGCGGCGGGCGTCGCCTTGCCGCGCGAGCCGTAGACGCGGCTGAAACTGTCCTCCATCGTCACCGCCTGCGGCCCGCTCGCCTGTTCGTCGGTCTCGATCCGGCCGAGACAGGGAAGCAGATAGCAGGTCTTGCCGGGCAGCAGATGCGTGCGGTTGAGCTTGGTGGCGATGCTGACCGTGAGGTCCATGCGCTGCCACGCCGGCTCGATCTCCGCGGTGGCGGGCACGGCGCGGGCGAGGTTGCCGCCGAGGCCGACGAACGCCTGCGCGGTGCCGGCGATGATATGCTCGCACGCCTCGACCGTGTCCCAGCCCTTCTCGCGCGGCGGCTCGAAATCGTAGAGCGCTTTCAGCCGGTCGAGCGGCGCGAGCTCGGGCTTTTCGGTGATGCCGACGGTGCGCTGACCCTGGACGTTGCTGTGGCCGCGGACCGGGCCGAAGCCCGCGCCGGGCTTGCCGACGTTGCCGCGCAGCAGCATCAGGTTCACCAGCGTGTGCAGATTGTCGATGCCGTGGACGTGCTGGGTCAGACCCATGCCGTAGACGCAGATCACCCGCTTCGATCTGGCGTAGATCGCGCCGACGCCTTCCAGTTCGGCGCGGGTCAGGCCGCTTTCATGCTCGATCCGCTCCCACGCGGTCGCGCGGACCATCTCGGCGAACGCCTCGAACCCCTTGGTATGCTGGGCGATGAAGTCGTGGTCGAGGATCGCCGGTGCGTTGATGCGGCGGCATTGGTCGTCCGCCTCGATGACGTATTTGCAGATGCCCATCATCGCCGCGATGTCGCCGCCGGTCTTGACCTGATGATATTGGCTGGCGATCGGCGTCGACTTGCCGGTCACCATCTCGATCGGGTTCTGCGGATCGGTGAAGCGTTCGAGGCCGCGCTCCTTCAACGGATTGAAGACGATGATCTCGACGCCGCGCTTGGCGCAGGCGCGCAGGGGGTGCAGCGCACGCGGGCTGTTCACGCCCGGGTTCTGGCCGAAATACAGGATCATGTCGCAGCTGTCGTAATCCGACAGGTGGATCGTCCCGACCGGCGATCCGATCGCCGACTTGAGGCCGACCGACGTGGTCTCGTGGCACATGTTGGACGAATCGGGCAGGTTCTGGCTGCCGTACATCCGCGCCATGAGCTGCCACATATAGCTCGTCTCGAGGCTGGCGCGGCCCGAGGCGTAGAAGACGACCTTCGTCGGGTCGTAGGTCTTGAGGTGCGCGCCGATATCCTGGAACGCCTCGTCCCAGCTCACCGCGACATAGCGGTCGCTGGCGGCGTCGTACTTCATCGGGTGGGTGAGACGGCCCGCCTGTTCCAGATCGTAATCCTTCCAGCCGCGCATCTCGGTGACGCTGTGCTTGGTGAAGAATTCGGGGGTGGTGCGATAGGTGGTCAGCTCCCACGCCGTCGCCTTGGCGCCGTTCTCGCAGAATTCGGCGATATGCGGATGCGCGGGTTTGCCCCAGGCGCAGGAGACACACATCACGCCTTCCGGCTTGTTCTGGCGGGCGAGTTCGCGGACGGTCTCGGGGTTGACCTTCTCGCGCAAATTGATGCGGGCGACCGATTTCATCGACCCCCAGCCGCCGGACGGACCGGTATAGGGTTCGGTGCTGATCTTGTCGTCGGCCACTGGCTTCATCCCTCACGCTTCGCGGACGGGAACGCGCGGAAGGGCGGGATGGATGCAGGGCAAACCGTCAGATATCCGTACCATGCCAGCGTTCCTGACGCCGCCCGTGATCGGTGATCCGATCGTAGGCGCGCGTGCGGGCGTTGAGCTGGTCGCCGAGTGCCGCAGCGACGGGATCGGTGGGCGTGCAGGTCGAGCGGCGCAACGCCTGCGTGACGTGCCGCACATACGCGAGATCGAGCCCGACATGCCCCGCTTCGTGGACGCGCAGCCGCATGACCCGCCGATCCCAGCGTCGCAGCAGCAGGGGCGACACCGCGTCGCGATCGTGCAGGCGGGGCAGCGTCACCGTGATCCGGTAGATCACGTCCGGGTGTCGCCGATCGCACCGGCCATCGCGGCCGATCGGCCAGCGCCAGCGGATACGCAAACGGGTGAATGCGTCGTAGCGGCGTCCGTCCGCGGGATCGACCGGACCCCGCCGGTGCTGATCGCTGTCGATCTCCCGATAGTGCCGGCCGTGAACGTCGTAATAGACGATGCGGACGGCGGGCAGGCGCTCCAGTGCCGCCGGATCGACCGGCATCGTCGCGGCCAACAGGATCAGGCGCCATGTCATCGTCGTTCTCTCCGCCGCCAGGCCCATGATAGACGGTCTGCGACCTCGACGTGATCCGACGGCATTCAAATCCGCGTTGCGATCCCCTAGATCAGGGATCGAATCTTCCACTTCCCCGACAGGCGTTGTTCCCATGACCACTCATTCCACGCGTATGCTGATCCTCGGCTCCGGCCCGGCAGGGCTGTCGGCGGCGATCTATGGCGCGCGGGCGGGCATGGCGCCGATCGTGGTGCAGGGCATCCAGCCCGGCGGGCAGCTCACCACCACCACCGACGTCGAGAATTATCCGGGCTTCGCCGACGTCATCCAGGGGCCGTGGCTGATGGAGCAGATGCAGAAGCAGGCCGAGCATGTCGGCACGCGGCTGATGTGGGACACGATCGTCGAGGTCGATTTGTCGCAGCGGCCGTTCCGGCTGATCGGCGACGGCGGCGACGTCTACGAGGGCGAGGTGCTGGTGATTGCCACCGGCGCGCAGGCCAAGTGGCTGGGCCTCGAGAGCGAGGAGGCGATGAAGGGCAAGGGTGTGTCGGCCTGTGCGACCTGCGACGGCTTCTTCTATCGCGGCAAGAAGGTGGCGGTGATCGGCGGCGGCAATACCGCGGTCGAGGAGGCGCTGTACCTGACCAACCACAGCGACGACGTGACGCTGATCCACCGGCGCGACTCCCTGCGCGCGGAGCGGATCCTGCAGGAACGGCTGCACGCGCATCCCAACGTCACGGTATTGTGGAACAAGGAAGTCCGCGAATTCGTGGACGGTGGCGGCAATGCCGGGCTCGTCGCGCTGACGCTGGAGGATACGGTGACGGGCGAACACTCGCGGCTGGACGTCGAGGGCGGGTTCGTGGCGATCGGCCACCATCCGGCGACCGAGCTGTTCCGCGGGCATCTCGCGCTCGACGACGATGGCTATATCGCGGTCGAGACGGGCTCGACGCGGACCAACGTGCCGGGGGTGTTCGCCTGCGGCGACGTCGCGGACAAGGTGTACCGCCAGGCGGTGACCGCGGCGGGGACCGGGTGCATGGCGGCGCTCGATGCGGAGCGCTTCCTCGCGGCGGCGGAGTTCGAGGAACTGGCCGAGGCGGCGGAATAGCGTTTTGTCGCGAAGGCCGAAGGCGCGAAGATGGGTCGTGTGGGGTGGCCGCCTGCGCAGATATTGTCCGAAGGCGGCCGGCCTTGCTTCTCGTCATTCCGACGAAAGTCGGAACCCATGGACACGCAGCCGGTGGGGTTCGGGCGTGCTATCGGGATCGTCGCAACCATGGCCCCGGCGTTCACCGGGGTGACGATTGGGAAGAGCGGCAGAACTCAGGCCGGCGCTTGTTCAAAGCAACACTTCGGCGTCTCTGTGCGAACCCTCTTCGCGCCTTCGCGTGGATCAAGCCTCCGCCAGCGTCGCCAGCACCGCATCGCGGAGCTGCCGTTGGTCCTCCTCGCGCGCGAAGCTGTGCGAGGCGGTTGCGATCGTCCGCGCGGGCAGGTGGCGGGCGGCGGCGCGATAGGCTTGGGCGGTGGCGTCGCCGGTGGCGAGGATGACCTTGGCGGCATTTCCCCAGCCTTCGATCGCAGCGACGATCTGCGTGGCCAGCGTCTGCGGCGTCTTGGCAGAAGCCTTTCGTAAGCCTTTGATTGCTTTGGCAAGATCGATGCGGCCGGTGAGCAGCTTCGCCCATGCCCTGGGGCTGGTCAGCCGCTCGCGGTAGGTCGCGCGGATCGCGGCGGCGGGGGGTAGATCGTCGACCTGCTCGATCGTCCAGGGATTGGCGAGCAGGAGGCGATCGATGCCGGCGGTGTGGCCGTGGAGCGCGAGCGTGCTGGCGGCGTCGCAATTGCCATAAGCGAGGATCGTCGCGAGCTGCGGCGCGCGCGCGCGGAAGGTGGCGGTGGCGGCGACGAGGTCGTCGCGGGCCGAAAGATAACCACGGTCCTCGCCGGTCGAATCGCCGATGCCGCGGCGGTCGTAGCGGAAGACGGGATAGCCTGCCGCGGCGACGCGGGCGGCGAGCAAAGCCATGCCGCGGTGCGCGCCGCAGCGGATCTCGTTGCCGCCCGACACGATCAGCAGGCCGGTGCGGCCGGGGGCGGCGTCGAGCGTGCCGATCAGCGTCTCGCCGGCGCAGGGGAAAGCGATCAGGCTTCGCATCGGGCCAGCCAGTCGGCGATATCATCGGCAAGTATCTCGACCAGCGCGGGATCGTTGCCGGGTTCGCTGCGTCGCCAGAGCGGGGCGGCGTCGACCTTGCGGTCGGCGTCCTCCGGGTCGCTGGTCAGGCGGACGATGCGGTCGGCCGCGATCGGCAAGGCGGCGCCTAGCGAGGCGAGGAACGCTTGCGGGATGACGTTGCCGGCGATCTCGACGGGGTCGGGCTGGGGGCCGCTGTTGCCCGCGGCGTGCCATGTGCGCTGGAGCATGCGGGCGAGCTGCTCGCCGGTCTGCGGCGCGAAATGCCAGCGGTCCCTGCGCGCGGCGGCGGTGTCGAGCAGCGCGCCGCTGCGGAGACCGAGCGCGTAGGTCGGGCGGCCGTCGGTAGGGACCGCGGCGAGCGCCTCGGCCATATCGGGGAGCGTGGCGAGCGGCGCGGCGCTCTCGCCCTGGCCCGGCACGTCGGGCAGCACGCTCGCGATCCCGCGGGTCGCCAGCACGCGCAGCAGCGTGACGGCGAAGGTGCGGGTGCGGTTCGCCTCCTCGAACAGCGGCAGTGCGGCGACGAGCAGCGGGCCGGTATCGGGGCCGAAGCGCAGCATCGCCTCGCGGCCGCCGGTCCATTCGTAATGATCGATGCGCGGCGCCATGCCGCGCGACGCTAGACGAGCGCCTTGTTCGCCGCAAATTCGACGAGCGCGCCGAACGTCTCGAGCATCTCACCGTCGACCTCGTCGTCCTCGATCAGGATGCCGAGCCGGTCCTCGATCTCGGTGAGCACGCCCGCCACCGCCATCGAATCGAGCTCGGGCAAAGCGCCGAACAGCGGCGTGGTCGCGGTGAAGCCCGCGACGCGGTCCGCAGAGAGGCCGAGTACGTCGCGCAGCACGGCGCGGACGGTGGTTTCGACGGTATCATAGCCTTCGGGAAGCAAAGCGGCGGCCCTTACCGGTTGCGGATCGACGCCCGTTAGAGGCTGGGGCTGCATTCGGCAACGGGGTGGCGCTATGAGGGGCCATGGTGCCGATCGATCCAACGCCCTTTCCCGTCGACCATCTGCTGCGCGGGGCGCCGCACGCGCCGGCGCTGATCGAGCGCGGGCGGACGTGGTCGTTCGCCGAGCTGGAGGCGGCGGTCGCCAGCGTCGCGGGATGGCTCGGCGGGCTCGGGCTGGCGGCAGGCGAGCGGGTGGCGACGTGGCTGCCCAAGACCGCGCTTGCCTGCGTGATGCCGCTGGCGGCGGCGCGGGCGGGGCTGGTGCATGTGCCGGTCAATCCGGCGCTGCGACGCGCGCAGGTGGCGCATATTCTCGCCGATAGCGGCGCGGCGCTGCTGGTGACGCAGGCGGCGCGGGCGGCGACGCTGGAGGCGGGCGATGCGCCGGCGGGGTGCCGGGTGGTCGACGATGCGGCGGTGCCGCTCGATGGCGCCGGGCCGGGCCGATCGACGGCCGATGCGCAGGCGCTGGCCGCGATCCTCTACACGTCCGGATCGACCGGGCGGCCGAAGGGCGTGATGCTGTCGCATGCCAATCTCTGGCTGGGGGCGGTGTCGGTGGCGCACTATCTGCGTATCGCGCCCGACGATCGGGTGTTGGGCGTGCTGCCCTTGTCGTTCGATTACGGGCAGAACCAATTGTTTTCGAGCTGGTATGCCGGGGCGGCGGTGGCGCCGCTCGACTATCTCACCGCGCGCGACGTGGTGAAGGCGGTGGAACGGGTCGGCGCGACGACGCTTGCCGGGGTGCCGCCGCTCTGGGTGCAATTGCTCGACGTCGACTGGCCGGCGGCGACCGCGGCGCGGTTGCGGCGGCTGACCAACTCGGGCGGCGCGCTGACCGAGCGGCTGGTGCGCAGCCTGCGCTCGCGGTTCCCCGAGGCGGAGTTGGTGGCGATGTACGGGCTGACCGAGGCGTTCCGTTCGACGTGGCTCGATCCGGCGCTGATCGATTCGCATCCCGACGCGATGGGACGGGCGATCCCCTTCGCCGAGGTGATGGCGGTGCGCGCGGACGGCGCGCGCGCGGCGGGCGAGCCGGGTGAGCTGGTGCATGCCGGGCCGCTGGTCGCGCAGGGCTATTGGCGCGATCCCGAGCGGACCGCGCATCGCTTCCGGCCGGCGCCGGACTGGGCGGCGAGCGGCGGGCTGGCGGTCTGGTCGGGGGATAACGTGATCGAGGGGGCGGATGGACTGTTCCGCTTCGTCGGGCGCGACGACGAGATGATCAAGAGTGCGGGCAACCGGATCAGCCCGCTGGAAATCGAGGAGGCGGTGCTCGCCGGCGGCGAGGCGCGCGAGGCGGTCGCGGTCGGCGTGCCCGACGCGCGGCTGGGACAAGGGATCGTCGTGATGCTGGCGGGCGATGCGGCGCAGGAGCAGGCGCTGCGGGCCCGATTGCGAACGTTGCTGCCGAGCTTCATGCAGCCGGGACGCTATCTCTGGCGCGCGGAACTGCCGCGCAACGCCAATGGCAAACTGGATCGCGCCGCGATCCGCAGCGAGGTGACGGCATGAAGCCGATGGGGCCTTTGCCGGCGGAATTCGCCGCGCAAGCCGGGATGCTGACGATCGCCGGGACGGCGGCGGTCGATTGGGCGGTGGAGACGCCGGCGTTCGTCTACGACGTGGGGATCGTGGCGGCGCGGGTCGGCCGGTTCCGTGCGGCATTCCCGGACGTCGACCTGCATTATGCGATCAAGGCCAATCCCTTGCCGGCGCTGCTCGCGCGCGTGGCGCCGCTGGTCGACGGGCTCGACGTCGCGTCGGGGGGCGAGCTGGAGACGGCGCTGGCGGTGAAGCCGGCGGCGGCGATCAGCTTCGCCGGGCCGGGCAAGCGCGATGCCGAGCTGATCGGCGCGATCCGCAGCGGCGCGACGCTCAACGTCGAATCGGAGGGCGAGGCGGAGCGCGCATTGCGGCTCGGCGACGAATTGGGCGTGGCGCCGCGGCTGGCGGTGCGGGTCAATCCCGATATCGAGCTGCGCGGATCGGGGATGAAGATGGGCGGGCGGCCGTCGCCGTTCGGCGTCGATGCGGTGCGGGCGGCGGCGCTGGTGCGGCGCATGGTCGCAGCCGGCGCGGACTGGCGCGGTTTCCATATCTACGCGGGCAGCCAGGCGCTCGACGCGGACGCGATCGTGGAGACGCAGGCGGCGACGCTGGCGCTGGCCGCGCGGCTCGCCGAGGAGGCGGGGGCGGTGCCGCCGCTGGTCAATCTCGGCGGCGGGTTCGGGGTGCCCTATTTTTCCGGGGACGTGCCGCTCGATGTCGAGCGGGTCGGGGCGGCGCTGGCGGAGGCGCTCGCCGGGCGTGCGGCGGTGCTGCGCGAGGCGCGGTTCGCGATCGAACTGGGCCGGTGGCTGGTCGCGGAGGCGGGCGTGTATCTGACGCGGATCGTCGATCGCAAGCAGAGCCAGGGCGAGACGTTCCTCGTCACCGACGGCGGGCTCAACCATCAGCTCGCGGCGAGCGGCAATTTCGGAACGGTGGTGCGGCGCAACTATCCGCTGGCGCTGGCGCGCGATGTCGGCGGAGCGGCGGCGGAGGACGTGTCGGTGGTCGGGCCATTGTGCACCCCGCTCGATCGGCTGGGGGACCGCGTCGGATTGCCGCATGCCGAACCGGGGGATGTGATCGCGGTGTTCCTCGCCGGAGCCTATGGCGCCTCGGCGAGCCCCGCGGGGTTCCTCGGCCATCCGGCGGCGGTGGAGATCGTCGCAGGTTAGTCTGGGGCGTGACCGCCGCCTGATGTGGGCGGTCCACATCGACTCGCTCGGAGTTCCACGCAGGGGCGGAAGCCCGGCGTTAGGTCCGTCGCGGCATTTTTCCAGCGACGCCGCGGTTCGGTCGCGGGCGCCGCTATAATGGATCAATGCAGCAGCAGCGGTCGCTTCGGGACATATCGGCACGCCATCGCGGGTCGGCTTACATCTGCTCGATAGCGGCCTTGCCGCGCCATGCCCGCGCCCGCTGCGTCGCCGCAGCGCCCTGACTCATCTCCGACGCGCGCGCCACGGTCCTTCGGGGCCGAGGGTCTGACGAGTTTCGCGGCCTTCGTTCCTGTACCGTGGCGCAGACTTCCGCGACTGTGCCCCAATCCCTAGGGGGGAAAATGCAACGTTCCATCGTCCGGCTGGCGCCGGTCGTTCTGGCCTTGGCTGCCGTCGCAGCCGCATCGCCCGCGCTCGCCCGTGGCGAGCCTGCCAAGGGCTCGGTCGGCATCACCGCCGGCACGCTCGGTATCGGCCCGGAGGCGAGCGTCGCGCTCGGCAACACCTTTGCGGTGCGCAGCAACGTCACCTTCTTCAACCTGTCGCACGACTTCGATTCGGATGACGTCAGATATAACGGCAAAGCGCGGTTCCGCTCGGTCGGGCTGATGGTCGACTATCACGTCGGCGGCAGCGGCTTCTTCGTGTCGGCGGGGGCGCGGCTCAACAAGAATCATGCGCATGCCTATGCGACGCCGACGACGATTACCGAGATCGGCGACGAGGATTATACCCCGGCCGAGATCGGGACGCTGCATGCGCACGCCGATTTCAAGCCGATCGCGCCGACGCTGTCGCTGGGCTATTCGGGGCATCTGACCAAGGGGCTCAAGCTCGGCATCGAGGCCGGAGCGATGTTCGAGGGCGCGCTGCGGGTCAAATCGCTGACCGCGAGCAATAACGGCGTCGATACCGACGATCTCGAAGCGGAGCGGCAGAGCGTGGAGAAGGACGCGGCCAAATATAAGGTGTATCCGATCCTGCAACTGACCGCGGGCTATCACTTCTGATGCAGGTGCCTCCCTCCTTGCGATGGGGAGGGGGGCATATCGACGATATTCCAAATGGCTGGCGGCTCTAGCCCTTCCGCCATTCCAGTCCTTTCGTCACCCCGGACGAGATCCGGGGTGACGGATGTTCGGGGTGATCGAGCGTCCTGACGACCAGCGATTGCGCTGCGCCGAAGTCGAGGAGGCATTAGCGTGCGCAGCAGGCAACGCGCCGCTTAGCCCAGCTCTCAGCGCAGCTCGATCGCCGCGGTCAGCGTCCGCGGCGGGAGCGTCGTGGTGGTGTCTTGTACCGTCAGGACCGTGCCGGACGGGAGCGGGCCGAGGTGATAGGTGATCTCGACGCCGGTGGCGGGGTCGCCCGGGTGGCAGGCGCCCGCGGTGACCGCGGTGCCGCAGAGCGGACGCTGGCTCGCCTCCGCCGCCGCGACCACGCCGTCGATGCGGAGCAGGCGGGCGCGGCCGAAGCCCTTTTCCGTCACGACCAGGCTGACCGGGCCGCTGTGGCGGCGGACGGTCTGCTGCTGGCCGGGCGATATCCGCTCCGACTGCGTGACGGAGCTGATCGCGGTGATCTGGAGATCGGTCAGCGGCGACGAAGACTGTGCCGAAACGGGATTGGCGAAGGTGAACGACGCGGTCACCAAAAGAAGAGCACGGATCATCGCTTCATGATAACGAAGGCTGGCGGTCTTGGGGAGGGCGTCGGCATGTCGGCGAAATCGTTGAACTAGCGTTCCTAACGCTATCTTCACCTCTCCCGCCGCATGACGTGCCGCACGCGCTCCGCCGTCGATGCGGCGATGCGCCTGGGGGTCAGGAGAAGATTATGCGTTCCGGTGTTCCCGTCCGTGTCCTGCTCGCCGTCGGTGCCGCGGCGTCGGTGCTCGGCGGCTGCGCGAGCAGCGCGAGCGGCCCGGTGCTGCCGCCGGCGACCTATGTCGCGAGCAAGGAGCAGCCGGGCGAGGAATATGTCATCGGTCCGCTCGACCAGCTCAACGTCTTCGTGTGGCGCAATCCGGAGTTGTCGGCGAAGGTGCAGGTGCGCCCCGACGGTCGCATCACCACGCCGCTGATCAACGACATGCCCGCGGTCGGCAAGACGCCGTCGGTGCTCGCCGCCGACATGAAGCAGGCGCTGGGCCAATATGTGAAGGACCCGATCGTCTCGGTGATCGTCGAGAATTTCTCGGGCACCTATAGCCAGCAGGTGCGGATCATTGGCGCGACCGAAAAGCCGGCGTCGATCCCGTATCGGGCCAACATGACGTTGCTCGATGCGATGATCGCTGTCGGCGGCCTCAACCAATATGCCGCCGGCAACAAGGCGAAGCTGGTCCGTCACGATCGCAAGACCGGGGCGCAGCAGGAATATCAGCTGCAGATCGCCGATCTGCTCAAGAAGGGTGATTCGAGCGCCAACGTCAGCCTGCAGCCGGGCGACGTGATCATCATCCCAGAATCGATGTTCTGAGCGTGGGCGTGGCTCTTCCGAACCGATCCTGCGGGCGTCGCGCGCGATGAACGGCATCTACGACGAGGCGCGGCTGGCGCTGCATGCGATCTGGACGCGGCGCTGGCTGGCGCTGGCGGTGGCATGGGGCGTGTGCGTCGCGGGCTGGTTCGTAGTCAGCCAGATGCCGAGCCGCTACGAATCGCGCGCGCGCGTCTTCGTACAGATGCAGTCGATCCTGCCCGCCGCGATGGACGCGCCGGCGCAGACGCAGCAGAAGGACGTCGATACGATACGCCAGACGCTGATCAGCGCGGTCAACCTCGAAAAGGTGGTGCGCGGCACCGATCTGGCGCAGACGGTGTCGAGCGATCGCGACGTCGCCGATCGCGTCGCGGGCCTTGCCAGCGCGATCAAGGTCGAGAGCCAGCAGGACAATCTGTTCCAGATCACGACCACCGCCGCCAGCCCCAAGCTGGCGCGCGCGATCACCCAGAAATTGATCGATATCTTCGTCGAGCAGAACCTCGGCCGCGACCGCAGCCAGACGACGCAGAGCCTCGACTTCCTCAACAAACAGCTCGACCAGTTGCAAAAGCAGCTCGCCGATGCGGATGCCAAACGATCGGACTTCCAGACGCGCTATCTCGGCGCGCTGCCCGGCACCGGATCGGTCGGCGACCGGATCGGCGCGTCGCGCAGCCAGATGGCGCAGGTCGACGGCGACCTCGCCGCGGCGCAGTCGAGCCTCGCGGCGGTGCAGGGGCAGATGGCCGGGACGCCGGCGACGATCCCGGGGGCGGGCGGCGTCGCCGCCGGGCCGGCACGCGCCGCGCTGAACGCGATCCAGGGCCAGCTCGCCGATGCGCGCGCGCGGGGCTATACCGACCAGCATCCCGATGTGGTGGCGCTCAAGCGGCAGCTCGCCGCGGCGCAGGCGGCCGCGCGGGGAGAGCCGATCGGCGCGGGCGGTGGCGGCACGCCCAACCCGCTGTACCTGTCGTTGCAATCGATGATGGCCGACAAGCAATCGGCGGTGGCGGCGCTCAAGATGCGCAAGGCGCAGTTGCAGGGCGACCTCGACCAGCTCAACGCCAAATTGTCGGGCGATCCCGAAGTGGCGGCGGAGCAGGGCCAGATCGATCGCGACTATCAGGTGCTCAAGGATCAATACGACCAATTGCTGACCCAGCGGCAACAGATCGCGTTGCGTGGCCAGGCTCAGACGCAGACCGACAACGTCAAATTCTCGGTGATCGACCCGCCGACGATGCCGCGCGCGCCGACCGCGCCCAACCGGATGCTGCTGCTGACCGGCGTGCTGATCGCCGGGCTCGCCGCCGGGATCGGTGCGGCGTTCGCGCTCGGCCAGTTGCGCGCGACCTTCGCGACCGGGCCGCGGCTGGAGAAAGCGACGGGCATGCCGGTGATCGGCTCGATCGGCGAGGTGGTGACGCGGATGCAGGCGGACCAGCGCGGCAAGCGGCTCAAGCTGTTCCTCGGCGGCACCGCCGGGCTGGTCGCGGCCTATGTGCTGCTGCTCGGCGTCGAAGTGCTGCAACGGGGGATGGCGGCATGAACGGGCTGCGACGGGATGACGAGATGACGCCGACGCCGGATCGTGCCGAATCGCTGCTGGAGCGCGCCGCACGCGTCTATGATTTCGGTTCGCATCTGCGCCGCCGCGCGCCGGCGTACGACCTGCCGGTGCTCGAGGCGGTCGCCGTACCACCGCCGCCACCACCGCCGCCACCGCCGGTCGATGCCTGGACAGTGGCCGATCCGGGTGCGGACCCGACCTTCCTGGCGATCCCGGCGGAATTGCGCGCGCCGGTCGGGCACGAACTGCCCGACGCCTTCTACGAGACGCCCGAGCTGACCGATATCGCCGGGATCGACCGCGGCATGCTCGCCGAGGCGGGGATGATCGTGCCGGGCGCGCCGGTCGGGCCGCTCGCCGAGGAATTCCGGCTGATCAAGCGGCAGTTGCTGATAACCCGCGAGCGCGTGTCCCGCGCCGGACGCGACGATCCCGCCGCGCGCGACCGGGCGCGGACCGCTTTGGTGTGTTCGGCGCGGCCGGGCGACGGCAAGACCTTCTGCGCGGTCAATCTGGCGCTGTCGATGGCGGCGGAGCGCGACACCGAAGTGCTGCTGGTCGATGCCGATTTCGCCAAGCCCGACGTGCTCGCGCGGCTCGGCCTCGCCGAACAGCCGGGGCTGCTCGACGCGCTCGCCGACAGCCGGATCGATGTCGAGAGCCTGGTGATCCGCACCGATGTCGGCGGGCTGGCGATCCTGCCGGCGGGAACGAAGACCGCGACCGATACCGAGCTGCTCGCCTCGGCGCGGACGCGCGAGGTGCTCGCACGGCTGCTCGAGGCCAACCCGCGGCGCATCGTGATCTTCGATTCTCCGCCGGCGCTCGCGGCGTCGCCCGCGGCGGTGCTGGCGATGCTGGTCGGGCAGGTGGTGCTGGTGGTGCGCGCCGACCGCACGCCGGAGAGCGAATTGCGCGAGGCGGTGCAGCGGCTCGACGGTTGCGACGAGATCGCGCTGGTGCTCAATGCGGTGTCCTTCGTCCCCGGCGGCCACCGCTACGGCACCTATTACGGGCAGGAGCCCGGCAAGTGATCCGGATGCTGTCGGCAGGGGTGGCGCTGGCTGCGCTGGCGGTCGCCGGTCAGGCCGAGGCGCAGAGCCGGCGGCTGACCGCGGTGCCGTATATCGAACTGGGGCAGGTGCTCGACGCCGATCTCAATTCCGGGGACGTGCTGACCTATTCGACGATCGCCGCGGGGATCGACGTCGCGGCGAGCAGCGCGCGGCTGACCGGCCAATTGTCCTATCGCTATGAGCGGCGGATCGCCTGGGACGACCGGATCGGCGACGACGACATCCATACCGGGCTCGCCCGCGTCTCGGCGCAGGTCGCGCGCGGGCTGACGCTGGAGGCGGGCGGCATCGCGACGCGCAGCCGCTCCGACATCCGCGGCGCGGCGCCGGGCGTGCTGGTCGGCAACGTCGACAATATCAGCCAGGTCTATGCGGTCTATGGCGGGCCGAGCTATGCGACCCGCGCCGGGCCGGTGGCGATCGCGGCGAGCTATCAGGCGGGCTATACCAAGGTCGAGAGCCCGAGCTTCACCGCGGTACCGGCGGGGCAGCCGCGGCTCGATTATTACGACGATTCGTTCGGCCAGGCGGCGGGGGTCAGCGCCAGCGTGCGGCCCGGGCAGGTGCTGCCGGTCGGGCTGACCGCGAGCGGCGGCTGGGAGCGCGAGGATGCCGGGCAGCTCGATGGCCGCTACCAGAGCTGGCGGGTCCGCGGTGACGCGCTGCTGCCGGTGTCGCCCTATGTCGCGCTGACCGGCGGGATCGGCTATGAGCGCGTCGAGACGAGCAACCGTGCGGCATTGACCGATGCGGCGGGCGCGCCGGTGGTCGACCGCGACGGACGGTTCGTCACCGATCCGGCGGCGCCGCGGCAGATCGCCTATCGCACCGATGGCGTTTATTACGATGCCGGCGTGGTGTGGCGGCCCAACCGGCGGCTGGCGGCGGAGGCGCATGTCGGCAAGCGGTATGGATCGTTGAGCTATACCGGGCTGCTGACCTATCAGGCGTCGGAGCATGTCGGGTTCGCCGCCGACGTCTACGACAGCGTCACCACCTTCGGCCGGCAATTGCGGACCGGGCTCGCCAATCTGCCGACCAGCTTCCTGTCCGCGCGCGACGCCTTCACCCAGCAATATAACGGCTGCATCTTCTCGACCAGCGGATCGACGCCGGGCGGCTGCCTCAACGACGTGTTCCAGTCGATCTCGACCGCGAGCTATCGTGCGCGCGGCGTCGATGCGGTGCTGTCGATCACGCGCGGGCGGTCGACCTATGGCGGCGGCGTCGGCTATGCCAACCGCAAGCTGTTCAACCGCGACAGCGTGCCGGGCGTGACGCTGTTCGGGATCGAGGACCAGAGCGCCTATGGCCAGCTCTTCTTCAACCGCACGCTGACCGCCTTGTCGACGTTCGACGCCAATCTGTTCGTCAATTACTATGAATCTGGGATCGCGCGCAGCGCCGGGCTCTGGTCCTATGGCGGCACGGCGAGTTATGGTCACAGTTTCGGGCGGATCACCACCACGGCGAGCGCGGGCGTTTACGCCTTCGATACCGGTGACGTGGATACCGCTTGGTCGGCGCAGGCACTGCTTGCCGCGCGCTACTCGTTCTAAGGGCATCGGCTTATGTACGACGCGCATTTCGGATTATCGGGGCGGCCGTTCCAGCTGACGCCCGACGCGCGCTTCTGGTACGAGACGGCGACGCATCGCAAGGCGATGGCCTATCTCGGTTACGGTCTCGCGCAGGGCGAGGGCTTCGTCGTCGTCACCGGCGACATCGGCGCGGGCAAGACGACGCTGGTCGGGCATCTCACCGCGCAGGTCGATCCCGAGGCGCTCAACGTCATCACCATCGTTTCGACCGCGATCCCCGCGGACGACCTGCTGCGCATCGTCGCGACCGGCCTCGGCGTCGATCCGCAGGGGCTGGCCAAGGCGCAATTGCTGACCGCGATCGAACGCGGCCTCCATGCCGTGGCGCGCTCGGGACGGCGGACGTTGCTGATCGTCGACGAGGCGCAGGCGCTGCCGATCGATTCGCTCGAAGAGCTGCGCATGCTGTCGAACTTCCAGGCGGGCGGACATGCGCTGTTGCAGATCCTGCTGCTCGGCCAGCCCGAATTCCGCGAGCGGCTGCATGGTTCGGACCGACTGGAGCAATTGCGCCAGCGGGTGATCGCGATCCACCATCTCGACCCGATGGAGGCGCATGAGGTCGCCGATTATGTCGCGCACCGGCTGTCGGTGGTCGGCTGGCAGGGGCGGCCGGACTTCGCCGCGGATGCGTTCGCCGCGCTGTACGAGGGTTCGGGCGGCGTGCCGCGACGGCTCAACCAGCTCGCCGGGCGGGTGATGCTGCATGCCGCGGTCGAAGGGTCGGAGATCATCGACGGCGCGATCGTGCGGCAGGTGCTCGGCGACCTCCACGGCGACCTGCCGATGCCGGTGAGCGAGCCGCCGGCGGTCAGCGTCGAGCCGCCGGCACCGGTCGCGCAGGAGAGTTCGGTGCGGCGCTTCGTCCCGCGCGCCGCGCCGGCGGAGCCGATCGCCGATCCCATGCCGGATCGTGCCGCCGCGCCCGAGGGGGTGTCCGCGGCGGCGGAGGCGCGGATCGCGGCGCTGGAGGCGCGGATCGACCAGCAGGAGGGCGCCTTGCGCCGCGTGCTGACGCTGCTGGTCGACTGGGTCGAGGCGGATCGCCACGAGGCGGCGGCGGCCTCCGCGGCGATGGCGGCGGGCGCATCCGACATCCGCGACGATCACGTGCCGATCCGTCCTCCGGCGGCGTGGGACCATGCCGCGTAGCGCGGTGCGCAACGGCCTGTCGGTCGATGTCGAGGAATGGTTTCAGGTCGGCGCGTTCGAGCGGGTGATCGACAAGAGCGACTGGGCGACGATCGCCAGCCGCGTCGAGGCGAACACCGGCGCGGTGCTCGACCTGTTCGCGGAGAGCGGGGTCAAGGCGACCTTCTTCACGCTCGGCTGGGTGGCGGCGCGGCAGCCGCGGCTCATCCGGCGGATCGCCGAGGCGGGGCATGAGATCGCCAGCCATGGCTGGGACCATCAGCGTGTGTTCACGATGGACGCGGCGGCGTTCCGCGCCGATCTCGCGCGCGCGCGAGCGGCGCTGGAGGATGCCGGCGGGCAGGCGGTGACGGGCTATCGCGCGCCGAGCTTCTCGATCGACACGCGCAATCTGTGGGCGTTCAACGCGCTGGCGGAGGCCGGCTATGCCTATTCGTCGAGTGTCGCGCCGGTCGCGCACGACCATTATGGCTGGCGCGACGCGCCGCGCTACGCGTTTCGCCCGCTGGCGGATTCGCCGTTGGTCGAGCTGCCGGTGACGGTGGCGCGGATCGGCGGGCGGCATCTGGCGACGGGGGGCGGCTTCTTCCGGCTGCTGCCGTCGGCGCTGACGGACTTCGCGGTGCGGCAGGTCAATCGCGAAGGCCATGCCGGCATCTTCTATTTCCACCCGTGGGAGGTCGATCCGGCGCAGCCGCGGGTGCGGGAGGCGCCGCTGCGGTCGAAGGTGCGCCATTATTCGCGCCTGGGGGCGATGGCGGGCAAGCTGCGCGGGCTGATCGCACGCCACGATTGGGACCGGGTCGATGCGGTGGTGGCGCGCGAGGCGGCGCTGCTGTCGTGACGTCGTCGACCGTGCGCGAGGCCGCGCTGCGCGATGCCGGCGAGAGCGCGGCGATCGACGGCTTCGTCGCACGCACCCCCGGGGCGACGCCCTTCCACCTTACCGCATGGAGCCGTGCGGTCGAGCGCGGCTGCGGACAGCGCGCGCGCTATCTCGTCGCCGAGCGCGGCGGCGAGCTCGTCGGGGTGTTGCCGCTGACCGTGATGCGCTCGCCGTTGTTCGGCAAGGCGCTGGTGTCCACCGGCTTCGGAGTGGATGGCGGGGTGCTGGGCGACGGGGTCGATGCGTTGGGCGCGGCGGCCTGGGCGCTGGCGCGGCGGATCGGCTGTCCCGGCGTCGAGTTGCGCGGCGGGCCGGCGCCGGCGGGGTGGGAGACGGACGACACCTCCTATCTGGGCTTCGTGCGCGATCTGGCGGCGGACGACGACGCCGAGCTGCTCGCGGTGCCGCGCAAGCAGCGTGCCGAGGTACGGCGGGCATTGGGGTTCGACCTGGCGGTGGAGACGGGGGGCGCGGCGCTGCTCCGCGATCATTACCGCGTCTATGCCGAATCGGTGCGCAATCTCGGCACGCCGGTGTTTCCCGCGGCGCTGTTCCGCTGCGTCGCCGAGGCGATGGACGCCGACGTGCTGACCGTGCGCCATGAGGGGCGGGCGGTGGCGAGCGTGCTCAGCCTGTATTTCCAGGGGACGGTGTTTCCTTATTGGGGTGGTGGCACCGCGGCGGCGCGGGGCTTGCGCGCCAACGACCGGATGTATTTCACGCTGATGAGCCATGCGCGGGCGCGCGGCTGCACGCGGTTCGACTTCGGGCGGTCGAAGACCGGGACGGGTGCGGCGGCGTTCAAGAAGAATTGGGGCTTCGCCGGGGTGCCGCGGCTCTATGCCAAGCGGAGCGAGGGCGGGAGCCGCGAGGTCAATCCGCTCAACCCGAAATATGCGCTGATGGTGCGAACATGGCAGCGGCTGCCGTTGCCGGTCGCCACTATGCTGGGGCCGTGGATATCGCGCGGGCTGGGGTGATGGAGCTGCTGTTCCTCGCCCATCGCGCCCCTTTTCCACCCGACCGCGGCGACAAGATCCGCAGCTATCACGTCCTGCGTTATCTGATGACGCGGGCGCGGGTGCATCTGGTCGCATTCGGGGAGAGCGAGGCGGATTTCGATCTGCCAGCCGAGCTGGATGCGCTCGTGAGCGTGACGATCGTGCGGCGGCGCAAGTCGCAGGCGATGGCGGCGGTGGAGGCACTGGCGCGGGGATTGCCGGTGTCGCTGACCGCGTTCGAATCGCCGGAGATGCGGCGGGCGGTCGCGGCGGTGCGCGCCGATGCGGTCTACTGTTTCTCGGGGCAGATGGCGCAATATCTGCCGGCGGGGGTGCCGGCGGTGATGGACTTCGTGGATGTCGACTCGGTCAAGTTCGCCGGCTTCGCCGAGGCGGGATCATTGCCGCTGCGATGGATGATGCGGCGCGAGGCGCGGCTGCTCGGCAAGTTCGAGCGGCGGGTGGCGGCCGAGGTCTCGGCGAGCCTGTTCGTCAGCGAGGCGGAAGCGGCGCTGTTCCGCGCCGGCAACGCGGCGGGGCGGATCGTCGCGGTGGAGAACGGGATCGACGCGGCGGCGTTCGATCCGGGCGTGGTGGCAGGCGACGTCGGCTTCCCCCACGCCGTCACCCCGGACGTGTTCCGGGGGCAACCCGTCCCCGGGACGGTAGCGACTCACGAGCCGCTCTCCTCGCCGCCGAGTGGACCCCGGGACGAGTCCGCGGTGACGGGGGAATCGGGGGGCGGGTCGAAGCGTCATATGCCGCTGATCGTCTTCACCGGACAGATGGATTACCGGCCGAATGTCGAGGCGGTGATCTGGTTCGCGCGCGACATCCTGCCGGCGTTACGCGCGCGCTATCCCGGCCTGCGCTTCGCGATCGTCGGGCGGGCGCCGGTGGCGGTGGTGCAGGCGCTCGCCTCCGACGCCGTGATCGTCACCGGCGCGGTGGACGACGTGCGGCCGTGGCTGGCGGCGGCGGCTGTATGCGTCGCGCCGTTGCGGCTGGCGCGCGGCATCCAGAACAAGGTGCTCGAGGCGATGGCGATGGCGCGCCCCGTCGTCGCCTCGGCCGCGGCGGCGGAGGGGATCGATCATGGCGGGGCGTTGCGCGTCGCCGACGATGCGGCGGCGCATGTCGCGGCGATCGGCGCGCTGCTCGACGATCCCGACGCTGCGGCGGCGCTCGGTGCGGCGGCGCGGGCGCGGGTGATCGCGCGCTACGACTGGACCGCGCGGCTGGCACCGCTCGATACGCTGCTGGGGCTGGCGTGACCGCGATACCGTGGCGGCGGCACGCCATCGGGCTCGCGCTGGCGACGGCGGCGATCCTGCTGCTGTTCCGCAACGACGTCGCGCGGCTGGTGTCGATCTGGTGGACGAGCACGACGTTCGGGCATTGCCTGTTCATCGGGCCGGTGATCGGCTGGCTGGTGTGGCAGCGGCGGCGCGAGCTGGCGGCGCTGACGCCGGTCGCGTGGTGGCCGGGGCTGGCGCTGGTCGCGGTCGGCGGCGCGGGCTGGCTGATGGGCGACGCGGGGTCGGTGAGCTTCGCGCGGCAATTGGGGCTTATCGTCATGCTGCAGGGCGCGGTGGTGACGCTGCTCGGGCCGCAGGTGGCGCGGGGGCTCGCCTTTCCGCTCGGCTATGCGCTGTTCCTGGTGCCGTTCGGCGAGGAACTGGAGCCGCTGTTGCAGGCGGTGACGGTGCGGATGGTGATGCCGCTGCTCGATGCGTTCGGTGTGCCGGCGAGTTCGAACGGCGTGCTGATCCATGCGGGCCGCTATTGGTTCGAGGTGGCGGAGGCGTGTTCGGGCGCCAAGTTCGTCATCGCGATGCTCGCCTTCGGCGTGTTGGTCGCCGACGTCTGTTTCGTGTCGTGGCGGCGGCGGGCGTGGTTCCTGCTCGCGGCCTTGGTGGTGCCGGTGCTCGCCAACGGCGTGCGCGCCTTCGGGACGATCTATGCCGCGCATCTGACCAGCGTCGAGGCGGCGACCGGCTTCGACCATATCGTCTACGGCTGGCTGTTCTTCGGGCTGGTGATGGCGGCGGTGCTGGCGATCGGCTGGCGCTGGTTCGATCGCGCGCCCGATGCGCCGGCGTTCGATCCCGCCGCGCTGCCGCCGGTACGCGGGCGGTGGATGGGGTTGCCGATCGGCGTGGTGCTGGCCGTGGCGGTGGCCGGCATGTGGCCCGCATGGAGCGGCGCAATCGCGCATCGCGCGACGCCGTTGCCGGCGCGCATCGCCCTGCCGCAGGTGGCGGGCTGGACGCGTGCGCCGTTGAGCCTCCGCGCACCGTGGCAGCCGTTCTATCCGGGCGCGGACCATATGCTGTTCGGCCGCTATGCGCGGGGCGGGGCGGCGGTCGATCTGGCGATCGCGGTGTTCGGGTCGCAGGGCGAGGGGCATAAGATCGGCGCGTTCGGCACCGGTGTGCTGCGCGAGGAGGACCGCTGGGTGCGCGTCGCCGACGAAGCGCCGGTCGCGGGCGGCAGGGCGATGCGGATCACCGCCGCGGGGCCGGTGGAGCGCATCGTCGCGACATGGTACGTCGTCGGCGATACGGTAACGTCGGACGAGCGCGTGGTGAAGATCGAGACGATGAAGGCGAAGCTGCTCGGCGGCGCACAGCGCGCGGTGGCGATCCATCTGTCGGCGGAAGTGGTGCCGGGCCGCGACGCGCGGGCGGACATCGCCGCGCTGGCGACGGCGCTCGGTCCGGTCGACGGCTTGAGCGATGCCGTCGTGGCGCCGCGCTGATGTGCGGCATCGCCGGTATCTTCCACCCGGAGACGCCCAAGCCGGTCGACCCGTCGCGGATCGCCGCGATGATCGCGGCGCAGGCGCATCGCGGGCCGGACGGCGAGGGGATATGGACCGCGCCCGGCGTCGGGTTCGGCCATCGCCGGCTATCGATCATCGATCTCGCCGGATCGCCGCAGCCGATGCAGTCGGGTGCGCTGACGATCACCTATAACGGCGAGATCTACAATTTCGCCGAATTGCGCAGCGAGTTGGAGCGCAAGGGCGCGCGCTTCGTCACCGATGGCGATACCGAGGTGCTGCTGCACGGCTGGCGCGCGTGGGGGCCTGCGTTGCTCGACCGGCTCAACGGCATGTTCGCCTTCGCGCTGCACGATGCCGACACGGGGACGTTGTTCCTCGCGCGCGACCGGATGGGGGTAAAGCCGCTCCATTATGTCGAGCTGTCCGATGGCAGCCTTGCCTTCGCCTCCGAATTGAAGGGGCTGCTCGCGCATCCGTTGCTGCGGCGGGTGCCCGACGTGACCGCGATCGAGGATTTCCTCGCCTTCGGCTATGTCCCCGACGATGCCTGTCTCGTCGCGGGCGTACGCAAGCTGCCCGCCGGCCATTTTCTGCTGGTGCAGCGCTGGCAGGGGGTGCCGCGGCCGCGGCGCTGGTGGTCGCTGAGCTTCGCCGACCGCGCGAGCGGCTCGGCCAAGGCGCTCGGCGAGGAACTGCTGGCGCGGATACGAGACGGGGTGCGCAGCCGGATGGTCGCCGACGTGCCGCTCGGCGCCTTCCTGTCGGGCGGGGTCGACAGTTCGGCGGTGGTCGCGCTGATGGCCGAGGCGAGCAAGGCGGCGGTCAAGACCTGCACGATCGGCTTCGACGAGGCGGGGCACGACGAGCGCGCGCATGCCGCGATGGTGGCGCAGCGTTTCGCCACCGATCATCACGCGCAGGTGGTGCGGCCCGACGATTTCGCGCTGATCGACACGCTGGTCCATCATTTCGACGAGCCCTTCGCCGACGGCAGCGCGCTGGCGACCTATCAGGTCGCGGCGCTGGCGCGGAAGAGCGTGACGGTGGCGCTGTCGGGCGATGGCGCCGACGAGATGCTGGCCGGCTATCGCCGCTACAAATTCCAGGCGGCGGAGGAGCGGGTGCGCGGCATGCTGCCCGATCGCTGGCGGCGCGCGGCGTTCGGGACGCTGGGGCGCTATTATCCCAAGGCCGATTGGGCGCCGCGTCCGCTGCGCGCCAAGGCGACGCTGCTCGCGCTGGGCGCGGATGGCGACGAAGCCTACGCGCGCGCCGTGGGAGTGACCTCGCCCGAGCTGCGCGCGCGGCTGTTGAGCGCGGAGGCGCGGCGGGTGCTCGGCGGGCATCGCGCCGAGGATCGCTACGTCGCGGCGATGCGGGCGGCGCCGGCGCGCGATGCGCTCGACCGCGCGCAATATGCCGACATGATGATCTGGCTGCCCGGCGACATCCTCACCAAGGTCGACCGGACCAGCATGGCGGTCGGGCTGGAAGCGCGCGAGCCGCTGCTCGACCACCGACTGGTCGAATTCTGCGCGACGCTGCCGGTCGGCATGCGGCTGCACGGCGGCGAGGGCAAATGGCTGATGAAGCGCAGCCTCGAACGCTATCTGCCCAAGGACATCCTCTACCGGCCCAAAATGGGGTTCGTGACGCCGATCAGCGCGTGGTTCCGCGGCGCGTTGGCGGCGGAGGCGGAGGGGCTGGCCCGGTCGCGGACGTTGGTGGAGAGCGGCTGGCTCGACATGGCGCAGGTCGCGAAGCTCGCCGACGAGCATCGCAGCGGGCGGGCCGACCACGGCCGGACCTTGTGGCAATTGCTGATGCTGGAGCGCAGCGCGAAGCGGCTGTTCGGCTAAGGGTCGACAGGCTCGGTACGAGCCCGGGCGCCGTCTAGCGCAGCTTGGCGATCGACAGATTGTCTTCCTTGGCGCGGTCCTTGGTCGATTCCTCGCTGCGCTTGAGCGCCTTGGCGATCGCCTTCAGCGCCATGCCCTTCTTGGCGAATTGGTGGAGCTTCTGGATCTCGTCCTGCGTCCACGGCTGGCGGTGGCGTTCGAACACCTCTCCCTTGGCCATCAGAACACCGCCATGACGGCGTGGAGGGTGAGCGCGGCGAGCGCGAGGCTGGAGGCGATGAAGAGCATGAAACGAGGCCCTACCTTGTTCGTGGTCGCCTGTACCAGCGAATGTATCACGCGCAATCCGACATACAGCCAGGCGATCATCGCATTGACGCCGTCGCCGGTGCCGCTGAGCGCGATCACCGTGCAGATCGCGTAGAACAGCGTCGGCTGTTCGTGGAGGTGGTTGTAATTGTGCGCCTTCCACTGGACCTGCGGCGGCAGGCCACGGTCGGCGTCGGACGGCTTGGTGCCGACGAGCGTACCGAGACGGAGGCCGGCGGCCTTCATCGACGGCAGGCGGGTGGCGAGCATCCAGACCAGCATGACGAGCGTCCAGGCGACGAGCGCCGCCATCGGCCGCAGGATTTCGCTGTGCATCGGTGGTCACTCTCCTTTTGTGGGCAGAGTGACGGATCGGGGAGGCGGGGGCAATATCCACAATTCCTCCCCGCAAGGGGGAGGGGAACCGTTCGGCTTCAGCCGAATGGTGGAGGGGGAGGACAGGGTGGCAGCTCCATAACGAAGTCTCGCCCTGTCCTCCCCCTCCGTCACGGCTTCGCCGTGCCACCTCCCCCTGGCGGGGGAGGACTTAGGTATGGCTTATTTGTCGAAGATCGCGCCCCAGCGGTGGACCGGGCGGTCCTTCCACAGGCCGCGATGATAGGCGTCCGACGCCAGCAGCGGCATCACCGAGCCGGCCTCGGCGAAGACCATCTGTTCGATGCCGGTGTTGACCTTGCCCCAGCTCGCCGCTTCCTGCAGCGTCGAGGACGAGCAGGCGCCGTCACGGACGTCGGCGACGGTGATCTGCACTGCGTATTTGTGGACCTGCACGTCGTCGTGGCCGAGAATCTCGGCGCAGACGACGGTGTCCTGGATGAAGTTCTTCGGCACGCCGCCACCGATCATCAGCAGGCCGGTGGTGCCCGCCTGGATCTTGATCTCGGTCAGCTCGCGGAAGTCCGCCACCGCGTCGATCATCAGATACGGACGGCCCGCCTTGGCCGCATCGACCTGATGCTTGACGAGGCCAAAGCCCGCCGACGAATCGACGAACGCCGGGCAGAAGATCGGCACGTCATGCTCATAGGCGAGCTTGACGAGGCTGTTGTCCTTCTTGCCGTGCTCGACGAGATATTTGCCCATCTCGCGGATGAAGGCGCGGCTCGAATAGGCGCGCGGCTCGAGGCTCTCGGCGATCTCGAAGATCGTGTGGTCGACGTTCTGGAGCGCTTCCTCGTCGATATACGTATCGTAGATGCGATCGATGTAGAGCGAACGCAGCGTATCGTCGTCGGGGATCTCGAGCGCCTGGTAATGCTTGTGGCCGAGGCCTTCAAAGAAATCCATGTCGACGATGGTCGCACCGGTCGCGACGATACCGTCGACCATGTTGTTGCGAACCAGCTCGGCGTACAGGTCCATGCAGCCGCCGGCCGAGGTCGAGCCGGCGATGACGAGGAAGATCGAGCAATCCTTGTCGGCCAGCATCTGGTTGTAGATGTTGGTCGCGCGGCCGAGGTCGCGGCTGGTGAAGCTCATGTCGGCCATCGCATCGACGATCGGGCGCGCGTCGAAGCTCTTGATGTCGATATGCTTGACCTGCTTCGAGAGCAGTTCGGCCTTGCGGTTGTCGTTGATCGGCGCGTTGGCGCCGGCGGTCTTCGTCAAGGTGTCGGTCATGGCTCGCCTTTGGCTAATCCAGCCGTCGTCGTTCAACATTGGGGACGCGGAAACCCAGGGCCGCCCCTCCCGCCGGAGCGGGAGGAGGGAAGACAATCGGTTATAGCGTTGTGGTTACAGCTTTACGACGTTGTTCGTACGCACGTCGGCGATCTCGTCGTCGAGATAGACCGACAGCATCGGCTCGTCGGTCGCGACGACCGTGTCGCCGGTGCCGAAGCCGTTGAACGCGGTGCGCATCGCCGAGCCATAGGCACCGAGCATGCCGATCTCAAAATAATCGCCGGGGACCGTGTCCGCGGGGAGCGGGAACGGGCCCTGCATGTAATCGAGATCGTCGCAGGTCGGACCCCAGAATGCGAAGTCCATGTCGCGCGCGTCCGAATCCGGCTCGCGCAGCAGCTGCACCGGATATTTCCAGCCGATATGCGCCGCATCGAACAACGTGCCGTAGGCGCCGTCGTTGATGTACAGCTCGGTGCCGCGGCGCCGCTCGACGCGGACCACGACCGAGGCATATTCGGCGCTCAACGAGCGGCCGGGCTCGGCCCACAATTCGGCCGAATAGCTGATCGGCAGGCTCTCGAACGCGCGATGGATCGTCTCGAAGAAACGCTCCAGCGGCGGCGGGGTCATGCCGGGATAGGCCGAGGGGAAGCCGCCGCCGACGTCGATGACGTCCACGGTTACCGCCGCCTCGACGATCGCCGCGCGGGCGCGCTCCATCGCGTTGGTATAGGCGTCCGGCGACATCGTCTGGCTGCCGACGTGGAAGCAGATGCCGAGCGCGTCCGCGACCTGGCGGGTGGCGATCAGCAATTCCTTGCTCTCGCCGGGGCCGACGCCAAATTTCGAGCCGAGGCTGAGCTTGGCATATTCGGACGAGACGCGCAGCCGCACGCAGAGCGTGAGGTCGGTGGCGCCGTCGGTGGCACGGACGATCTTCGCCAGCTCTTCCATGCTGTCGAGCGAGAACGTCTTCACGTCATGGACGAAATACGCCTCGGCGATCGCCTCTTCCGACTTGACCGGATGCATGAAGCAGCAAGTCGCCTGCGGCAGCGTCGCCTTGACCAGGCGCACTTCCGCGATCGAGGCGGTGTCGTAATGCGTGATGCCATTGTCCCAGAGAACCTTGAGCAGGTCCGGGCTGGGATTCGCCTTCACGGCATACATCGAGCGACCCGGAAACTTCTCGACGAAGAAGCGGGCGGCGCGCGCAGCGGCGTGCGGGCGAACGAGCGTGACCGGATCGACCGGTCGGCTCTTGGCGATGTCGATGCCCGTGCTGCGGTGAGCGGAACGGGCGGTCGAGAGGGGCGCTAACCCCAGCGCGCTATGGTGCTTGGCCAATTCAAGGGACCTCCAATTGCCTTTCGGCATACGGTGACAAAAGCTGCCTTGCGGTTGGAAGTCCCATGGGGCAGCGGAGGCGCGATCTATGGTCGTCCGACCCCCATGTAAAGTGGGTTAGCGCAGGAAAGGACGAAAAGTGACGTTTTTGCGACAACCGACACGCGCCGGGGTGCGCGATGCGGCCGAGAAAATCGCGCGAATCCTGCCGCCGACGCCGCTTTACCTGCATGAAATCAACGGTGTAGCGGTGGCGTTCAAGGCCGAGTCGCTCCAGCCGATTGGTGCGTTCAAGATTCGCGGCGCCTGGCATCGACTCACCGCATTGGACGAGGATGCGCGGCAGCGCGGCGTGGTCGCCTTCTCGTCGGGGAATCACGCGCAGGGGGTCGCCTGGGCGGCGCGGCGGCTGGGGATCGCGGCGACGATCGTGATGCCCGCGGATGCGCCCCGCGCCAAGCTGTCGGCGACGCTGGCGCTCGGCGCCGAGGTGGTGCGCTACGATCGTGCGACCGAGAGCCGCGAGGGCATCGCCGCGCGGCTCGCCGAGGCACGCGGCGCGACCCTGGTGCCGAGCTTCGACGATCCGTGGATCATCGAGGGGCAGGGCAGCGCCGGGATCGAGGCGGCGGCGCAGATGGCAGCCTCGGGGCTCGGCGTGCCGACCCGCGTCGTCGTGCCCTGCGGCGGCGGCGGACTGGCGGCGGGGCTCGCGCTGGCGCTCAAGGACAGCGCGGTGACGGTTGTGGAGCCCGAGGGGTGGGACGACATGCGCCGGTCGCTGGAAGCGTCGTGGATCGAGCCGGTCGGCGACAACCCGCCGCCGACCGCGTGCGACGCGTTGCAGACGCAGCGGGTGTCGCCGCTGACCTTCGACGTGCTGTCGCGGCGCGATGCGACCGGCGTCGCGGTGAGCGAGGCGGAGACCGCGGCGGCGCAACGCTGGGCGGCGGCGCAGTTGCGGCTGGTGATCGAGCCGGGCGGCGCGGTGGCGCTCGCGGCGGTGCTCGCGGGCAAGGTGACGGCGGAGCCGGGGCTGCTGGTGATCCTGTCGGGCGGCAACGTCGATATCGACGCTTATGCGCGGGCGATCGGATAGCGCGATATCCGGTCGCGCGCGTTCGTGTCGTCTCGACATCGCAGGCCGTGAGAGGCAATTTGGCGAGATGCAAGCGCTTCTCGGATCGATCGCCAACGCCGCCCCGGCCCTCGCCATGCTCGGCTGCTTCGCCTGCCTGATCGGCGGCGGCGCGCTACTCGCCCGCGGCGGGGATCGCCGCAAGGCGATACTGTTGCTGGTGATGGCGGCGGTATTGCTGGGCAATGTGGTGATCTGGCAGCTGTGATTTCGAAGTCGATGGTAGCTACGATCAACCGTTGATGGGGCGGTCAATATGAAAATCTTCGATTATCAACGGCGCATGTGCCGTGTCACTCGCCTTCTGTAATCTTCAATTTGCTTCTGTAACGTAGAAGACTAGCGCTCCATCGCCTTCATGGCGTGCTATGAGGCAAAGGAAATGTCCGCCGAAACACTCGAATATTTCCGGGGTAGATGGCCTGATCCCGAGGTTCCCGCGGGTGAGGCCGAATATTATCTGTATGAGATTAGCCGTGAGCGGGACGCGGTAATCAGGACAGTCGATCTGTATTCCGATGGCAGAGTCACTCGGAATAGTATCGACATCGAGCAACGGAATGGGGATCATTGCCCATCCTTATGGGATTGCTCCCTCGCCGATGGCTTTACGGATGCGGACCTAATAGAGATAAGCCAGAACGAATTTAAAGAGTATTGGAGGCGCGGCATCGATGAGCCTTTTTGGTTTGCTCGTTGACCGCTAAAGCTGCGTCAGGTCTTTGAAACACGCGAAGAGGTGCGGGGCGAGCGATATCACGCCGGCATTCGTGATTCCGAGAGGCTGCTGACGGGCGACTGATCGCGATCGGCCGCCGCAAGCGTGACCCGGGGGCGCGATATCGCGCCCCAAGCGTCGCCCTCACCGGATCGGCGAATTCGGGTCGAGCCGCATGTCGAGGTATTTGTCGACCGAACGCATCAGTTCCGGCGTCTCGTTCTCGAAGAAGTGGTTCGCCTTCGGGATCGTGTCGTGATGGATGGTGATGTGCTTCTGCGTGCGCAGCTTGTCGACGAGCTTCTGCGTCGCGCCGGGGGTGGCGACCTCGTCGGCCTCGCCCTGGATGATGATGCCCGAGGACGGGCAGGGCGCGAGGAACGAGAAGTCGAACATGTTCGCCGGCGGCGCGATCGAGATGAAGCCGCGGATCTCCGGACGGCGCATCAGCAACTGCATGCCGATCCACGCGCCGAAGCTGACCCCGGCTATCCAGGTGGTCGACGCCTCCGGATGGAAGCTCTGCACCCAGTCGAGCGCGCTCGCCGCATCGGACAGTTCGCCGATGCCGTTGTCGAAGGTCCCCTGGCTCTTGCCGACACCGCGGAAGTTGAAGCGCAGCGTCGCGAAACCGCGGCGCTGGAAGGTCTTGTAGAGTTCCTGGACGATGCGGCTGTTCATCGTGCCGCCGGCGGCAGGGTGCGGATGGAGGATCATCGCCACCGGTGCGCGCGGGCGGGGAGCGGGAGCGAAACGGCCTTCGAGACGGCCTTCGGGGCCGGGAAAAATGACTTCGGGCATGGGTCTCGCCACGTAAGAAGGGGCGCGCTGTGGAGCGCAGAACGTTGCGCGCTATATAGGCGTCGGGCTCCAACACGCAATTGGAACGAATCCTGTCCCATCGTCTCTATCTGGATCATGCCGCCACGACGCCGATGACCGCCGCCGCACGCGCGGCCGTCGTCGACGGACTCGCGCGATGGGCGAACCCATCGTCGCCGCACGCCGAGGGGCGCGCCGCGCGCGCGGCGCTTGAGGCGGCGCGGCGGGGGATCGCCGCCGCTTATGGCTGGTGCGGCGAGACGCTGCTGACCAGCGGCGCGAGCGAGTCGCTGGGAATCGCGCTGGGGCGGACGACGCTGCCGCGGCGGATCGTCACCGCGGTGGAACATGATGCGGTGCTGCGCGCCGGCGGCGATGCCGCGGTGGCGCCGGTGGCTGCGGACGGGATCGTCGATTCGGCGGCGCTCGCGGTGCTGCTCGCGGCGGGGCCGGCGCTGGTCTGCGTGCAATGGGCGAACAGCGAGACGGGGGTGCGGCAGCCGCTGGCGGAGATCGCCGCGCTGGTGCGCGACGCGGGCGGCCGATTGCTGGTCGATGCCGCGCAGATGCCGGCATCGGCGGAGCTGGCCGAGGTGGCGGACATGGTGGCGCTGTCGGCGCACAAGCGCGGCGGGCCGCCGGGGATCGGCGCGCTGCTGGTGCGCGATCTGGCGCTGCTGCACCCGAGCGGCGGGCAGGAGCGCGGCTATCGGCCGGGAACGGAGAACCTGCCCGGCGCGCTCGGCTATGCCGCGGCGCTCGGCGAGGCGGAGCCGGACCATCGCGCATTGCGGGCGCGGCTCGACGATGCGATCCTGCGATCGGGGGGCGAGATCGTCGCCGCCGACAGCCCGCGGCATGCGGCGATCGGATCGTATCGGTTGCGCGGCGTCGCGGCTGCGGCGCAGCTCATCCTGCTCGACAGCGCCGGCTTCGCCGTCTCGGCGGGCAGCGCCTGTTCGAGCGGCAGCATGAAGCCCAGCCACGTGCTCGGCGCGATGGGCTGGGACGAGGCCGCCGGGCGCGAGGTGATCCGGGTGAGCTTCGGCCGCACCACCAGCGAGGCGGACGTCGACGCCTTCGTCGCTGGCTGGCGGCAGATGGCGCGGACGACGCGGCGCGCGGCATGATCTACCTCGATTATCAGGCGACGACGCCGCTCGCGCCCGAAGCCTTGGCGGCGATGCTGCCGTGGCTCGAATCGCAGCATGCCAATCCGCATTCGCCGCACCGGCCCGGCCGCGCCGCCAGGGCGACGGTGGAGGTGGCGCGCGATGCGATCGCGGCACTCGCGCCGGCGGGGGGCAGTGTCAGCTTCACCAGCGGCGCGACCGAGGCGCTCAACTGGGCGATCAAGGGGACGACCGGGGCGATCGTCACGCTGGCGACCGAACATGCCGCGGTTCTCGACACCGTCGCGGCGGAGGCGGCGCGGGGGCGGCGGGTGACGGTGTTGCCGGTCGGTGCCGACGGGCTGGTCGATCTCGATCGGGCGGCGGCGGCGATCCGGCCGGGGGTAGGGTTGGTCGCGGCGATGCTGGTCAACAACGAGATCGGCGTGATCCAGCCGATCGATACGCTGGCCGGACTGGCGCACGACGCGGGCGCGCTGATGCTGTGCGACGCGGTGCAGGGCTATGGGCGCATCCCGGTGCCGGCGGCGTGCGATCTGGTCGCGGTGTCGGCGCACAAGCTGCACGGGCCGAAGGGGATCGGCGCGCTGTGGATTCGCGACGGCGTGACGCTGGTGCCGCTGGTCCATGGCGGCGGGCAGGAGGCGGCGGGGCGCTCGGGGACGCTGTCGCCGGCGCTGTGCGCGGGGTTCGGCGCGGCGGCGCGGCTGATGACGGAGCGGGCCGCGGCCGATGCGGCGCATGTCGACCGGTTGTGGGCGATCGCGACCGCGGCGCTGGCGGGGTGGGACGTCAACGGCTCGGTGACGCGGCGCTATCACGGCAATCTCAACGTGCGACGCGACGGGCTCGACGTGGCGCGGCTGATGAGCGAATGCCGCGACCTCGCCTTCTCGGCGGGCTCGGCGTGCGCGAGCGGCTCGGGACGGTCGAGCCATGTGTTGCGCGGGCTCGGCCTCACCGAGGCGCAGGCGCGGTCGAGCATCCGGCTCGGCTTCGGGCGCTATACCGGCGAGGACGAACTGCGCGACGGACTCGCGTCTATCGTCGCGGCGGCGACTCGGCAGGGGGTGATGGCATGATTCGCGTGGTGTTCGTCGATCCCGATGGCCGCGCGCGGCAGGCGGAGGGCGCCGAGGGCGCGCGGCTGCTCGATCTCGCACAGGCGGATGGTCACCCCCTCGAAGGGACGTGCAACGGCGACATGGCCTGCGCGACCTGCCACGTCGTCATCGCCGCGGAGGATTTCGCCCGCATCCCCGCCGCGCTTGCGGAGGAGGAGGATCTGCTCGATCTCGTCCCCGCCGCATCGCGGACGAGTCGGCTCGCCTGTCAGGTACGGCTGACCGCGGCGCTCGACGGGCTGACGGTGCGGCTGCCCTGACGGGTAGCGGGGCAGCATTCCTGACATTCTGACAACCGCGGGTTCAGATCGCATGCATGACGCGCCCGTCATGGTGCTCCTATGCCCGATGTCGGGCGTGTGAGGAGTAACCCTATGAAGCTCATTGCTTTGTTCAGCGCCGCAGCGCTCGCTGCCGGGACGTTGATGACCGCCGCGCCCGCCGAGGCGCAGCGATACGGCTACGATCGCGGCTATGACCGCGGCTACGATCACCGCGGCTACGACCGGCGCGACGATCGCGGATGGCGCGGTGGCCCGCGCTACCACGGGCGCGGTTTCGATCGTGGCCGGGGTTATGGCTATGGCGGGGGCTATGGCGGCGGTTACGGACGGGGCTATGGTCGCGGCCGGGTCGTCTGCCGGGTGCATCGCGGCTATTACGGGCCGGAGCGGCGCTGTTTCACCGTCTATCGCTGATCGAACGGCGGCCGGCGGCGCGATCCGCCGGCCGTGAAACATCGTTAACGCCAAAGCGTTCTTGCTGCGACGCAACACGAACGTTTATGGTGCCGCCGATGACCCAGACCGAAGCCGTGACTGCCGCACCGTCGGGGCCGGTGCCGACGATGTTCGAAGCGATCGTGCGCCTGCTGACCGTGACCGCCACCTATAACAAGGGGACGGTGACGATCGCCCCGCATATCCTCTACACCCGTCACGGCGAAATCTACGTCGATGCGGTGACGGTGGAGCGCGACGGCAAGCCGCCGCGCGAGGAGAAGGTCGGTACGTTCAAGATGGACGGGCTGGGCGAACCGACGCTGACCGACAAGGCGTTCACGCCGAGCAGCCTGTTCGAACCCGCAGCCGAGAAATACGAGGGCGTGACGCTGATGGCGGTCGAGCGGGCCTGACCGCCCGACCGCCGATCGATCAGCGGCAGCGCACCTGTGCCTGGTTCTGGTCGATCGCCTTGCCGGCGAGCGCGCCGACCGCGCCGCCTAACAAGGTGCCGACGATGCGGCTGTGGCCGCCGTCGATGACGTTGCCGAGGATGCCGCCCGCCGCGCCGCCGGCGATCAGGCCGGTCGTGCCGTCGCTGCGTTTGCAATAATAGCGGCCGTCGGTGCCGGCATAGACGCGATCGTTCGGGTTCAGCACCCGCTCCTGTGTGCCGGGGCGGTAGTAACGCGCGGGATCGTAGCCGTTTTCGTAACGGTCGTCGTCGCGATCGTCGTAGCGCTGATCGTCATAGCCGCCGGGCACCGGCGCCTGGCGATAGCCGCCTGGGCCTGGCGTGCCGCGCAGCGCGCGATAGCGATCGAATTCGGCACGATAGCGCGCCATTTCGGCGTCGAACCGCTGTTGCGCGGCGGCGAAGCGCGCATCGTCGGCGGCGGACTGGGCAAGCGCCGGCGCGGTCGCGGCGAGCGTCGCGCAGACCGCGGCGGAGAGCAAAAGGGACCTGAACATCGAAATGATCCTCTACCGGACCCGTTGAGTCGGGTCCGCAACGGTCATACGCCGATCCGACCTTGGCGGTTCCTGAACGAACCCGCCGCGCCGCCGCTCAGCCGGCCGCCGCTCAGCCGATCGTGACGAAGCTGTCCATCACGCGTTTGCGCCCCGCCGCCTCGAAGTCGATCTCCAGCTTGTTGCCCTCGATCTCGGCGATCGCGCCATAACCGAATTTCTGATGGAAGACGCGCAGGCCGACGGACAGGTCGCTGCGCCCCTTGTTGCCGATGCTGACCGCGCTCGACCGGCTTTCGACGACGCGCGTCGGCGCGGTCGAGAATCCCGAGGCGGCACCCGCCGCGCGTTGCCAGCCGGGACCGCGGCCGGTGCCGCGGCCGACGTCGGCGAAGGGGTCGGCGCGCTCGCTCCAGTTCGCGCGCCACAGGCTTTCGCCACCCGACATCGTCGTCTCGGCGTCCGTATGTTCGGGGGGCAGTTCGCCGACGAAGCGGCTCGGGATGCTCGACGTCCACTGGCCGTAGATGCGGCGATTGGCGGCGTGGAGGATCGTCGCGCGCCGCCGCGCGCGGGTGATCGCAACGTAGGCGAGGCGGCGTTCCTCCTCGAGGCTCTTGGTGCCGCCCTCGTCGAGCGAGCGCTGCGACGGGAACAGCCCCTCCTCCCAGCCGACAAGGAAGACGGTGTCGTATTCTAGCCCCTTGGCGGCGTGGATCGTCATGATCGTCACCTGCGGGTCCTGGACGCCGCCCTCGCGGTCCATGACGAGGCTGACGTGTTCGAGGAACGCGCCGAGCGATTCATATTCCTCCATCGCGCGGACGAGTTCGGAGAGGTTCTCGAGCCGGCCGGCGGCGTCGACCGATTTCTCGGCCTGCCACATCGCGGTATAGCCGCTTTCGTCGAGCAACTGGCGGGCGAGCTCGGCATGCGGCAGGTCGCGCGCCATGTCGCGCCAGCGTGCGATGTCGCCGACGAGGTTGCCGAGCGCGCGCCGTGCCTGCGGGGTGAGTTCGTCGGTGTCGAGGATGCGCGCCGCGGCGATGGTCAGCGGCACGCCCTCGATCCGCGCGAGCTGGTGGATCTTGGCGAGCGCCTTGTCGCCGAGGCCGCGCTTGGGGACGTTGACGATGCGTTCGAAGGCGAGATCGTCGGACGGCTGGTTGACGATACGCAGATAGGCGAGCGCGTCGCGGATCTCGGCGCGTTCGTAGAAGCGGAAGCCGCCGATGATGCGATAGGGCATGCCGATCGCGATGAACCGGTCCTCGAACTCGCGCGTCTGGTGCTGCGCGCGGACGAGTATGGCGACATCGTCGAGGCTCTTGCCGCTGCGCTGCGCCGCCTCGATCTCCTCGCCGACGCGGCGCGCTTCCTCTGGGCCGTCCCAAACGCCGAGCACACGCACCTTCTCGCCCGCGTCGAGCTCGGTCCACAGCGTCTTGCCGAGCCGGCCGCCGTTGTTGGCGATGACGCCCGAGGCGGCACCGAGGATGTGCGGCGTCGATCGGTAATTCTGTTCGAGCCGGATCACCTTCGCGCCCGGAAAGTCCTTCTCGAACTTGAGGATGTTCTCGACCTGCGCACCGCGCCAGGAATAGATCGACTGGTCGTCGTCGCCGACGCAGGCGATGTTCTTGCGCGCCTGCGCCAGCAGCCGCAGCCAGAGATATTGGACGACGTTGGTGTCCTGATATTCGTCGACCATGATGTATTTGAACCGTTCCTGGTACATTTTCAGCACCTCGGGATAGGTCTTCAGCACGGTCAGCATGTGCAGCAGCAGGTCGCCGAAATCGCAGGCGTTGAGAGCCTTCAGCCGCTCCTGATATTGCGCGTAGAGTTCACCGCCGCGGCCGTTGGCATAGCGTTCGCTCTCGCCGGCATCGATGTCGGCGGGGACCAGCCCCTTGTTCTTCCAGTCGTCGATCAAGCCGGCGAGGCTGCGCGCGGGGAAACGCTTCTCGTCGAGATCGGCGGCGACGATCAACTGCTTGAGCAGGCGGAGCTGGTCGTCGGTGTCGAGGATGCTGAAATTGCTCTGCAATCCGACCAGCTCGGCGTGGCGGCGTAGCATCTTGGCGCCGATCGCGTGGAACGTGCCGAGCCACGGCATCCCCTCGACCGCATCGCCGACAAGCCGCCCGACGCGTTCGCGCATCTCGCGCGCCGCCTTGTTGGTGAAGGTGACGCTAAGGATCTCCGACGGCCACGCCTTGCGCGTCCACAGCAGATGCGCGAGCCGCGCGGTCAGCGCGGCGGTCTTGCCGGTGCCGGCGCCGGCAAGCATCAGCACCGGGCCTTCGGTGGTCAGCACCGCATCGCGCTGCGGGGGGTTGAGCCCCTTGAGATAGGGCGGGTCCTGCAAGGCGTTGGCGGGGGCGCTGAGATCGGTCACCGGCGAACAGGTAGGGAACGGCGCGCGAGCCGGCAAGTCCGATCGGGCAGCGGCCCCCGTCACGCTGGTGACACGCACCTGTAACGCATGCGTAACGACCGGCTGCTACGGCGATCAAGCCGGCGGACCGTTCGGCTTCGTCCAGCCCGCGCCCGAGAGAGGCGCGCGGACCGAGCCGGACCGCCACGGCAAGTCCGAGTAGCAGGAGTGTCATCATGAAGACGTCGCATCACGCCGCCATTGCGGCGGCCGCTTTGTCGTGCCTGTTCGCCGCCGTTCCGGGCAATGCCGCCCCCGCCGCGGAGCGCGAGCCGGTGCAGGTCAAGGTATCGGCCAAGGGACTCGACCTGCACAGCGAGGCGGGCCGCCGCACCCTCGACGCGCGCATCGTCCGTGCGGCGCACGCCGCATGCATCCCCACCGGCGCGACGCTGAAGATGCGACTCGATGCGCAGCGCTGCTTCCGGGAAATGCGCGACGACGGCACCCGCAAGCTCGCCGCGCTGGTCGGCGACGACGTGCGATTCGCCGCCCTGCGCAAGGCGGATCGTCCGGAATAAAGATTCGAATGAGGCGGCGCGTCGATCGGCGGGTCGCCTCGACGAGCGGCCAAGTCCATGAAAAATCGGGGCAGCCGCAAAGCGACCGCCCCGTAGTTCAGGGAGGGTCGGCCGACAGGGGAGGCGACCGACACGTCGCTACCCACAGGGGGAGAGGAGCAGCGACGATCCCTGTCTAGCCCCGGATTGTTGCGAACGGATTTCACAACTGTTGCCCGCGACGTTTTTTTCGCGATTAGAGTGGCGGCATGACTTCGTTGTCCGCCACGCCGCCCGCGCCCGCCTCCGCCCGTCGCATCCTGACCGCCAGCCTGGTCGGCACCGCGGTCGAATTCTACGATTTCTACATCTACGCGACCGCCGCCGCGTTGGTGTTCGGCGAATTGTTCTTCCCCGCGGAAAGCATGACCGCGCAGCAGATGCTGAGCTTCGCCAGCTTCGGCCTCGCCTTCATCGCGCGGCCGGTGGGCGCGATCGTCTTCGGTCATTTCGGCGACCGCGTCGGGCGCAAGTCGACGCTCGTCGCCAGCCTGATGCTGATGGGCGGCTCGACCGTCGCGATCGCCTTCCTGCCGACCTACGATCAGGTCGGCTGGGTCGCGCCGTTGTTGCTATGCCTGTTGCGGCTGGGGCAGGGGTTCGGGCTCGGCGGCGAATGGGGCGGGGCGGCGCTCCTCGCGGTCGAGAATGCGCCGCCGCACCGGCGCAACACCTGGGGCATGTTTCCGCCGCTCGGTGCGCCCGTCGGCTTCCTGATGGCGAACGGGCTGTTCCTGATCCTCGGCCTCGCGCTCGACGAGGCGCAGTTCCGGGCGTGGGGGTGGCGGCTGCCGTTCCTGGTCAGCGCGGTGCTGGTCGTGCTCGGCCTGTGGGTGCGACTGAAGCTCACCGAAACGCCCGCCTTCGTCGAGGCGGAGCAGGCCGAGGCGCTGCCCAAGGTGCCGATCGCCACGCTGATGCTCGAACATGGCCGCGCGGTGCTCGCGGGGACGGGCGGGGTGATCGCCTGTTTCGCGCTCTTCTATCTCGCGACCGCCTTCACGCTGGGATACGGGACCAAGACGCTGGGGTATGGGCGCGAGGCGATGCTGGCGGTCGAACTGGTCGCGATCCTGTTTCTCGCCGCCGGGGTGATCGTCGCCAGCGTCACCGCCGATCGCACGGGCGCGCGGCGGATGTTGGTGATCGGCTTCATCGGCTGCATGGTCGCGGGGCTCGCGATGGGGCCGATGCTCGGCGCGGGCTCGCTGTTCGTCGTCTTCCTCTGGCTCGCCTTCGCCTTGTTCGTGATGGGCTTCGCCTATGGGCCGCTTGGCGGATGGCTGCCGAGCCTGTTCCCGGCGGGCGTGCGCTATACCGGCGTGTCGATGACCTTCAACCTCGGCGGCATCCTCGGCGGCGCGGTCGCGCCGATCGCCGCGGAGGCGCTGGCGCATCGCGGCCTGGGGTGGATCGGCCTGTATCTGGTCGGCGCGGGGCTGCTGAGCCTCGGCGGGCTGGCGTTGCTGCGCGGGCGCAGCGCGGCGTAACCCCGTTACGCCTGCCGCAACAGCGTCAGCCGCGCCTTGCCGTGGACGCGGCTGGCATCGACGGTGAAGCCGGGCGGGGCGATCTCCTCCGCCTTCGCCGTCTCGATACTGATCCAGGTCGCCGGCGACACCCAGCCGAGCCGCGCGAGCTTGTCGAGCGCGACGAGGCCGGCGCCGGTGCCATAAGGCGGGTCCATCATGATGAGGTCGAGCGCCGCGGATGCCGGGCCGAGTCCCATCACCGATCCGGCGCGCACATCGGCGCGGGTGCCGAGCTTGGCGAGATTGCCCTTGAGCGCGTCGAGCGCCGCGCCGTCCTGCTCGACGAACAGGCACGAGGCCGCACCGCGCGACAGCGCCTCGATCCCGAGCGCGCCCGAGCCGGCGAACAGGTCGGCGACGGCCAGCCCTTCGAAACTCCCCAGCCGGCTGGTCAGCATCGAGAACAGCGCCTCGCGCGTCCGGTCGGCGGTGGGGCGGGTGGCGTCGCCCTTGGGCGCGACGAGCGGGCGGCCACGCCATTGGCCGGCGATCACCCTCATCGACGGCCACCCTTCGGCGCGCCACGCGGCGCGCCGCCGGACGGCTTGGGCCGCGGCGACCCACGACCGCCGGCGGGACCGCCGCTGCGGGGCGCATCGCCGCGTGGCGGGCGGGCACCCGTGCGTGCAGGACGACCGCCAGTGCCGCCCGAGCGTTGCCCGTCATTGGACCGGGCGCGGCCCGCGCTGCGGTCGTCGCCCTTCTCCCACGGCTTGATCGCCGAGCCGCCGGTCGGGACCTTCGCGGGGCGCTCGTCGTCGCGCGGCGGGCGGGTGCTCGAGCGTGGCGGACGTGCGCCGGCGGGCTTGGCATCCGCGATACGGGCCGCGCGGCGGGCATCGCCGAACCGGCCGCGGCCGGGCTCGCGCTCGTCGCCGCGATCGGCGCGCGGCGCGAAGCGGCGGCCGTCCTGACGGGGGGCGTCGCGCTCGTCGCCACGGTTGGCACGCGGCGCGAAGCGGCGGCCGTCCTGCGAACCGGTGCGGTCGCCGCCACGGTCGGCGCGGGGTGCGCCGCGGCGGGCGTCCTGACGGCCGCCTGCCGACGACGCCGGCGTCGCGCCGGGGCGGGCGGGACGCGGCGCGACGCCGGCCGGTGCCGCATCGCTGCGGCGCGGCGCGCGACGGCCTTCGCCGGTAGCGGGCGTTCGCGCCGAGGCCGGGCGTTCCTGCGCCTCGCGCGGTGCCGGCGCCTCGACGGCGCGCGGCCGGGCGCGTGCGGGCCGGTTCGCGGTCGGCGCAGTGCGGAAGCCGTCGCGCGGCGCCTCGATCATCGGCTCGTCGGGCGCGCCGCCCTTGAGCGTGCGGCGGAAGGCGACGACTTCGTGCTGCTTGACCTCGCCGACCCCGCCGACCGGCAAATCCCCGAGGATGAACGGGCCGTAGCGGGTGCGGATCAGCCGGCTGACCTGCAATTCGAGATGTTCGAGCACGCGCCGCACCTCGCGGTTCTTGCCCTCGGTGATCGTCACCTCGATCCAGACGTTGGCGCCGGTGCGCCGCTCGATATTGGCGTCGATCGGGCCATAGCGGATGCCGTCGATCTCGACGCCCTCGGCAAGCTCCTCGAGCTGCTGCTGCGTGACGTTGCCATAAGCGCGGGCGCGGTAGCTGCGCTCGACCCCTGTCGAGGGCAGTTCGAGCTGCCGCTTGAAGCCGCCGTCGGTGGTGAGGAGCAGCAATCCTTCGGTATTGAGATCGAGCCGGCCGACCGGCACCAGCCGCGGCAGGTCGTCGGGCAATTTGTCGTAGATCGTCGGCCGTCCCTTGGGATCGTTCTCGGTGACGAGCAGCCCGGTCGGCTTGTGATAGAGGAAGAGGCGCGTCGGTTCGGGCTGCGCGACGGGTTCGCCGTCGACGGTGACGCCAGCGAGCGAGCGCAACACCGTCGCGGGCGTATCGAGCACCTTGCCGTCGAGCGCGACGCGCCCGTCGGCGATCATCCGTTCGATTTCGCGGCGGCTCGCGATGCCGGCGCGGGCGAGCAGTTTCGCGATCCGGTCGCCGGTGCGGGGTTCGGGGGTTTGGGCCATGCTGCGCCCATAACGTGCATTCGTCCCGGCTGCGAAAATATTTGCGTCCGAAGCCGCGTGCGTGCGTTATGTCGCGGAGGCGTAACAATCACCCTGACGCCGGGCGGAGCGTATCGATGCTGTTCGGGAGGAAGAAGCGCCAGATCGTGCGTCTGCTGGTGGTCGAGGACGAACCGCTGATCGCCTTCGACGTCGAGCATCTCCTCACCGACGCGAGCTACGAGATCGTCGCGACCGTGGATCGCGTCGCCGAGGCGCTGCGCGTGCTGCGCTCGGACGCGGAGATCGATCTGGTGCTGGTCGACGTCCACCTCGCCGACGGCTCGGGTCTCGACGTCGCGCGCGCCGCGGGCGAGGGCGGCGTGCCGGTCCTGTTCGTCACCGGCAATTTCCCGGCCGAGGCGATGCCGCTCGCCGCCGGCTGCCTCGCCAAGCCATACCAGCAGCGCGACCTGATCGGCGCGATCGAGGCGATCGAAGCCAAGCGCGCCGGACGCAAGACCAAGCGGCTGCCGTCCGGGTTCCAGTTGTTCGAGGCGCCGGCGGGATAGGCGCGGGCGACATCCGGGTCTTGGTGACGCGTGCGAACGATAGAAGGATTAGGTTCGCTCGGAGGGGTTTCGCTTGGGTCAGCGTGGCTCTCTCTCATCCTTTTTGAAACGGGCCGCGCATGCGGCGAGCGCATCACCTCCGCGCCTCCGCGCCTCCGCGTGAACCATTTCTGCCGCTTGTGCCGATCACCCCACGCGCGATGGCGATCGAATGCGCCCGCCCGCAAAGCCGCTAGGCGCACGCGAAATTGCCGTTAGTGTCGCGCCGATGACCGGCAATAACTTGTATTTCCTGATCGTCGTCGCAATCGTGCTGGTGCTGATCGTAGCGATGCGGCGCTCCGCGGCGTTGCGGACGCGGCTCGCGCCGCTGGCGCCTTATGCCGAGCGCGGGCCGATCGCGGTGTTCTTCATGGGCATATCCTCGGGGCTCGCCTTCACGATGATCGGCGCCACGCTGACCACGCGGCTGAAGCAGGACGGGCTCGACAAGAGCACGATCACGGCCTTCACGCTCGGCTTCCTCGTCTACAATCTCAAGCCGTTATGGGCGTGGATGGTCGATGGCGTGCGGCTGCCGCTGATCGGCCGGCTGGGGCAGCGGGTGTCGTGGGTGTTGCTGTCGGGCGTGCTGGTGATCCTCGCGGTCGCCAATCTCGCCTTCGTCGATCCCGCCGCCAGTCTGCAGGCGACGATCGTCGCGACGGTGCTGGTCGGCTTCGCCGGCGCGACCTACGACATCGTCATCGACGCCTATCGCATCGAGACGCTGGAGCCCGAGCAGATGGGCATCGGCTCGGGGATGACGCAATATGGCTGGCGGATCGGTTCGGTGCTCGCCGGCGCGCTGGCGCTGGTGATCGCGGCCCGCTCCAATTGGCATGTCGCCTATCTCGCCTGCGTGCTGTTCGCCTTTCCGGCGATGATCGTCGCGTTGGTCCGCGGCGAGCCGCACCGCCGCCGCGAGCCGATCAAGCGGCACGGCGCGCGCGACATCGCCGCGTCGATCGTCAGCCCGTTCCTCGAATTCTTCCGGCGCCACGGCGCTTTCGTCATCCTCGCCTTCATCCTGCTCCACAAGATCGGCGACACCTTGGGGCAGCAGGCGCTGCGGCTGTTGCTCGACGACCTCCACTTCAGCAACGACGAGATCGCGCTGTACGACGTCCTCATCGGCTTCTGGGCGTTCTGGATCGGCATCGCGGTCGGCGGCGTGCTCTACGCGCGCATGGGGCTGAAGCGCTCGGTGATGCTCAGCCTCGTGCTGATGATGGTCTCCAACGCCGCCTTCGCGCTGCTCGCCGGGGCGGGGCACAGCAATCTCGGGCTGGCGGGTGCGATGGCGTTCGAGAATCTGGCCAGCGGCATCGGCGGCGTGACCGTCGTCGCCTATTTCTCGGCGCTGTGCGACCTGCGCTTCACCGCCGCGCAATATGCGCTGATCTCGGCGGCGGCGAGCATCGTCGGCCGCGTGCTGACCGCGACGACGACTGGGCGGCTGGTCGACAGCTTCGGCTATGTCGCTTTCTATTGGGGGACGACCGTCGCGGCGCTGCCGGGCGTGTTGCTCTTCTGGTGGATGTGCCGGTCGGGCCTGGTCGACCGGTCGATCGGCAGCGCCGGCGTCGCGGGCGAGGGCGACGTGCGCGACGCGGCCGAAGCCTAGACGCAGATCGGGCGGCCGTCGTCGGCGAAGGCGGTCGCGACCGCGGCGACGCTCGCCAGCACCGCATCGACGCGGCGCACGCCGAGCAGGTCGCCGAGCAGCAGCCGCGCGGTGTCGGGCGCGGTCTCGACGCGGGCGAGGATGGTGAGCATCGTCCGCTCCGCCGCGGTCATCCGCGCGCAACAGCACGGCGCGATCGCGATCGTCCCCGCCGCGGTACCGGCGAGGTCCGCCATCAGCGCGCGCATCAGCACCAATGGCCGCCGGAAGTCCTGCCCGAAGGCGGTGAACAACGCGTGGCTGGCGCGCGCGTCGTGCAACCCCTGCGCGCCCATCCGGCGCAGCGCGAACAGGGCGATTCGCGCATTGGGGCAGGCGGGGAGCGCATAAGGCAGGGCTGCGATCGTGGTGGTCAGGTCGGACATCGGGGCAACTCCTGTGGTCGTCCCGAACACTCCTCAATCCGCTATTGCAAGTCAATCGCAATCAGCGCGTCAGTTTGGGTACTCGTCGTTAAGGCGGAGCGCTTCACCGGCGAGGTAGAGCGAACCGGCGATCAGCACGACCGGCGCGTCGATATTCGCAGCCAGATCGAGCGCTTGCGGCAAATCGTCGGCGACTCCCCCGGCAACGCCGAGCTCGGCGGCCAGCGCCGCGAGCATCGCGGGGGCATGACAGGCATGGCCGGGAACCGGCACCGCGACGATGCGCGACACCGCGGGCGCGAGCAGGCGCAGCACCCCGCGCGCATCCTTGTTGGCGAGCATGCCGAGCACCAGCACCACCGGCCGTCCGCCCGCGATCGTCCGCAACGCCCGCGCCACCGGCCGCGCCGCGGAGGGGTTGTGCGCGCCGTCCAGCCACAATTCGCCGCCCGCCGGCAATCGATCGTGCAGCGGGCCGCCGCCGAGTCGCTGCATCCGCGCGGGCCATTGCGCCCAATCGGCGGCGGCGCGCATCGCGGCTTCGGGGATCGCGACATCGCCCTGATGGCGCAGCATCGCGATGGCGAGCGCGAGGTTGCGCGACTGGTGCGGCCCGACCAGCCGCGGCCGGTGCGCGACCACCGCGAAGCCGCGGTCGCGATAGCGCATCGTCTGTCGCGCGGTCTCGCTCCACCAGTCTGCGTTGCGCGCGATCACCGGTGCGCCGGCATTCTCGGCCACCGCGGCGATCCGGGCGCGGCAGGGGGCGGGATAGTTCATCGTCACCAGCGGCACGCCGGGCTTGGCGATCCCCGCCTTCTCGCCGGCGATGTCGACGATGCGGGTCCCAAGGAACGCCTCGTGGTCCATGCCGAGCGCGGCGATCCCGGTGACCGCCGGGCGGGGAATGACGTTGGTCGCATCGAGCCGGCCGCCGAGCCCGACCTCGACGATCGCAGCGGCGGCGGGCGTCCGTGCGAAGGCGAGGAAGGCGGCGGCGGTGGTGACCTCGAAGAAGCTCGCGCCGATGCCGTCGGCCCCAGCGCCGGCAGCGTCGAGGACCTCGGACAAAAGCGCGGCGAGCGCGGCGTCGTCGATCAGTCGCCCGGCGATGCGGATACGCTCGTTGAAGCGGACGAGATGCGGGCTGGAGAAGACGTGGACGTCATGCCCCGCCGCCTCGAGCCCCGCCCGGAGGAAGGCGCAGGTCGAGCCCTTGCCGTTGGTACCGGCGACATGGAACACCGGCGGCAGCGCCAGATGCGGATCGCCGAGCCGCGCGAGCAGCGTGGTGATACGGTCGAGGCCTAGGATATCGGCGCCGGGGGACAGCGCCCACACCCGGTCGAGCTGCTGCTGGACGGCGGGATCGGTGGAGGTGGCGTGGTCTGGCATGTGCTGGGGTCCGGGTGTCCGCTTGCCTATTCCTTCGTCACCCCGGACCTGATCCGAGGTCCCGCTATCCAGCCAGCGTAAAGCGGGACCCCGGATCACGTCCGGGGTGACGGCGCGGGTGGGATGGAACGCCCTCCGCCGGTTACGCGGCCTGCGCTACCGACAGATAGCCGATCACCGTCGCCAGCCGCTCGCGCAACTCCTTGCGATGGACGACCATGTCGAGCATCCCGTGGTCGAGCAGATATTCGGCACGCTGGAAGCCCTCGGGCAGTTTCTCGCGGATCGTGCTCTCGATCACCCGCTGGCCGGCGAAGCCGATCAGCGCATTGGGTTCGGAAATCTGCACGTCCCCGAGCATCGCATAGCTCGCGGTGACGCCGCCGGTGGTCGGATCGGTCAGCACGACGACATAGGGCAGGCCGGCGTCGTGCAGCATCTGGATCGCGACGGTGCTGCGCGGCATCTGCATCAGGCTGAGGATGCCCTCCTGCATGCGCGCGCCGCCCGCCGCGGTGAAGATCACATAGGGCGCCTTCTCCCGGATCGCTTCCTCGACGCCGCGGACGAACGCCTCGCCGACCGCAAGTCCCATCGACCCGCCCATGAAGGCGAAATCCTGCACGCCCATCACGACGCGATGGCCGAGGATCGTGCCGCGCGCGTTGATCAGCGCATCCTGTTCCTGCGCCGAGGTACGCGCCGCCTTGAGCCGGTCGCTATAGCGCTTCGAATCGCGGAACTTGAGCGGGTCCTCGGGCACCCTGGGCACCGGCAGCTCGGCGCAGCTCCCCTCGTCGAAGATCTGCGCGAAGCGGATCTTGGGACCGATACGTTCGTGATGATCGCATTTCGGGCAGACGTAGAGGTTTTCCTCCAGCTCCTTGGTGAAGATCATCTGCCCGCAGCCCTTGCACTTGTGCCACAGGTTCTCGTCGGACGATTCGCGCTTGGCGACGAAGGGCAAGGCGTTGCGGACGTTGGTGATCCAGCTCATCGGACGACCTTTCGCGACGAGGCCACCGCCTCGCTGAGGGATTGGACATAGGCGCGGACCGCATCGGGCGCGGCGGCGCCGTGCGTGCCGACCAGCTCGACGATCGCCGATCCGACGACGACGCCGTCGGCGACCGCGCCGATCGCCGCGGCCTGTTCGGGGGTGCGGACGCCGAATCCGACCGCGACCGGCAGATCGGTGGTCGCCTTGAGCCGCGCGACCGCTTGGTCGATCGAGCCCTGCGCCGCCTGTTGCAGCCCGGTGATGCCGGCGACCGAGACGTAATAGAGGAAACCGCTCGCGCCATCGAGCACGCGCGGCAGGCGCGCGGCATCGGTGGTCGGCGTGGCGAGGCGGATCGGATCGATGCCGCGCGCGCGCAACTCCGGCCCCAGCGCATCGTCCTCCTCGGGCGGGATGTCGACGCAGATCACGCCGTCGACACCCGCCGCCGATGCCGCCTCGGCGAACCAGTCGGGGCCGCGGCGCAGCATCGGATTGGCATAGCCCATCAGCACCAGCGGCACGTCCGCATGCCGTTCCCGGAAGGCGGTGGCGATCGCGAGGATGTCGGCGGTGCGCGTGCCGGCGGCGAGGCTGCGCAGGTTCGCCGCCTGGATCGCCGGGCCGTCCGCCATCGGATCGGTGAACGGCATGCCGAGCTCGATCACGTCGGCGCCGCCCGCGACGAGCGCGTCGAGGATCGCGCCGGTCGCGTCAGGCGTCGGATCGCCGGCGGTGACGAAGGTCACCAGCGCCGGGCGACCCTTGGCGAAGGCATTGGCGAGCCGCTGGCTCATATCGCCACCCCCAGCGCCTCGGCGACGGTGAAGATGTCCTTGTCGCCGCGACCGCAGAGGTTGGCGAGGATGATCTGGTCGTCGCGCATCGTCCGCGCACGCACCGCCACCGCGGCGATCGCATGCGCCGGCTCCAGCGCGGGGATGATCCCCTCGGTGCGGCAGAGCAACTGGAAGGCGTCGAGCGCGTCCTTGTCGGTCGCGCTGGTATATTCGACGCGGCCGATATCGCGCAGCCAGGCGTGTTCGGGGCCGATGCCGGGATAATCCAGGCCGGCAGAGATCGAATGACCCTCGGCGATCTGGCCGTCCTCGTCCTGCAACAGATAGGTCTTGTTGCCGTGGAGCACGCCGGGGAAGCCGCCGGCGAGGCTCGCGGCATGTTCGCTACCCTCCAGCCCATGGCCAGCCGCCTCGACGCCGAGCATGCCCACCTGCGGATCGTCAAGGAACGGATGGAACAGGCCGATGGCGTTCGATCCGCCGCCGATCGCCGCGCAGAGCAGATCGGGCAGGCGGCCGGTCCGCGCGAGCATCTGTTCGCGCGCCTCGCGGCCGATGATGCTCTGGAAGTCGCGGACCATCTCGGGATAGGGGTGTGGGCCGGCGGCGGTGCCGATGATGTAGAACGTGTCGTGGACGTTCGCGACCCAGTCGCGCAGCCCCTCGTTCATCGCGTCGGACAGCGTCGCCGCGCCGCTCGTCACGGGGCGGACCTCGGCGCCGAGCAGCTTCATGCGGAAGACGTTGGGCTGCTGTCGCGCGACGTCCTTGGCGCCCATGTAGATGACGCAGGGCAGGCCGAAGCGCGCGCAGACCGCGGCGGTGGCGACGCCGTGCTGCCCCGCGCCGGTCTCGGCGATGATCCGCGTCTTGCCCATGCGGATCGCGAGTAGGATCTGGCCGATGCAATTGTTGATCTTGTGCGCGCCGGTATGATTCAGCTCGTCGCGCTTGAACCAGATCTGCGCGCCCATGCCGTCACCGGCGCCCTCGCGCACCGCATCGCTCAGCCGTTCGGCGTGATAGAGCGGGCTGGGGCGGCCGACATAATGTTCCATGAGATCGTCGAACTGCGCGGCGAAGGCCGGGTCGGCCTTGGCGGCGCGATATTCGCGGTCGAGGTCGAGGACCAAAGGCATAAGCGTCTCGGCGACAAAGCGGCCGCCGAACTGGCCGAAGTGGCCGCGCTCGTCGGGCTGCGCGCGATAGGTGTTGGGGGCGTTCATGACTGCGTCGCTTTAAGGAAGGCGCCGATCTTGTCCATATCCTTGACCCCCGGCGCGGATTCGACCCCCGAGGAGACGTCGACCAATTCCGCGCCGGTCCGCGCGATCGCCTCGCCGACATTGGCGGGATCGAGCCCGCCCGACAGCGCCCAGGGCAACGGGTGGCGGAAGCCGTCGAGCAGCGACCAGTCGAAGCGCAGCCCCATGCCGCCGGGCAGCTTGGCGTCGTCGGGAGTCTTGGCGTCGTAGAGGATACGGTCGGCGGCCCCGACGAAGCCGCGCGCGGCGTCGAGATCGGCGCGGGTCTTCACCGCCACCGCCGCCCAGCTTTCGAGGCCGCTGCGGGCGCGGATCGCGGCGACACGGGGTGCGGCGGTCTTGTGGAGCTGCACCGCGTCGACCGTGCCGCTGGCGACCGCCTGTTCGATCAGCGCATCGTCGGGATCGACGAACACGCCGACGCGGCGGACATGCGACGGCACGCGCGCGGCGAGCTGCGCCGCCCGAGCGAAATCGAGGTGACGCGGCGACGGCGGGAAGAAGACGAAGCCGACATGGCCGGCGCCATGGCGCAGCGAGGCGTCGAGCGTCTCGGGCGTGGAGAGACCGCAGATCTTGGTGAGGACGGGCATGATTGCGCGTGTCGGCGTTCGGCGGGGTAAGTGCAAGGGTTCGGCGGCAGCTACAGGCCGATCGCATTCACCGGCACCGTCATCCTCACCCTTCGCCGCCTTCGGCGGCTTTTCCCTCTCCCGGCGGGAGAGGGAAGGGGCCCGCCGCCGTAGGCGGTGGGAAGGGTGAGGGTTGATCGGGTCCTACAGCGTCGCGCCGATCGCGCGCGCGGCGGCGTCGGGGTCCTCCGCCTGGGTGATCGGGCGGCCGATGACGAGGATCGATGCGCCCGCGTCGAGCGCGGCGCGGGGGGTGACGACGCGCTTCTGGTCGCCGGTCGGACCGTCCGCGGGGCGGACGCCGGGGACGACGAAGAAGCCCTTGGGCCAGGCCTTCCGCGCCGCGGCGACTTCGGCGCCCGAGCAGACGATGCCGTCGATCCCCGCCTCATGCGCCAATTGGGTGAGGCGCAGGACCTGGTCGTGCGCGCTGCCGCCGATGCCGGTGGCGGCGAGGTCGCTCGCATCGAGGCTGGTCAGCATCGTCACCGCGACGACCTTGGTGTTGAGCGGCGCCGCCGCCTTGGCGTCCTCCAGCATCGCGCGGCCGCCGCTGGCGTGGACGGTCAGGATCGCGGGCTCGATCGGGCTGAGCGCCTGCACCGCCTTGGCGACGGTGTTGGGGATGTCGTGCAACTTCAGGTCGAGGAAGATCGGCAGGCCGAGGTCCGCCATCTCGCGCACGCCGGGCTGGCCGTGCGCGCAGAAGAATTCGAGGCCGAGCTTGATGCCGCCGATATGCGCGCGGGTGCGGGTGGCGATCGCCTTGGCGCGGGCGAGATCGGGGGTGTCGATGGCGACGTAGATCGGGCTCATGCCGGGCGTCCGTCGGTCGTCGGCTCGATGGGCGCGACCGGCTCGGGCGCGACCGGCGCGGGGGCGACCGGCACGGCGGGCATCACCGTCGTCGCGCGCTGGTCGACCAGCAGCCGTTCGCACGCCGCGAGCCGCTGGCGCAGCCGCCACCGCACCGTGCCGAGATACAGATAGGTCGGCAGGAAGCCGAGCAGGAAGGTGACGAGCAGCAGCAGCGGCAGGTTCACGTCGGCGATCAGCCCGCTCCACAGGTTGATCTGGACCCCGGTCCAATTGCCATAGGTGAACAGCGCCGCGACGAACGCGAGCAGAAACCAGAACAGGATCTTGAGGAACTGCATGCAACACTCCTGAGGAGCGCCGAAGGTAGCCGGGGCGCGCGCCGATGGCCAGAGGGGCCAGTCCTCCCCCGCAAGGGGGATGGGGACCGCCACCCGTCAGCGTGGTGGTGGAGGGCGAGGATGGGGCGGGAGATGGATGACGGACCTCCACCCTTTTCTCCTCCTCCGTCAGTGCTCCGCGCTGCCACCTTCCCCTTGCGGGGGAGGAACTTGGTGCGTCACCCCACCTCCACCCGCAGGCTCGCGATCAGCGCGGGGATCGCGGTCAGCCGCGGTTCTTCCTCGTCGAGGATCGCGCGGAAGGCGGCGCGTTTAATCGCGGCGACGCGGCCGGGCTTCATCCGCACCTGCGCGGGCAAGGTCGAGACGCAGATGTCGATCATCCGCTCGGCGCCGTGCAGCCGGCCCCACAGATAGTCGTTCTCGCGATAGGCGCGGCTGAAGAACGCGCCGAAGCTGTTGAACTGGATGCCCTTCAACGTCGCCTCGGCGCCGCCCGCCCGGATCGCGGTGGCGTCGTCGGGGGCGATGCGGTCGACCTTGATCGGGTCGAATTCGTCGAGCCCCTCGCCCTGCAGCAGCGGCAAAGTCGCGGTGTCGAAATAGGGGAAGCCGAGATAGGCGAGCAGCAACGCCCGCCGCGTCGGCCGGTCGAGCGTCGCGAAGGCGTGCGCCAGACGCCCGTCGGTATCGCCGTCGAGCGTCGCAAGGTCCAGCGCGACGCCGAGCGCGTCGAGCAGCGGCGCGGCATCGCCGCTGCGCAGGCGGCGGACGTGATGGCCGAGTTCGGGATGCTGGTCGGCGCGCTGGCGGTCGAGATAGGCGGCGAGCGAGGCGTAGATCGCCTCGCGCATCGCGTTCGCCTCGCCCGCGGCACCGTCGTGCTGGCCCTCGATCTCCTCCAGCCGCCGCGCCATCAGCCGCAGCCGGCGGATGCGGAAGCCGAGGTCGAAGGTGCGCAGGAAATCGATCGTCGCCGCGCTCTCCTTGCCCGAGAAGCTCGGCGCCACCCCGCCGAAGCCGCGCTCGGCGATCGCCGCCTCGATGCTCGCGCGGATGCGGCGCCAGCGTTGCTGCCCGGGCTCGCCGCCGACCTGATAGAGCAGCCCGGTGATCGTCTCGACCACGCCGCTGAGCTTGAGATGGCCGTAAGCGGCGTAGCTGTAGCCGGCGCGCGTCGCCGCCGCGGTCTGCGCGCGCCGCCGCCACGCGACCAGCCGCGCCGGCGTCGGCCGGTTTAGGAACAAGGTGTGGCCGAAGAGCTGCTCGATCTCCTCCTCGACCGCGGGGCGCAGCGCGGTGACGATGCCGCGCATCCGGTCGATCCGCCCGGAGCGTTCGGCGAGCGCATCCAGATTGTCGCGGATCGGCTGCTGGCGCGGCAGGTCGCTCAGGGCGCCGAGGATCGTCTGGAAGAAACCGGGCTTCTCGCCGCCCGAGCCGAGCCGGATCTTGATGCCCGGCGAGGGGTCGATGTAGACGAAGCGGCGGTCGACCTCGCGCCGTGCCGGGCGTTCCTTGAGCGCGTCGATCGCCGGGCGGAACGGCGCGTTGGCGAGCACCGATCCGTCGATCAGCACCGCTTTGTCGACCTGGTTGGCGGCGAATTGGCGCGGCAACGCGCGCTTGAGGAAGGCGGCGCGTCCCGGCCAGTCGATCCCGCGCGCCGCCAGCACCTCGTCGAGTTCGCCGACGGTGAACGGCGGAAACGCGCCGGGGAAGCTCGACGTCGCGCGTGCCGCGAAGGCGAGGTCGGGCATCGCCCCGATCTCGCCGCCGCTGGCATGATCGGAGAAGCCGAGCACGACGCGATGCTCGGTCTCCATCACCTCGGGCGGCGAGTTGAGTCGCAGCCGTTCGGGATGGCCGGTGAAATCGGTGCAGGTGACGAACAGGTCGAGCGGCTGGCCGTCGGGCAGCAGCCGCGGCCCCGCCGCCGACCGCGCCATCGCCGCGAACGCGTCGAGCAGCAACCCGGTAAAGGTGGCGCCACCGAACGGCGGCTCGAACCAGCGCGAGCGCACGAAATGCGACAGCTTGGTGCGCACCTCGTCTTGCGTCGCGGCGTCGAGCGCCTCGACCTTGTCCTTGCTGCGCCCTGCCGCGACCCAGGCGAGCGGCAGCGCCCAGAGTTTGGAGAAGCGGCCCGCGGGCGCGGCATCGGGATCGATCAGCGCCTCGACGTCGGCGGAGGTCAGCCACAGGTCGGTGAGCGGTTCGAGACTCTGGCCCGAGGCGATCGCCTGCGCGAGGAAGATGCCGTTGATCCCGCCCGCCGAGGCGCCGGCGATGATGTCGGCGAGCACGCGCAGCCGGATATCCGCGAGCGCCTCGATCTCCTCGATCAACGCGGCATAGACCGTCTCGCTGCCGCCCGACGGCGCGTCACCGGCATGGAAGGCGCGGCTGGCGCGGACCAGATGCCACACCTCCTTGGTGATGCCGTGCATATAGACCGCGAGGCTGATCCCGCCGTAGCAGACCAATGCGAGGCGCAGCTCCTTCTCGCGCATCAGGCTGGCGCCAGCGTCGCCCAGATCGGCAGGTGATCCGAGGTCTTGCGCGCCGCGGCGCTGGCATGGACGCCACATTCGGCGACGATCAGCTCCTGCGACACCATGATCCGGTCGAGCCGCCCCACCGGCCGGCGCGCGTGGAAGCTCGGCCCGGTCGCCGCCATGCGATAGTCGCGGCTGAAGTCGCGCAGGCAGCCCGCCGCGGCGGTCCATTCGTTGAGGTCGCCCATCAGCACGGTCGGGTGGCGCAGCGTCGCCGTCTCGACATGCGCCATGATCGCCGCCGCCTGCCGCCGCCGCCACAGGCCCGACAGATCGAGATGCATGCCGACGACGCGCAGCATCCCGGCATGCGTCTCGATATCCGCCATCACCGCGCCGCGCGGTTCGAGCGAGGGCAGATGGATCGGCGCGCGCTCGACCACCCGTGCCGATTTGCGAACGAGGATGACGTTGCCGTGCCAGCCCATCGACAGCGCGCGCATGCCGAATTCGACCGGCTTCCAGTCGCTGTGCTCGTCGAGCAGATGCGACGGCAGCACCGATTCGCGCGTGCCGAAGCGGCGGTCCGCCTCCTGCAAGGCGATGACGTCGGCGTCGATTTCACGCAGCACCTCCAGCACCCGTTCCGGGTTGCGGCGACGGTCGAGACCGACGCCCTTGTGGATATTGTAGCTGGCGACTTTCAGGTGGCGGGAAACCATTGCGCGATCGTAACGCCCGTACGCCGATTTGGTGCCGATCCGACAATCGGTCTCGCAACGTCGGGAAAATGCAATCCAGTCAATACATTGCTGAAATGTACAATGAATCACCTATGATCTAGGAGAATAAAGTGAAACATCGATCGACCGTAGTAGTTTTAAAGGTACCGTCGTCATGATACGATAGGTTAGCGAGTCGGACGGGGTTCGATATCCGGGGGCGGTAACTTGCGGATTGTACGGATCATTCTGGCGGGCTGCCTTCTGTTCGGGGCATCGTCCGCGTCGGCGCAGGAGAAGTCCGGCATCAAGCCGGGTTTCACGCTGGCGCCGGGGTCGGCGCATATCGTGCTGCTGCGGCCATCGATCCTGGTCGGTGCGCAATCGACTGCTGGAATGTTCGAACCCAATGCCGATTGGACCGCGCAGGCCCGCGACATGCTCGGCACGGCGCTGCGCGCGGCGGAGCGGCAGCTCGGCAATGCGGTGACCGATTATGCCGAGCCCGTCGGCGGGGGCGCCGACGCCGCGACGCTCGCCGAATATCAGGCGCTGTTCGACACGGTGGCGGCCTCGGTGATCGAATATCAGTTCTTCGCCGGCAACCGGCTGCCGACCAAGAAGCGCAAGGACCAGTTCGACTGGAGCCTGGGGCCCGACGTCGCGAAGCTGCCCGGTCTCGCCGGCGCCGATTATGCGCTGTTCGTGTCGACCGAGGATCATTTCGGTTCGACGGCACGCAAGGTGTTGCAGGTCGTCGCCGCGCTCGCGCGGGTGCCGGTCACCGCCGGGGTCCATCGCGGGTTCGCCGGGCTGGTCGATCTGCGCACCGGCGATCTGGTATGGCTCAACGCCGATTGGCAGATGGGCGGCGACGTCCGCGATGCCGCGGGCGCGGCGAAGCGCGTCCGGCAGTTGCTCGCGGGCTTTCCCGGCAGGCCCGCCGCGCCGGTGACGGCCGCGGCGGTGCCCTGAGATGCGCCGCCCGATCGCCGCCGCGCTCGTCGTCGCGATATTCGCCACGAGCCCGGCGCGCGCCGCGTCCGACGCGGCATGGGCGCTGCCGCCTTATGTCGCGGCCTATCAGCCGAGCGACATCGACGAGCGCGGCGCCTGGATGCTCGCCGACGACGAGGAGCGGCGGCTGCGCGATGCGCCGGACGTGATCCGCGATCCCGCGCTCAACGCCTTCGTCCGCGGCGTCCTGTGTCGCACCGTCGGCGCCGATCGCTGCGACGCGATCCGGCTCTACATCGTGCGCATCCCGGCGTTCAACGCGACCACTTATGCCAACGGGATGATGACATTATGGTCGGGTGCGCTGCTGCGGCTGCGCAACGAGGCCGAACTGGGGGCGATGCTCGGCCACGAATTCGGCCATTTCGAGCTGCGTCATTCCGTCGCGGACTTCCGCCATCGGCGCAGCGGCAACGATCTGCTCGCCTGGGCATCGATCCTCGGCGGCGGCTTCGCGTTGCAGGTGGCGACGGTCGGCGGCTTCTACCGGTTCGATCGCGCGCAGGAGAAAGCGGCGGATCTGCTCGGCCTGCGCTATCTCGCGGCGTCGCCCTATCCGACATCGGCGGCGGCGGACATCTGGGTGCGGGTCATGGCGGAGACCGACGCGTCCGCGATCGGCCGCTATCGCAAGCCCGACCAGCGCTATACCGCCGGCTTCTTCGCGACGCATCCGACCGAGCTTACCCGCGCCACCTATCTGCGGGCCGCCGCGGCGCAGATCGGCGTCCACGGCGCGGACGAGGCGGCGCGATATCGCGCGGCGTTGGCGCCATGGCTGCCGCGGCTGCTCGTCGACCAGATCAAGCTCAACGATTTCGGCGGCAGCGAATATCTGCTCGCGCAACTGGCGGCGGACGGCTGGACGACGCCGTTGCTGTTCGCGCGCGGCGAACTCTATCGCGAACGCGGCCATCCGCGCGATCTGGTCAGCGCCGCCGGCTTCTATCGCGACGCGATCGGCCACGGCGATGCGCCGCCCGAGGCCTATCGCGGTCTCGGCCTCGCGCTGCTGCGCGGCAACCAGGCCGAGCCCGGCAAGGCGGCGCTGCGCGACTATCTCCGCCGCAAGCCCGATGCGGGCGACGCGCCGCTGATCTCCACCCTGATCGCTTCATGAGGCTTGCCGATGACGTTGCGCCGCTCCACCTCCATCGCGCTCGCCGCCGTCGCGCTTGGTCTGGCGGTGCCGATTCAGGCGGGCAACACGCTGATCCCCGCGGGGCGGCGTGTCGCCGTCGCCGGATCGACGCTGACCGTCCAGCCCGACGCCGAATGGAACCGGCTCGCCGCGCGCCCCGGCCGTTATGCCGAACGCTGGACGATCGACGGCGCGCCGCTCGACGCGCTGACCTTCTATGGCGGCATCGCCGACGGCAAGACGCTGTTCCGCGAGGTCGATCGCAAGGCCCGGCCACTGCCGCGCGTCGCGGCGACGATGCTGATCACCGACATCCCGACCTTGCTGGAGAACAGCTATCGCGTCGCGCTTGGCATCGCGGCGATGACGATCGAGCGCGTCGAGCCGGCGCGCTTCGCCGGCAATAACGGCGTGCATTTCACCTACAGCTATATCCGTTCGAACGAATCGCTGCACCGCCGCGGCGAGGCGTTCGGCGCGATCATCCGCGGCCGCCTCTATCTGATCACCTACGAGGCTCCCGCGCTTCATTATTACGAACGCAGCGCCCCCGCCGCACGCCGCGTCGCCGAAAGCGCCAGGGTATGACGGGCGCAGCGAGGTTCGCGCCGTTGCCCGGTCGGTTTGGTCACCCCGAACCGGTCCCGTCGCCCGGCCGGCGCGCGATCGGCATGACCGCGCATCGGCGATCGGGCGGTGCAGCGCCGGGGGCAGGGGGGAGACTGACCAGCCCACCAGATACTGGGCGGGCGGGTCAGTCCGGTAATCCCTTTCATGGTCTTTCGGACCGTTCCTGCCTGTACCGGGAGAAGGTTAACGCCGCGTTTCGCATCCATCGTTGGGCGTGGAGCGACGCGCCAGATCGATCGCTCGGGTACCATAAAGGTCCGATCCCTATCGGACGGGGCATTTGACTAATGACAAAATGGGCCTGTCGCGTTAGGACAGCATTCGTGCCCGAGTTCCGTCGCAAGTGACGACGACCGTAGTGTGCCGGGAGACATAAGATGACCCAGGTTCGTTGGCGAAGAACGAAGCTGCGCGCCCTGATCCTGCGCATTCAGGGCTCCGTGTTCATTTCCGACGCCTTGCGGCGGCGCCTGCTCAACTTCGCGGGCGCCCGGATTCACCCGACCGCGACCATCCGTCATTCATGCTGGCTCGACAGTGCCGATATCGTGATGGGGCCGGATGCGATGCTCAATTGCTTCGCCCGCTACGACGGCGCCGCGCCGTTGATCTTCGAGGCGGGGGCGCGGGTGTCGTCGGGCGTCACCTTCACCACCAGCACGCATCATCACACCGGCGATCCCAGGCGGCGCTCGTCGCCGGAGACGATCGACTCGCCGATCACGATCAAGGCGGGCAGCTGGGTGATGACCGACGTCACGATCAACCCCGGCGTCACGATCGGCGAAGGCTGCGAGATCGGCGCCAAGGCGATGGTGGTCGAGGATACCGAGCCAAACGGGCTGTACGTCAACATGGCCGGTCCCACCGGCACCATCCGCGCCCGTCGCGTCAAGGACCTGCCCGTCCCCGACACCTCCGCCGCCGCGCCGGTGGTGCTGGCGACGAAGCGCGCCTGACGCCCGCCGCCGGCCGCGATCGCGGCGAACGGCGGCCTTGCGCGGGGCGGAGCGAAGCCGCGCTGCGCGAGTTGACCTGTTTCGGAACGGGATTCCGCCGTAAGTCGCTATGGCGATTGCGGTTGCTCGCGGGCGTCCCGACCGGCATGTCTGTACCACGCCCTGCCGGCGGGCTCGTCAACTCCCGGGCCGGCAGGGCGCCCGATGGGGCGCTTGAGAATGTATTGGGAACATCTTTCCGCAAGCGATGCCCTGATCCTCGCCGCGATCGCGGTGGTGATCGCCAGCCTCTATCTCGCACTCCGCTACGACCGGCGCCTGCAACGGCGGCGCGCCGCCGAATGGCACGATGCCTATTTTCGTCGCGGCGGGCTGGTCCGCACGCTGATGGCGCGATGGGGCCGCGGCCCGGCGCGCCTGACCGACCAGCGTGAGGACGCGCCGCGGCCGCAGCCACAACAAAGGGGGCCGTAGCCCCCTTTGCGAGCGCCCGTGGCGCTGCCGTGACCGGCGGCCGTGCGCGAAGGCGACGACCGCGGACAGCGGATCTTAGTTGCTGTCGGCCTTGCCGTCGTCCGAAGCGACGGCGACGATGCCGGCTGCCACGGCGGCGACCGCCAGCACGGCGATGATCACGCCGCCACCGGCGAGCTCGTTCTTCTTGGCCGAGGTCGAACCAGTGCGCACCGACTTGGCGACCGACAGGCTCGCAGCGGGGTTGGCCGGTGCCGCAGCGACCGGTGCAGCGACGAGGGCCGTGGCGGCAACGGCGGTGAGGTACTTACGAATCACGCTAATCTCCTATTGTAGGGTTACCCCTCGGCCATCCCTGGCACGAGGAGGCTACCATTGGGTTAATGCGGCCGATTTTGCAATCTCGGGCGCCGCGCGCGCCGGTGTCGCCACCCGTCAGACCCGCCCCGTAAAATGTTCGCGCAGGCTCCCATGATCTTCATCTAAAGCACGCAAATACAACGGCTTGATCAAAGAAATATCGATGCTCCTGGACGGGCCCTGCGTGGACGCCCTGATACAAATCCACCCATGGTACTGACGTCTGACAGGCATTGAGGACCCGACAAAGGGCATGTCGGCAAGCCGCTGTAATCGTGGCAGAACATTGCCCCAGCTTCCATCGGACGGGCCGCCGGAAGCGCGAAGTTGGAGAGGCTGGTATCGTATAATATATTTGACGGCATAAAGACGGCATGTTGGAATGGCCTCCTAACCACCTTGGAAGGATGCCTCTTGAGCCACCCGCACCGCCGCGCGCTTCTGAAGACCGGCGGCGCCTCCGCCGTCGCGGCGCTGCTGCCCGTCGCACCTCCCGCCGCCGCGGCGGCGCCCACGTCGAGCCCGCGCATCGTCGAGCCGCTCGACGCCGACTGGCGCTTCCATCTCGGCCACGCCAGCGATCCCGCCAAGGACTTCGGCTTCGGCCGCAGCCACGACACTTATGCCAAATCCGGCGATGCCGGCACGCCCGCCGCCGAGGCCAAGTTCGATGCCAGGGATTGGGCGACCGTGTCGCTGCCGCACGATTGGGCGGTCGACCTGCCGTTCGAGAAGTTCGGCGCGCCCGGCAGCGACGAGGACAAGACCGGCGCCTATCAGGGCTTCAAGCCGCTCGGCCGGATGTGGCCGGCGACCAGCGTCGGCTGGTACCGCCGCATCATCAAGCTGACCCCGGACGACGCCGGGCGCCGCCTGCTGCTCCAGTTCGACGGCGTATCGCGCGACTGTCTCGTCATCCTCAACGGCTTCATCGTCGGATCGAACGAGAGCGGCTACACACCCTTCGAGATCGACGTCACCGACTTCGCCAAGCCGGGCGAGGACAATGTGCTGCTCGTCCGCTGCGATGTCAGCCTCGGCGAGGCCTGGTCCTACGAGGGCGCCGGCCTCTACCGCCACGCGCGGCTGGTCAAGACCGCGCCCGTCCACGTCCGGCAATGGGGCGCGACCGTCCGCACCACGATCGCCGCGGCGGGCGCACAGGTCGCGATCGCCACCGAGATCGCGAACGACGGCCCCGCCACGACCGTGCGGCTGCGCTCGACCATCGCCGGGCCGGACGGGCGCGTGCTCGCGCGGCTGACCTCCGACCCCCTCGCGCTGCCCGCCTGGGGCGAGACGATCGCCGGGCAGCAGACGCTGCTCGCCGATCCCGCGCTCTGGTCGCTGGAGACGCCGCAACTTCACACCCTGACCAGCGAAATCCTGATCGACGACGCCGCGGTCGACCGCGACGAGACGCGCTTCGGCATCCGCACGATCCGCTTCGATCCCGACCGCGGTTTCTTCCTCAACGACCGTCCGGTGAAGATCAAGGGCACCTGCAACCATCAGGATCATGCCGGCGTCGGCTTCGCGGTGCCCGACAGCCTGCACGTCTGGCGGCTCGAACAGCTCAAGGCGATGGGGTCCAATGCCTATCGCTCGACGCATCACGCGCCCGCGCCCGCGGTGCTCGACGCCTGCGACCGGCTCGGCATCCTCGTGATGAGCGAGACGCGGCAAATGTCCAGCAACGCCGAGGGTATGTCGCAACTCGACCGCGTCGTGCGGCAGGGGCGCAACCACCCCAGCGTCTTCATCTGGAGCATCGGCAACGAGGAGATCCACCGCGGCACCGAAAACGGCGCCCGCATCGCCGAGACGATGAAGCGCCGCGTCTACGCGCTCGACGGCACCCGCCCCGTCACCGAGGCGTTCAACGGCAGGCTGGGGCAGGGCGCATCGCGCGTGCTCGACGTGATGGGCTGCAATTATTATCTGACCGAGATCGACGGCTTCCACGCCAAGCATCCGACCGTGCCGATGATCGGCACCGAGACGGGCAGCACGGTGATGACCCGCGGCGAATATGCCCGCAACGACAAGGAAGGGCTGGTTCCCGCCTACGACCGGGACTTCCCCGTCTGGGCGACCACCGCCGAAACATGGTGGTCCTTCTACGACGCGCGGCCGTTCCTCGCCGGCGGCTTCGTCTGGACCGGGTTCGACTATCGCGGCGAGCCGACGCCGTTCGAACGCTGGCCGGAGAATGTCTCGCATTTCGGCCAGATGGACCTGTGCGGCTTCCCCAAGGACAATTATCATTATTACCGGGCATGGTGGGGATCGGAGCCGGTGCTGCACCTCTTCCCGCACTGGAACTGGCCCGGCCGCGAGGGGCAGGCGGTCGCGGTCTGGGTGCACAGCAATTGCGAGGCGGTCGAATTGTTCGTCAACGGCCGCAGCCTCGGACGGCAGACGGTGACGCGCAATACGCATCTCGCCTGGCAGGTGCCCTACGAGCCGGGTCGGATCACCGCGCACGGCTTTCGCGGCGGTCGGCGCATCCTGACCGCCGAGCGGCAGACGACCGGTGTGCCGGCGCGGATCGGTCTGTCGAGCGACCGGCGGCAGCTCGCGCCGGGGGAGGTCGCGGTGGTCCGCGCCGCCATTCTCGATGCCGAGCGTCGCGAGGTGCCGACCGCCAGCAACCGTATCGCCTTCGCGCTGACCGGCGATGCCGTGCTGCTTGGCGTCGGCAACGGCGATCCGCGCAGTCTGGAGCCCGATCACGCGACGACACGATCGATGTTCAACGGCTTGGCGATGGCGCTGGTCCAGGCGGGGCCGAAGGGCGGCCCGATTCGCCTTGAAGGCCGCGGCGAGGGCCTCGCCCCGACGATGCTGGCGCTGATCGGGAGTGTGGACCGGGGCTAGCGGCTCAGCCGGTCAGCCGCGCCGCCAGTCCGCGGATCGCCTGCCCGGCGAACACCGCGACCGGTTCCCCATCCACCTCAACCGCGCGTTCGGGGCGCAGCACCGCGTCATTCTGCAACCCGTTGTCGAGCGCCAGCCACGCCCGCACCGCATCGGCGAGGTTGGTCACTTCGGGGACCTCGTTGCCGCCGCGATCGACATTGGCGAGGACCGCGCTCATCTGCCATTCGATGTCGCTCATGCCGCATCCTTCCGACGATAGAGAAACGCTCCGGCACCTATCGCCGCGGCCGCGATCAGCGTCTTGGTCAGTCCCGAACGCTTCGCCGCGGCGGTATACAGGCTGGTCCGCCGCGCCGCCGGATGCTCGCCCGAATGGACACGGCCGGTATCGGCTGTGGTGAACAGATTGCTGGGCGCGGGCTGCTCTTTCTTCGGATCGACGAACATCGTCGCCGCCAGCGGCGCGAGCCGGTCGAACAATGTAGGGAAATGCGCCGCGAACAAGGCCTGCGCGCGGCCCGCGCCGCCGACGGTGATGTCGCGCTTGGCATGCGTCGCGCAGAACAGGATCGCGTCCGCGACCAGCTCGGGCGCATAGACTGGCGGCGGGATCTGCGCCTCGCCGGGCTCGTGATTGGCGGCATGCTGCGCGATCGGCGTGTCGATCCCCGCCGGCTTGACCAGAGTCACCTGGATCGGCACGCCGTCGCTGGCCAGCTCCATCCGCAGCGCGTCGATATAGGCCTTGGTCGCGTGCTTGCTCGCGGCATAAGCGCCCATGATCGGGCTCGGCATATCCGACGCGACCGACCCGACCGTGATCAGCGTACCGCGCGACGTGGTCAGATACGGGATCGCGGCGAGGCAGCCATGGACGGTACCGAAATAGTTGGTCCGGAACAGCTGGCGATGCTCGTCGTCGGGCAGCTCAACCAATTTGCCGTAGATCGCGGTGCCGGCATCGTTGACCCAGGTGTCGATCCGCCCGAACCGCTGGTTGGCATGCGCCGCCGCGGCGCGGATCGCATCCGCATCGCCGATGTCGGCGGCATAAGCGTCCGCCGTCCCGCCCGCCGCGACGATGCCCTGCACCGCGTCGCGCAACGCCGCCTCGTCGCGCGCGACCAGCAGCACCCTGGCACCGCGCTCCGCCGCCATCCGTGCGGTGACGAGGCCGATTCCGGAACTTGCCCCGGTGATCACGATCACCTGCTCGGAAAGGGGCTTGAGCGCTGGTTTCATGAAGCAATCTTTCATCGGGTCGCGCCACAAGCGCCCCAGCACCGCGGCGGGTTCCGCGATGGTTGGGAACCTCGACCGATCACAAGGGTTCGCCGCGACATGACCGACTTCGCCCGTGAAAACGTCGCCAGCAAATACCCTTTGCTCGCCTTCCCGCACATCCAGCTCCACGGCACCGTGGACGACATGATGTACGCCCGCTTCAAGACGCAGCTCGCCGAAGCGCCGCAGGACGGACCGCTCGTCGTCTCAATCACGACGCTCGGCGGCGACCCCGAGATGGGCCGTGCGATGGGCGACGACATCCAGTTGCTGCGCGATTACACCGGCCGCGAGACCTTGTTCCTCGGCAAGGTCGCGGTTTATTCCGCCGGCGCCACCTTCATGGCGGCCTTCCCGGTCGAGAAGCGCTTCCTCACCCGCGGCACCCGGCTGATGCTGCACGAGCGGCTGATGACGAGCACGGTCCAGCTCTCCGGCCCGCTCACCACCTTGCCCGCGGTGCTCAAGGCCAAGCTCCACGAGATCGAGGAGTCGATCAAGATCCAGGAAGAGGGCTTCCGCGAGATCGTCCGCGGCTCGTCGGTGACGCTGGACGAGCTGCGCAGCAAGGCGCCATCCAATTGGTATATCGAGGCCGAGGAGGCGCGGCAGCGCGGTCTTGTTCTTGATGTGATCTGATCGCGACCTATCTCTCGGGGGTTGCACTCGCCCGACGAAAGGCATAGCCGCAACGCAGCATATAGAGGAGCGTTGCGGCGATGGCCGAGTTCACCCTGCCCAAGAACAGCAAGGTCAAGGCGAAGGGCAAGGTTCATAAAGCGACCGGTGACGCGCAGCGCATCAAGACCTTCAAGGTCTATCGCTACGATCCCGATACCGCCGAGAACCCGCGTTACGACACGTTCGAGATCAACCTCGACGAATGCGGTCCGATGGTGCTCGACGCGCTGATCAAGATGAAGGCGGAGCAGGATTCCTCGCTTACCTTCCGCCGGTCATGCCGCGAGGGCATCTGCGGTTCGTGTTCGATGAACATCGACGGCCGCAACGGTCTCGCCTGCACCACCGCGATCGAGGACGTGAAGGGCGAGGTGAAGATCACGCCGCTTCCGGCGATGGACGTCATCAAGGACCTCGTTCCCGACTTCACGCATTTCTACGCGCAATACAGCTCGATCAAGCCGTGGATGCAGACGGTCAGCCCGCCCCCCTCGGGCAAGGAGCGGTTGCAGTCGCCGGAGGATCGCGCGAAGCTCGATGGCCTCTACGAGTGCATCCTGTGTGCCTGCTGCTCGACGTCCTGCCCGAGCTATTGGTGGAACGCCGACAAGTTCCTGGGGCCGGCGATCCTGCTCCAGGCCTATCGCTGGCTCGCCGACAGCCGCGACGAGATGACCGGCGAGCGGCTCGACCAGCTCGAGGATCCGTTCCGCCTGTATCGCTGCCACACGATCATGAACTGTGCGAACACCTGCCCGAAGGGTCTCAACCCCGCCAAGGCGATCGCCGAGATCAAGAAGATGGAAGCCGAGCGCATCCTGTAAGGCGGGGGGCGTGACGGAGTCCCCGGCCTTCGTCGATGACGACGACCCGGACCTGCCCGGCTGGACGCGCTGGCAGGTCCGGGACGTGTCCCGCTTCAACGCCTTCATCGAGCCGCTGCATGTCCGCGTCGAGGGCGAGATCGCCCGCGTCCGCATGCTGCCCAGGCGATACCATTCCAATATGCGCGACAACGTCCACGGCGGCGCACTGCTCGGCTTCATGGATGTCGCGCTGTTCGCCGCGTCGCGCGCGTTCGGCGTACTCGGGGCAGGCGGCGCTGTGACGGTCGATCTGTCGGCGCAGTTCATCGATGGCGGCGCGATCGACGTGCCGCTAGAAGCGCGCATCGAGTTGCTGCGTGAAACCGGCCGGATGCTCTTCCTGCGCGGGCTCGTCGTGCAGGAGGCGCGAACGATCGCGAGCTTCACCGGCACGCTGCGCAAGGCCGCCGCCTGACCCCGACCATTCACCGATCGCACCCGCCCTCGGCATCTCTCCCCTCGCGATCGGCGAGGGCGGGGGCGCCACGCCTATAATTGCAGGATAGGGCGCCCCACGGCGCCGCAGGAACATCGCATGACCAAAGTCCTCAACGCCTATGACGCGCTCGTCGCCGCCGGGGAGCTTCGCCCCGACGCCGAGCAGCGCGCCGCCGCCACCCGCCTCGACGAACTCGCCGCCGCGCTCGAAGCGCCGCGCAAGAAGAGCCTGTTCGGCCGCCTCACCGGGCGCGGCGGCGGCACGCCGCGCGGCGTGTACATGTTCGGCGATGTCGGCCGCGGCAAGTCGATGATGATGGACCTGTTCTTCGCCAACGTCGCCGTCGGCAAGAAGCGCCGCGTGCATTTCTCGGAGTTCATGCTCGAAGTGCACGGCCGCATCGCGATCGAGCGCCGCAAGGAGGCCGGCGACCCCATCGCCCCCGTCGCCGCCGCGCTCGCCGAGGAGACGCGGCTGCTCGCCTTCGACGAGATGATGGTCACCAACTCGCCCGACGCGATGATCCTCAGCCGCCTGTTCACCGCCTTGCTCGAAGCCGGCGTGACGATGGTCACCACCTCCAACCGCGCACCCGCCGATCTCTACAAGAACGGGCTCAACCGCGAGCATTTCCTGCCCTTCATCGCGCTGATCGAAAGCCGCCTCGATGTGGTGACCCTGAACGGCCCGATCGATTATCGCCGCGACCGGCTGGGTCAGCAGAACACCTGGCTCGTCCCCAACGGCGCGGAGGCGACGCGGAACCTCTCCGCCGCCTTCTTCCGCCTGACCGATCACGAGGTGACCGAGCCGATCCCGTCGGAGGATATCGCAATACAGGGCCGCACGCTCCACGTCCCAAAGACGTTGAAAGGCGTCGCCGTCTTCTCGTTCAAGAAGCTGTGCGGCGAGGCGCGCGGTGCTGCCGACTATATCGCGGTGGCGCGCCGTTATCATACGGTGATCCTTGTCGGCATCCCGCGGCTCGGCCCGGAGAACCGCAACGAGGCGGCGCGCTTCGTCGCGCTGATCGACGCGCTATACGAGCATAAGGTCAAGCTGCTCGCCGCTGCCGATGCCGAGCCGGATGCGCTGTATCCGGCAGGCGACGGCAGGTTCGAATTCCAGCGGACGGTCAGTCGGCTGGAGGAAATGCGCTCCGAGGACTACCTCGCGCAGGGCCATGGCGCAGCTTAATGCAGTTGCGAACCATTATCATATAAACTCTTAACCGATGGCGTTTATCGGTTGCCGGGCGCGCAAAACGGGCGTAGTCGGCGTGGCCAATCACGCCCCGCCCCGAATTGGGGCCAACGGAGATGGATTGGATGGCTCGCAAGAAGATCGCGCTGATCGGCGCCGGTAACATCGGCGGCACGCTCGCGCACCTCGCGGCTTTGAAGGGTCTTGGCGACATCGTGCTGTTCGACGTCGTCGAAGGCGTGCCGCAGGGCAAGGCGCTCGACCTCAGCCAGTGCGGCCCGGTCGAAGGCTTCGATGCCAAGATCACCGGCTCGAACGATTATGCCGACATCGCCGGCGCCGACGTCATCATCGTCACCGCCGGTGTCGCGCGCAAGCCCGGCATGAGCCGCGACGATCTGCTCGGCATCAACCTCAAGGTGATGAAGGCGGTCGGCGAGGGCATCAAGGCCAACGCCCCTGACGCTTTCGTGATCTGCATCACCAACCCGCTCGATGCGATGGTCTGGGCGCTGCGTGAATTCTCCGGCCTGCCGCACAACAAGGTCGTTGGCATGGCCGGCGTGCTCGACTCGGCGCGCTTCAGCCACTTCCTCGCCGACGAATTCCAGGTCTCGGTCAAGGACGTCACCAGCTTCGTGCTCGGCGGCCATGGCGACACGATGGTCCCGGTCATCTCCTATTCGACCGTCTCGGGCATTCCGATCCCCGACCTCATCAAGATGGGCCGCTCGACGCAGGACAAGATCGACGCGATCGTCAAGCGCACGCGGGGCGGCGGCGGCGAGATCGTTGGCCTGCTCAAGACCGGCTCGGCCTATTACGCCCCGGCGACCAGCGGCATCGCGATGGCCGAGGCCTATCTCTACGACCAGAAGCGCGTCCTGCCCGCGGCGGCCTATGTCGACGGCCAATATGGCGTGAACGACCTCTATGTCGGCGTGCCGGTGGTGATCGGTGCCGGCGGCGTCGAGCAGATCGTCGAGATCGCGCTCGACGACGAAGCAAAGGCGAACCTCGCCGTCTCGGTCGATGCGGTCAAGGAACTGCTCGAGGCGTGCAAGGGCATCGATAGCTCGCTGAATTAACCTTTCGGTGCGGGGCGGCGACCGGCCGCTCCGCCCCTCTTATAGCGCTCCCGCACGTGACGGGGGCTGCGTCACATCCAGGGAGCCTCCATGAGCATCCTCGTCAACAAGAACACCAAGGTCATCACCCAGGGCATGACCGGCGAAACCGGCAGCTTCCACACCAAGGCGGCGCTGGAATATGGCACGCAGATGGTCGGCGGCGTGACGCCGGGCAAGGGCGGGACCGAGCATCTCGGCCTGCCGGTCTACAACACCGTGGCCGAAGCCAAGTCGAAGACCGGCGCGGATGCGTCGGTGATCTACGTGCCGCCGCCCTTCGCGGCCGATTCGATCCTCGAGGCGATCGATGCCGAGATCCCGCTGATCGTCGCGATCACCGAAGGTATCCCGGTGCTCGACATGGTCCGCGTCAAGCGCGCGCTGTCGGGCTCCAAGTCGCGGCTGATCGGGCCGAACTGCCCGGGCGTGCTGACGCCGGGCGAGTGCAAGATCGGCATCATGCCGGGCTCGATCTTCAAGCAGGGGTCGGTCGGCGTCGTGTCGCGCTCGGGCACGCTGACCTATGAGGCGGTGTTCCAGACCTCGAACGCCGGGCTCGGCCAGACCACCGCGGTCGGCATCGGCGGCGATCCGGTCAACGGCACCAATTTCATCGATGTGCTCGAACTGTTCCTCGCCGACGAGGCGACGCAGTCGATCATCATGATCGGCGAGATCGGCGGCGATGCCGAGGAGCAGGCGGCGCAGTTCCTGATCGACGAGGCCAAGCGTGGCCGCAAGAAGCCGATGGCCGGCTTCATCGCGGGCCGCACCGCGCCTCCGGGCCGTCGCATGGGCCACGCCGGCGCGATCGTGTCGGGCGGCAAGGGCGACGCCGAGAGCAAGATCGCGGCGATGGAAGCCGCCGGCATCAAGGTCGCGGCGAGCCCTTCGGAACTCGGCTCGACGCTGCTGGAAGTGCTGAACGGCTGACACGATATCTCCCTCTCCCGCCGGGAGAGGGAGGGAGCCGTCCGAAGGGCGGCGGAAGGGTGAGGGCGACGTGCCACACTCGCCCTCATCCTCCCACCCGCTGACGCGGGCGGGCCCCTCCTTCTCCCGATGGGAGAAGGGTAAAGGAAGAAGACCATGGGCTACGAAGGTCAGGATTTCAGCGACATCGCATCCGGCGTGTCGCCTGCGTTCATCGAAGCGCTCTACGCCAAATATCAGGCTGACCAATCGTCGGTCGATCTCGGCTGGCGTGGCTTCTTCGAGGGTCTCGAGGCGGGCACCGGTGGCCCGAGTTGGACCAACAAGCGCTGGCCTTTGTCGACCACCGACGACCTGACCGCGGGCCTCGACCCGACGCAGATGGAGCCGGCGCCCAAGCCCGCCAAGGGCGGCAAGCCCGCCGCGGCGCCTGCGGCCGCCCCGTCCAAGGACGACGTTATCAAAGCGGCAGGCGACGCGATCCGCGCGCAGATGCTGGTCCGCACCTATCGCGTTCGCGGCCATCTCGCCGCCAACCTCGATCCGCTCGGCCGGTCGAATCGCGACATGCCCGAGGATCTGCGTACCGAATATCACGGCTTCACCGACGCCGATCTCGACCGGCCGATCTACCTCGGCGGCACGCTCGGCTTCGAATGGGCGACCGTGCGCGAGCTGGTCGACACGCTGCGCCGCAATTATTGCGGCAACGTCGGCCTCGAATATATGCACATCGTCGACGTCGAGGAGCGCCGCTTCCTGCAGGATCGCATGGAGGGCAAGGACAAGGCGATCGAGTTCAGCACCGACGGCAAGCGCGCGATCCTCAGCAAGGTCATCGAGGCCGAGCAGTGGGAGAAGTTCCTCGGCAAGAAGTATGTCGGGACCAAGCGCTTCGGCCTCGACGGCGGTGAGAGCATGATCCCGGCGCTCGAAAGCGTCATCAAGTACGGCGGCCAGGCCGGCGTGCGCGAGATGGTGTTCGGCATGGCGCATCGCGGCCGGCTCAACGTCCTCGCCAACGTCATGGCGAAGCCGCTGCGCGTCATCTTCCACGAATTTGCCGGCGGCTCGGCCAACCCCGACGAGATCGGCGGGTCGGGCGACGTCAAATATCACCTCGGCACCTCCACCGACCGCGAGTTCGACGGTCACAAGGTGCATATGTCGCTGGTCGCCAATCCGTCGCACCTCGAGGCGGCCGATCCGGTCGTGCTCGGCAAGACCCGCGCGATTCAGACGCTGGCCAACGACCTGACCGATCACGTCGCCTCGCTGCCGGTGCTGATCCACGGCGACGCGGCGTTCGCGGGGCAGGGGATCGTCTGGGAATGCCTCGGCTTCTCGGGGATCCGCGGCTACAACACCGGCGGCTGCGTTCACTTCATCATCAACAACCAGGTCGGCTTCACGACGTCGCCGCAATTCGCGCGCTCGTCGCCCTATCCGTCCGACGTGGCGAAGGGCGTGCAGGCGCCGGTCTTCCACGTCAACGGCGACGATCCCGAGGCGGTGACCTTCGCCACCAAGATGGCGATCGAATTCCGGCAGAAGTTCCACCGCGACATCGTCATCGACATGTGGTGCTACCGCCGCTTCGGCCATAACGAAGGCGACGAGCCCGGCTTCACCCAGCCGCTGATGTACAATGTCATCCGCCAGCACCCGGGCGTCAGCGAGATCTACGCCAAGCGCCTGATTTCCGAAGGCGTGATCGACCAGGCGTGGCTGGACGACAAGGTCCACCAGTTCACCACCCTGCTGGAAGGCGAGTTCGAGGCGGGCGCGAGCTACAAGCCGAACAAGGCGGACTGGTTCGCCGGCCGCTGGTCGGGCCTGTCGGCGCCGACCGACGGCGGCAGCGAGCGCCGCAACGTCGAGACGGGGATCGAGCTCAAGCTGTTCGACGCGCTCGGCCGCACGCTGACGACGGTGCCGGAGGGCATCCAGATCCACAAGACGCTGTCGCGCGTGATCGATGCCAAGCGCCAGATGTTCAAGACGGGCGAGAATTTCGACTGGGCGACGGGTGAGGCCTTGGCCTTCGGCTCGCTGCTGTCGGAGGGCTATGGCGTCCGCCTGTCGGGCCAGGATTCGGGCCGCGGCACCTTCTCGCAGCGCCACGCCGTCTGGGTCGACCAGACCGACGAGCATAAATACGTACCGCTGACCACCGTCGAGCACGGCCGGTTCGAAGTGCTCGACAGCCCGCTTTCCGAATACGGGGTGCTCGGTTTCGAATATGGCTATGCGCTCGCCGACCCGAAGACGCTGGTGATGTGGGAGGCGCAGTTCGGCGATTTCGTCAACGGCGCGCAGATCATGATCGACCAGTTCATCACCAGCGGTGAGTCCAAGTGGCTGCGCGCCAACGGCCTCGTGATGCTGCTGCCGCACGGCTACGAAGGGCAGGGGCCCGAGCATAGCTCGGCGCGTCCCGAACGCTTCCTCCAGTCGTGCGCGCAGGATAATATCCAGGTCGCCAATTGCACCACGCCGGCGAACTATTTCCACCTGCTGCGCCGGCAGATGCATCGCAACTTCCGTAAACCGCTCATCGTGATGACGCCCAAGTCGCTGCTCCGCCACAAATTGGCGGTGTCGGCGGCGGCGGACTTCCAGGGCGACAGCCACTTCAAGCGCATCCTGTCCGACACCAACGGTGCGGCGGATGCCGAGACGAAGCGGCTGGTGCTGTGCACCGGCAAGGTCGCCTACGATCTGATCGAGGCGCGCAACGCCGCCGGCGATACCGGGACGCAGATCGTCCGTGTCGAGCAGCTCTATCCGTTTCCCGGCGACGCGCTCGCCCGCCGGATCGCGCGGATGCCGCAGCTCGAGGATGTCGTCTGGGCGCAGGAAGAGCCGAAGAACAACGGCTATTGGTTCTTCGTCGAGCCGCTGATCGAGGAATCGCTCAAGGCCGCCGATTGCGCGGTCAAGCGGCCGCGCTATGCCGGTCGTCAGGCCTCCGCCTCGCCGGCGACCGGCCTGATGAAGCGTCATACCGCCGAACAGGGTGCGCTGGTCGCCGATGCGCTCGGCCACAACGTCCGCGAGGAAATCCGCCGCACCCGCAGCGAGGGTTCGACGACGACCGCCCGGCCGACCCAGTCCCCCAGCAGCTAACAACGTTCCCCGATTGAGACCCCTCCGCGGGGAGAAGGATGCAAGAGATGGCAACCGAAGTTACCGTGCCCGTTCTGGGTGAATCGATCACCGAAGCCACCGTCGGCGAATGGCTCAAGCAGCCCGGCGACCCCGTCAAGGTCGACGAGCCGATCGCCAGCCTCGAAACCGACAAGGTCTCGGTCGAGGTGCCCTCGCCGGTCGCCGGCGTGATGGGCCAGCATGCGGTCAAGGTCGGCGACACGGTCGAGGTCGGCGCGATGCTCGCGACGATCGAGGCGGGTGACGGCGCGGCCGCCGCTCCGGCAGCCATGCCCGCTCCCGCGGCGGCACCGGCTCCCGCCGCCGCGCCGGCTCCGACAGCCGCGCCGGCGCCTGCCGCGCAGCCCGAAGCGTCGAGCGATTCGCCCGCGGCGCTGTCGCCGTCGGTGCGTCGTGCAGTGCTCGAATATGGTCTCGATCCGTCGTCGATCACCGGCACCGGCAAGGACGGCCGCATCACCAAGGAGGACGTCGCCGCCGCCGCCGCGTCGAAGCCCGCGACGCAGGCGCCCGCCGCCGCGCCGGCTTCCGCCGCTGTCGCAACGGGGGGTCGCAAGGAAGAGCGCGTCAAGATGACGCGCCTGCGCCAGACGATCGCCAAGCGCCTCAAGGAAGCGCAGAACACCGCCGCGATGCTGACGACGTTCAACGACGTCGACATGACCGCGGTGATCGAGGCGCGCGCCAAGTACAAGGATCTCTTCGAGAAGAAGCACGGCGTTCGCCTCGGCTTCATGGGCTTCTTCGTGAAGGCCGCGACGATGGCGCTGAAGGACATCCCGTCGGTCAACGCCTCGATCGAGGGCGACGAGATCGTCTATCACGATTATGCCGATATCTCGGTCGCGGTCAGCGCGCCGAACGGCCTCGTCGTGCCGGTGATCCGCGACGCGCAGGACCTGACCGTCGCCGGCATCGAGAAGACGATCGGCGACTTCGGTCGCCGCGCCAAGGACGGCACGCTCAAGATGGACGAGATGAAGGGCGGTACCTTCACCATCTCCAACGGCGGCGTCTTCGGCTCGCTGATGTCGACCCCGATCATCAACCCGCCGCAGGCGGCGGTGCTCGGCCTGCATCGCATCGAGGAGCGCCCCGTGGTGGTCGGCGGCCAGGTCGTCGTGCGCCCGATGATGTACCTCGCTTTGTCCTACGATCACCGCCTGATCGACGGCCGCGAGGCGGTGACCTTCCTCGTCGCGCTCAAGAACGCGATCGAGGACCCGACCCGCATCCTGATCGACCTGTAAGAGGCCGAACACCAACTCACCCCGGCGAAAGCCGGGGCCCAGTTGGGAAGGCGGCGGTGACGAAGCGCCACGCTCTTCCCATATGTCCCCCAACTGGACCCCGGCCTGCGCCGGGGAGGAGACCTGAAATGGCTGACGAACAGCAATACGACTATGACGTCCTCGTGATCGGTGCCGGCCCCGGCGGCTATGTCGCCGCGATCCGCGCCGCGCAGCTCGGGCTCAAGACCGCCTGCGCCGAGAGCCGCGAGACGCTCGGCGGCACCTGCCTCAACGTCGGCTGCATTCCGTCGAAGGCGATGCTGCACGCGTCCGAATTCTTCGATGCCGCCTCGAACGGCACGATGGCCAAGATGGGCATCAAGGTCACCGCCGAGCTCGATCTCGACACGATGCACGGCCAGCGCCGCGATGCGGTCAACCAGCTCACCGGCGGCATCGAATATCTGTTCAAGAAGAACAAGGTCGAATGGCTCAAGGGCCGCGCCAGCTTCACCGGCAAGGACAGCGTCGAGATCGACGGCAAGGCCGTCCGCGCCAAGAACATCGTCATCGCCACCGGCTCGTCTGTCACGCCGCTGCCCGGCGTCACCGTCGACCAGACGGTGATCGTCGACAGCACCGGCGCGCTGGAACTCGCCAAGGTGCCGCAGCATCTCGTCGTCATCGGTGGCGGCGTCATCGGCCTCGAGCTCGGCAGCGTCTGGCGCCGGCTCGGTGCGAAGGTCACCGTCGTCGAATATCTCGACCAGATCCTGCCCGGCTTCGACGGCGACGTCCGCAAGGAAGCGCAGAAGATCTTCAAGAAGCAGGGTTTCGAGTTCAAGCTGTCGACCAAGGTCACCGGCGTCGCGGTCAACGGCGATGCCGCGACGCTGACCGTCGAGCCCGCCGCCGGTGGCGAGGCGCAGACGATCGAGGCCGACGTGGTGCTGCTCGCGATCGGTCGCAAGCCGAATACCGACGGCCTCAACCTCGAAGCCGCCGGCCTGTCGGTCAACGCGCGTGGCCAGGTCGAGATCGACCATGATTTCGCCACCAGCGTGCCCGGCATCTGGGCGATAGGCGACGTCGCGCCGGGCCTGATGCTCGCACACAAGGCCGAGGACGAAGGGATCGCGGTCGCCGAGAACATCGCCGGCCTGACCGGCATCGTGAACCACGACATCATCCCGAGCGTCGTCTACACGCTGCCCGAATTCGCCGGTGTCGGCCTCACCGAGGAAGCCGCCAAGGCGAAGGGCGAGATCAAGGTCGGCAAGTTCCCGATGATGGCCAACAGCCGCGCCAAGACCAACCACGAGCCCGACGGCTTCGTGAAGATCATCGCCGACGCCAAGACCGATCGCGTCGTCGGCGTCTGGGCGATCGCCAGCGTCGCCGGCACGATGATCGCGCAGGCCGCGCAGGCGATGGAGTTCGGCGCGACGTCGGAGGATATTGCCTACACCTGCCACGCCCACCCGACGCATTCCGAGGCGATGAAGGAAGCGGCGATGGCGGTGACCGGCAAGCCGATCCACATCTGATCGATGGCGGGCGCGGATACCCACCGCGCCGCGCTGGAAGCCGCATGGCTGACGCTGACCCGCGAGACCCTGCCCGGTCTCGCGGGTCTTCGTTCGTGGCCGGTGCGCGCCGATCATTGTTTTCAGCGCATCCTGCTCGACGCCGCGGTCGGCGGGGTGTGGTATGACGCCGTCCGCGCGCGCCCGGCATATCGGTTCATCGCGATGGACCTGCTGGAGCGGGCGGTGTCGTTCGGGCAGGGGGCGGTCGACGGAACGGTCGACCTCGCCGCATTGAACCGCCAGTCGCTGGCGTGGCGGCGCGAGAAGAAGGCTGCGGCTCCGTCGATGCTGTAGGCGTGACAGCGCGCACGCGCGCCTTCAACCACTCCGTCACCCCGCATTGGCTCGCCCGTCGGCGAACGTCTGCCTCTCCGGTAAACCAGCACTGTGCTCCTGCTTTCGCAGGAGTACCGTGGGCGGGGCGCAGAAATCTTCCACACATCCGCCGCCGGCAATAGTTCGTCACCCGACGAAACCACCCGCACCCCCATCCGTTGGCCCCGTTAGGGAGAACCGTCAAAACGGCTCCGTGAAGGGACCCGATGATCTGCTTGCCGTCGACCGCATGTTGAAACCGATCGCCATCGCCACGACTGCGCTCGGGCTGAGCGGTTGCGCGCCCGCGCTGCTCGATCCCGCCGGCCCGGTGGCCGCGGGCGAGAAGACGCTGCTGATCAATTCGCTCGCGGTGATGCTCGGTATCGTCGTCCCGGTGATCGTCGCGACGATCGCCTTCGCCTGGTGGTTCCGCGCCGGCAATGCCCGCGCCAAACGCCGCCCCGATTTCGCCTATTCCGGCAAGCTCGAACTGCTGGTCTGGTCGGTGCCGTTGCTCGTCATCATCTTCCTCGGCGGGATGGGCTGGATCGCCGCACACGAACTCGACCCACGCCGCCCGCTCGCATCGAAGCAGAAGCCGATCGTCATCCAGGTCGTCGCGCTCGATTGGAAATGGCTGTTCGTCTATCCCGAACAGGGTATCGCCACCGTCAACCGCGTCATCGTCCCCGCCGGCACGCCGATCGACTTCCGCATCACCTCCGCGACCGTGATGAACAGCTTCTTCGTGCCGCGGCTGGGCAGCCAGATCTACGCGATGTCGGGCATGGAGGCGAAGCTGAACCTGATGGCGGACAAGCCCGGCCAATTCCCCGGCCTGTCCGCGCATTATAGCGGCGAGGGGTTTTCAGACATGGACTTCGTCGTCGACGCCGTACCGCCGCAGCAATTCGCAGCCTGGGCGGCAGGGACGAAGGGGCGGGGGCCTGCACTAAACGGCGACAGCTATCACGCGCTCGCGCGTCAGCGGGGCAATGTGAAGCCGTTCGCTTATGGCAGCGTCCCGGCCGGCTTCTTCGCCGCCGCCGTGCGGGAAGCGGGCGCGCCGGTGCATGAAGTCGATAACGGCGGGCGGGAGAATTGAGCATGTTCGGCAAGCTCAATTGGCATTCGATCCCCTGGGACCAGCCGATCCCGCTGATCGCCGCGGCAATCGTCGGCAGCGGCATCCTCGCGGTGCTGGTCTGGACATGGCGCGCCGGCCACGTCCCCTATATCTGGAACGAGTGGATCACCTCGGTCGATCACAAGCGGATCGGCGTCATGTATTGCATCTTCGCGCTGCTGATGCTGATGCGCGGCTTCGTCGATGCGGCGATGATGCGCAGCCAGCAGGCGATCGCCTACGGCAATCCCGGTTATCTGCCGCCGGAACATTACGACCAGATCTTCTCCGCGCACGGCACGATCATGATCTTCTTCGTGGCGATGCCGTTCGTCATCGGGCTGATGAACTTCGTCGTGCCGTTGCAACTCGGCGTGCGCGACGTCGCCTTTCCGACGCTCAACAACGTCAGCTTCTGGCTCACCGCGAGCGGCGCGCTGCTGATCAATCTCAGCCTCGTCATCGGCGAGTTCGCCAAGACCGGCTGGCTCGCCTATCCGCCGCTGTCGGAGCTGCGCTTCTCGCCCGGCGTCGGCGTCGATTACTATCTGTGGGCGCTACAGATTTCGGGCGTCGGCACCTTGCTGTCGGGGGTCAACCTCGTCACGACGATTCTCAAGATGCGCGCCCCCGGCATGGGCTATACCCGCATGCCGATGTTCTGCTGGACGAGCCTCGCCTCCAACCTGCTGATCGTCGCCGCCTTCCCGATCCTTACCGCGACGCTCGCGATGCTGCTGCTCGACCGCTATCTCGGCTTCCACTTCTTCACCAACGATGCCGGCGGCAACCAGATGATGTTCGTCAACCTCATCTGGGCTTGGGGCCATCCCGAGGTCTATATCCTGATCTTGCCGGCGTTCGGCGTTTTTAGCGAGGTCGTTTCGACCTTTTCGGGCAAGCCGCTGTTCGGTTATCGGTCGATGGTCGTCGCGACGATGGTGATCTGCATCCTGTCGTTCATCGTCTGGCTGCATCACTTCTTCACGATGGGTGCGGGCGCCGACGTCAACGGCTTCTTCGGCGTGACGACGATGATCATCGCGGTGCCGACCGGGGTGAAGGTCTTCAACTGGCTGTTCACGATGTACGGCGGCCGCATCCGTTTCCACGTGCCGATGATGTGGGCGGTGGCGTTCATGATCACCTTCGTGATCGGCGGCATGACCGGCGTGCTGCTGGCGGTACCGCCCGCCGATTTCGTGCTGCACAATTCCTTGTTCCTCGTCGCGCATTTCCACAACGTCATCATCGGCGGCGTGCTGTTCGGCGCCTTTGCCGGCTACAATTACTGGTTTCCCAAGGCCTTCGGCTTCACGCTCGACGAACGCTGGGGCAAGCGCGCCTTCTGGTTGTGGGTGATCGGCTTCTACGTCGCCTTCATGCCGCTCTACGTGCTCGGGCTGATGGGGATGACGCGGCGGATGCAGCATTACGACGTGCCGGGCTGGCAGCCGTGGCTGATCGCCGCCGCCTTCGGTGCGCTGATGATCGCCGGCGGCATGGCGTGCCAGGTGATCCAGCTCTACGTCTCGATCCGCAACCGCAAGGACCTCGCCGACACCAGCGGCGATCCGTGGGACGGCCGCAGCCTGGAATGGATCACCACCTCGCCGCCGCCGCCGTTCAATTTCGCGGTCCTGCCCGACGTGAAGGGCGAGGAAGCCTATTGGGGCATCAAGTCGACCGCGCGCGAGAACCGCGAACTGTCGGAGCGGCCGAACTATGAGGCGTTCCACATGCCGCGCAACTCGCCGACCGGCGTCGTCACCGCCTTCTTCACCACCGCGCTCGGCTTTGCCGCGGTCTGGCATATCTGGTGGCTGTTCGGACTGGGCTTCCTCGGTGCCTGGGCGACCTTCGTCGTCTTCGCGTGGCGCGACGAGAACGAGACCGAGATCAGCGCCGCGGAGGCCGAACGGCTCGACCGCGATCGCCGCGCCGCCAAGGCGGAGTTGCTCGACATCCCCGCGGACCAGCCGGCATGAGCGGCGATCCGCACAAGCTCGGCCGAGGTGAGACGGCGCCCAGCGAACGCGGTCCCGCGCCCAAGCGGATCGTCGTCGCCTACGGCTTTTGGATCTTCCTGCTCACCGATTTCATCATGTTCGCCGGCTTCTTCGCCGCTTATGCGGTGCTGGCTAAGGCGACGGCCGGCGGCCCCGCGGCGCGCGACATCGTCGAGCTGCCGCTGGTCGGCGCCGAGACGGCCTTGCTGCTCGCCTCCAGCTTCGCCTGCGGCATGGCGGGGATCGCGGTGGAAGCGAAGAACCGCGCCTGGTTCCAGATCGCGATGGCGGCGACCGCACTGCTCGGCGCCGGCTTCCTCGGCCTCGAAGCCTATGAGTTCCTGCATCTCATCGGCGAGGGCAACGGGCCGCAGCGCAGCGCCTTCCTGTCCGCCTTCTTCGCGCTCGTCGGCTGCCACGGCCTGCACGTCACGCTCGGCCTCGTCTGGCTGACGACGATGATGGCGCAGGTGCAGGCCAAGGGCTTCCGCGACGAGATCGTCCGCCGGATCGCCTGTTTCAGCCTGTTCTGGCACGCGCTCGACATCATCTGGGTGGCGCTGTTCACCACCGTCTATCTGCTGGGAGTGGCGCGATGAGCGACCGGAGCGACAGGAGCGACCTGGACGACGATCGCGCGCCCGGTGAGGGCAGCAGCGAAACGGGCGACATCCGCGCCAAGGTGATGACCTATGTCGCCGGCTTCGTGCTGGCGGCGGTGCTCAGCATCGCTTCGTTCGCGGCGGTGCACAGCGGGGTGATCTACGGTCCCGGCATTCCGGTGGCATTGATCGCGCTGGCGATCGCGCAGATGGGCGTCCACCTCGTCTTCTTCCTCCACGTCACCAGCGGGCCGGACAATACCAACAACGTCCTCGCTCTGGCGTTCGGCGTGCTGATCGTCGGGCTGGTGCTGATCGGCTCGATCTGGATCATGGCGCACCTCGACCACAATCTGATGCCGGCGGACATGCCGCCGATGTAGCGCCTAGCGCGGCGGGGCATCCCCCGCCGCGAGCAGCGCGCGCGTCACGCCGTTGGTCCAGCCGAAGCCGTCCTGCAGCGGATATTCGCCGCCGCCACCCGGCAGCCGCTCGACGACATTGTACTTTTCGAGCAGCTTGCCGCTCGCCGCATATTCGCGGCTGACCGTCGCCAGCCAGTTGGTCGCGATCCGCTTCGCCAGCACATCCTCGCGATAGCGGCGCAGCCCCTGGATCGCGATCCATTGCAGTGGCGCCCAGCCGTTGGGCTCGTCCCATTGCTGCCCGGTCTTGACCGCGGTCGTTCCGAGCCCGCCTTCGCCGACCAGCGGCGCGAGCGCCTGCGCGGTCGCCTTCGCCCGCTCCGCCGAAGCGAGGCCGACGAACAGGGGGTAAGCCATCGCCGCGGTCCGCCCGTCGGCGACGCGGCGCGCGTCGAGGTCGTAATCGGCGTAATAGCCCGCGGCGTTCCACAGATGCGCCGCGATCGCCTTCTCCCGCGCATCCGCCGCCGCCGCATACGTAGCGGCGCAGCCGGCATCCTTGAGCAGGCGGCAATTGTCGGCGATGCTGCGCTCCATCCCGTACATCAGGCTGTTGAGATCGACCGGCACGATCCGCGTCGTCCGGATCGTCGCCAGCGTCCGCCCGTCGCCGAGCCAACGCGAGCTGAAGTCCCAGCCGCTCTCCGCGCCGGCGCGCAGGTCGCGGTACATCGCCTTCGCATCGCGCCCCGGCGTCGCCGCGACCAGCGACGCATCCTCGCGATAGCTCTCGTCGCGGGGATCGTCGCGATCGTCCCAATAGCGGTTGAGCAGCGACCCGTCCGTCAGCCGCACCACGCGCGCGTTCTCGCCGCCCGGCCGCAGCCCGGCGGCCCCCGCCATCCAGAAATCATGCTCGGCGCGCATCCATGCCGTGCGCTGCGCCAGCGTCGCCGTGTCCTTCGACAGGCCGGCGATCAGGTAGAAGAACGGCGGTTGCGAGCGGCTGAGATAATAGCTGCGCGTGCCGTTGGGGATGCGCCCGTAGCGATCGATCAGGCTGCCGAAGTCGGCGACCATGTCCTCGACCAGATCCTGCCGCCCGGACACTTGCAGTCCGAGCATCGTGAACCAGCTATCCCAATAATACATCTCGCGGAATCGCCCGCCCGGCACCACGAAGCGCTTGGGCAGCGGCAGCGCCGACGATCCCGCCGGCACGGTCGGCAGCGTCCGCGTCAGTTGCGGCCACAGCACGTCGATATGCTCGGCGAGCCCCAGCTTGCGCGACGGCGGCGGCGCCGCCGGCGTCACCGGCAAGGTGAAATTGGCGAGCACGAACGCCTTCAGCGCGGCATCGTCCTTGCAGTCGCAGCGACGATAATCGGCGAGGATCGCAGCATCGCCCCGCCGCGGCTCGGCATCGGCGAAGGTCTTCGAATCCGGAAAGACCTGCCGCATCTGCACGTCGCGGAACAGCGGACCGAAGCGCTGCGCCGGCGACAGCGGTGCGGCGGCGACGAGCAGCCCGGCGAGCGACAGCATCAAGGGACGGATCATGCGCGACTCTCCAACAGCGTGCCATGGCCCAGCGTCACGCGCCGCGCCCGGCGATCGACCCGCAATGTGACGCGCCGCTCGCCGTCGGGCAAGCGCAGCGCGAAGCCGTCGGCGCCGGCCCAATCATCCTGCCGCATCGGTGCACCGTCCAGCCGCCGCCAGTCGGGCACGTCATAGGGCGCGACGCGATCCAGACCCGCCGCCGCGCGGAATGCCGCCAGCGCGCAGGCGAAATCCTCCAGCGCCCGATCGCGCCCGGCCCAATCCACCCAGCCGATCGCATTGTCCTGCGCATAAGCGTTGTTGTTGCCCCCCTGCGTCCGCCCGAATTCATCGCCCGCGGTCAGCAGGATCGTGCCGCGCGACGCGAACAGCGTCGCCAGCAAGGCGCGCCGGTCGGCATCGCGACGGGCGACGACGGCGGGATCGTCGCTCGGCCCTTCGACGCCGTTGTTCCAGCTATGGTTGTCGCCGTGGCCGTCGCGATTGTCCTCGCCGTTGGCGTGATTGTGCCGCTCGGCATAGGCGACGGTATCGGCGAGCGTGAAGCCGTCGTGCGCCGCGATGAAATTGACGCTGCGCGTGTCGCCGCCGCCGAACACGTCGTCCGATCCGGCGAGCCGCGTCGCCAGCGCGCCCGCATCGCCGTCGCCTTTCCAGAAGCGCCGGACATCGTCGCGATAGCGGTCGTTCCATTCGAGCCAGTGCGCCGGAAAACGCCCGAGCTGATACCCGTCCGGCCCGATGTCCCACGGCTCGGCGATCATGATGCGGCTCGCGAGCAAGGGGTCGGCGGCGATCTCGGCGAAGATCGGCGCGTGCGGATCGAACCCCGGCCCGCGCGCCAGCACCGGCGCCAGATCGAACCGGAAGCCGTCGACCCCGAGCCGCGCGAAATGCCGCAGGCTGGCGAGGATCAGCGCGCGCACTTCGGGTCGCGAGCAATCGAGCGTGTTGCCGGTGCCGGTGTCGTTGATCAGCGTGCCGTCGTCGGCATGCGCATGATACAGCCGCTCGTCCAAACCGCGCAGCGACAGGGTCGGCCCGTAGACATCGCTCTCGCCGGTGTGATTGAAGACGAGGTCGAGGATCACGCCGATCCCCGCCGCACGCAGCGCCGCGACGGTCTCGCGCAGCTCGGCGATCCCGCCCGGCGCCAGCCGCGGATCGATCGCCATCGGCACCACCGGATTATAGCCCCAGGCGTTGCGCAGCCCGAGCGGCGGGAGATGCCGCTCATCGATCCACGCGACGATCGGCATCAGCTCAATCGCGCTCACCCGCAACCGTTGCAGATGCGCGATTACCGCGGGATGCGCGAGCGCCGCGATCGTCCCCCGCTGCGCCTCCGACACATCCGGATGCAGCATCGTGAACCCGCGGACGTTGAGTTCGTAGATCAGCCCGCCGGGCGTGAAGAGCGGTGGGGAGAGGGCGCCGGCCTCATTCCCTTCGAAACCCCGGCGGAGGCCGGGGCCCGGTTGGGAAGGCCTCGGGGGCAAGTCGCTGCCGTCGCCCAACTGGACCCCGGCCTCCGCCGGGGTCCGGCGCGCGGAATCGGACGAGACCACCACGCCCCAAGGCACCAGCACGCCCGTCTCGACTCCCGGCTGACCGAGCCGCGGGTCATAAACGAACGCCCGGTCCAGCTCGACGGCATAGGGATCGACCAGCAGCTTGGCGGGATCGGCCGCCGCCCGGAACCCGTAGCGCTGGCCGGCCTCGATCCCCGGCACGTCCACCGACCAGATGCCACCCGCACCGGCCATCGCCACCCGCCGCTCGACCGCGCCGTCCCACAGGCACAGCGTCACCGCCGTCGCCGAGCGCACCGCGAACCGGACTCCGCCATCGTACAAGATCGCGCCCAGCGCGGGCGCGTCGCTCACGTGATGACGTCCGGCTCGGTCCGTCCGGTGTGCTGCACGATGCCGGCGATCGCATCCGCCGCCGCGACGATATCCGCCAGCATCTCGCCGGTCTCGCGATCGAGATCGCCGCCCGCCGGCTCGTAGCGTTCCAGATACACCCGCAACGTCGCGCCGCTGGTGCCGGTGCCCGACAGGCGGAACACCACGCGGCTGCCGCCCTCGAACAGGATGCGCACGCCCTGGTTGCGGCTCACCGAGCCGTCGGTCGGATCGGTATAGGCGAAATCGTCCGCCGCCGCGATTCTCAGCCCGGCGACCTCCGTCCCCGTCAGCGTGCCGAGCTTGCCGCGCAACTCGGCCATCAGCGCATCGGCGCGCGCGCTCTCGACGCCCTCGTAATCGTGGCGGGCGTAATAGTTGCGGCCATAGGTCGCCCAGTGATCGCGTGCGATCGCGTCGACCGACTCGCCCCGAACGCTGAGGATGTTGAGCCACAGCAGCACCGCCCACAGCCCGTCCTTCTCGCGGACGTGATCCGATCCGGTGCCGGCGCTTTCCTCGCCGCAGATCGTCGCCATGCCGGCGTCGAGCAGATTGCCGAAGAATTTCCACCCCGTCGGCGTTTCGAAGATCGGCAGGCCCAGCTTCTCCGCGACGCGATCCGCCGCGGCGCTGGTCGGCATCGATCGCGCGATCCCCTTGAGGCCGGCCTTGTAGCCTGGCGCGAGATGCGCGTTGGCCGCCAGCATCGCGAGACTGTCCGACGGCGTCACGAACCGGGCCCGCCCGATGATGAGGTTGCGGTCGCCGTCGCCGTCCGACGCCGCGCCGAAATCCGGCGCATCCGCCGCCATCATCGTCTCGTACAATTCGTGCGCGTGGACGAGATTGGGGTCGGGGTGATGCCCGCCGAAATCCTCCAGCGGCTCGCCGTTGCGCACCGTGCCCGCCGCGAAGCCGAGCCGCTTCTCCAGGATCTCGGTCGCATAGGGCCCGGTGATCGCGCTCATCGCATCGAACGCCATCGTCAGCTTGGCGGCGCGGATCGCGTCGAAGTCGAACAGTTGCTCCATCAGCGCGGCATAATCCGCGACCGGGTCGACCACCTCGACCGTCATGTCGCCGACCGTCACCTCGCCGAGCGTGTCGAGATCGACGTCCGCGGCATCGACCGTCAGCCAGCGATCGATCGTCTTCGTCCGCTCGTACAGCGCCTCGGTGACCTGCTCGGGCGCCGGGCCGCCGTTGGCAATATTGTATTTGATCCCGAAATCCTCGGTCGGCCCACCGGGATTGTGGCTCGCCGACAGCACCAGCCCGCCCAGCGCCTTGCGGATGCGGATCATGTTGCTCGCCGCCGGGGTCGACAGCAGCCCGCCGCGCCCGACGACGACGCGGCCGAAGCCGTTCGCCGCGGCGATGCGGATCGCCTTCTGGATCACCTCGCGGTTGAGGAAGCGGCCGTCGCCGCCGATCACCAAAGTCGCGCCGTCCTTGCCGTCGATCACGTCGAACACCGCCTGGACGAAGTTCTCGGCATAATCGGGCTGCTGAAAGACGGTGACCTTCTTGCGCAAACCGGACGTGCCGGGCTTCTGGTCGGAATAGGCTTGGCTGGCGACGGTACGGATCATGCGGTTCCTGTCAGGCTCTTGTAGAGGTCGGCATAGCGGCGGCCGCTTTCCGACCAGGAGAAATCGGCGCGCATCCCGTTGCGCTGGATCGCGCACCATAGATCGGGGCGCGCGTAAGCGGCAATGGCGCGGCGGATCGCGTGGCCGAGCGAATGATGGCTCGCCTCGCCGTGCTGGAAGCCGGTGGCGACGCCGGCGGCGAGCGCCGCCTCGTTGGCGTCGATCACCGTGTCGGCGAGCCCGCCGGTGCGCGCGACGACGGGCACGCAGCCGTAGGCGAGGCCGTAGAGCTGCGTCAGCCCGCACGGCTCGAAGCGCGACGGGATCAGGATCGCGTCCGCGCCGCCCTGCAACAGGTGCGACAGCGGCTCGTCATAGCCGATCGTCACCGCGATCCGCCCCGGATAGCGCGCCGCCGCGGCGAGCAGCGCCGCCTCCAGATGCGCATCGCCCGAGCCGAGCAGTGCCAGCCGCGCGCCGCCGGCGACCAGTTCGTCGAGGCAGGTGACGAGCACGTCCATGCCCTTCTGCCACGTCAGCCGGCTGATGACGGTGAACAGCGGGCCGTCGCCCTTGTCGAGCCCGAACACCTTTTCGACCGCGCGCTTGTTCGCCTTGCGCCGGCCGAGCGCCCGCGCGGTGAAGCGGCTCGGCAGGGCGGTGTCCGTCTCGGGGTTCCACACGGCGGGATCGATGCCGTTGACGATGCCGTGCACGCGGTCGCGCCGCGTCTCGATCAGCCCTTCCAGCCCCATGCCGAACCGCGGCTCGCGGACCTCCGCGGCATAGGTCGGGCTGACCGTGGTGATCGCATCGGCCGCCTCCAGCCCTGCCTTCAGGAAGCCGACACCACCGTAATATTCGACGCCGTCGATCGCATAGGCTTCGTCCGGCAAATCCAGTCCGGCGAACACCTCCGCCCCGAACTGGCCCTGGAAGGCGATGTTGTGGACCGTCATCACGCTGGCGGTACGGCTTTGTGCGGTGCGCCGGTAGCGCAGATAGGCCGGTGCCAGCGCCGCCTGCCAGTCGTGCGCGTGGAGCACGTCATAGCCCTGCGCCACCTCCGCCGCCGCCCGCGCCAGCGCCGCGAAGCGGTGCCAGTCGTCGGGCTTGTCGTAGAGCCCGCCCGGACGCGCGAACAGCGCCGGCGCGTCGAGCACCAGCAACGGATGCTCGCCGATCCGCGCGCTGAGCAGCCGCGCCTCGACGCCGAGCAGGTCGCGCCAGCGCCGCACGACCTTCGCCCCCTTCACCGCCTTGCCGACCGCCGGATAGCCCGGGATCATCGTCGTCGTCGCGACGCCATGCGGCGCCAGCGCATCGGGCAGCGCGCCCACCACGTCGGCGAGCCCGCCGGTCTTGACCAGCGGAAACGCCTCCGAGGCGACCGAGAGGACGGACAGGCTCACAGATCGAGGCGGTCGATCATCGGCTGGGTGATCAGGCAGATGCCCTTGTCGGTCCGCCGGAACCGGCGCGTATCCAGCTCGGGGTCCTCGCCGACGACCAGCCCGTCGGGGATGACGACGCCGCGGTCGATCACCACGCGGCTCAACCGCGCGTTGCGGCCGATATGGCAATAGGGGAGGACCACCGCTTCATCGAGCGACGAGAAGCTGTGCGCCCGCACGCCCGTCGACAACAGGCTGCGGTGGATCGCCGAGCCAGAGACGATGCAATTGCCGGACACGAGGCTCGACACCGCCGAACCGCGCCGCCCGTCCTCGTCATGGACGAACTTCGCCGGCGGGGTGATCTCCGAATAGGTCCAGAGAGGCCATTCGTGATCGTAGACGTCGAGCTGCGGGATGATATCGGTGAGGTCGATGTTCGCCTCCCAATAGGCATCGACCGTGCCGACGTCGCGCCAATAGGCCGCCGGCTCCTCGCTGGTCCGCACGCAGCTCTTCGAGAAGCGATGCGCCTGCGCGACGCCATGCTCGACCAGATAGGGGATGATGTCCTTGCCGAAGTCGCGTGCCGAACCCTCGGTCGCGGCGTCGCGCTTGAGCTGCTCGATCAGGAACTTGGTGCGGAAGACGTAGATGCCGAGGCTGGCCAATGCGATATCGGGCTGGCCGGGGATCGCGGGGGGATCGGCGGGCTTCTCGACGAAGTCGATGATCCGGTCGGTCTCGTCGACGTGCATCACGCCGAACGCCACCGCCTCCATCCGCGGCACCTCCATACAGGCGACGGTCACGTCCGCACCGCTGTCGCAATGCTGCTGGAGCATGATCTCGTAATCCATCTTGTAGATGTGATCCCCGGCCAGGATCACCATATACTCGACGTTATACGTCTCGATGATGTCGATGTTCTGGAACACCGCATCGGCGGTACCCTCATACCATTGGAACTCCGACACGCGCTGCGAGGCGGGCAGGATGTCGAAGCTCTCGTTGCGCTCCGGGCGCAGGAAGTTCCAGCCGCGCTGGAGATGGCGGATCAACGAATGCGCCTTGTATTGCGTCGCGACGCCGATCCGGCGGATGCCCGAATTGATCGCATTCGACAGCGCGAAGTCAATGATCCGGCTCTTGCCGCCGAAATACACCGCGGGCTTGGCGCGCGTGTCGGTCAGCTCCATCAACCGGCTGCCGCGCCCGCCCGCCAGCACGTATGCCATCGCGTCGCGCGAAAGCGGCTGTCCTCGTCTGTCTACCATCGGCTCCCTCCAAATATCGTCGTTATCGGTGCGCGCGTCGCGCGCTTAGCCGTCGAATTGCAGCATGACCGTCGCCAGCGGCGGCAGCGTCACCCAGGCCGCGCCGTCCTTGGCCTCGACCCCGCCGAGATTGCCGAGGCCCGATCCCCAATAATCGTGCGCGTCGGAATTGATGATCTCCCGCCAGCGTCCGTCATGGGGCAGGGGGATGCGATACGGCGCCCGCGCCACCGGCGTCAGGTTGGCGATCACCGCCACCGGTCGCTCGCCCGGTGCCTTGCGCAGCCAGGCGAACACCGAATTTGCGGCATCGTCGCCGATCAGCCATTCGAACCCTTCCGGCTCGCAATCGCGCGCGTGCAGCGCCGGGGTATCGCGGTAGAGGCGGTTGAGATCGCGGACCAGCCTGCGCACGCCGCCATGCGCCGCGGACTGGCCGAGATGCCAGTCGAGCGCGCGCTCCTCGCTCCATTCCTGCCGCTGTGCGAATTCCTGCCCCATGAACAGCAGCTTCTTGCCCGGATAACCCCACATGAACGCGTAATAAGCGCGCAGATTGGCGAATTGTTGCCAGTCGTCGCCCGCCATCTTGGTCAGCAGCGATCCCTTGCCGTGGACGACCTCGTCGTGGCTCAGCGGCAGCACGAAATTCTCGTCGAAGGCATAGACGAAGCCGAAGGTGATCTCGCCGTGATGGTGCCGGCGATGCACCGGCTCGCGCGCGAAATACTGGAGCGTGTCGTGCATCCAGCCCATGTTCCACTTGAAGCCGAAGCCGAGCGCCTCGCGCGGCCCCTCCTCGAACGCGGGCATCGACACGCCCGGCCAGCTCGTCGATTCTTCGGCGACGGTGAAGACGCCGTCTTCCTTGCCGTAGACCGCGCGGTTCATCTCGCGCAGGAAGCTCACCGCCTCCCAATTCTCGCGGCCGCCCTCGTCGTTGGGGATCCACTCGCCCGCCTCGCGGCTATAGTCGCGGTAGAGCATCGAGGCGACCGCATCGACGCGCAGGCCGTCGACATGATAGCGTTCCGGCCAGAACAGCGCGTTGTTGATGAGGAACGAGCGCACTTCGCGCCGCCCGAAATTGTAGATCGCGGTGTTCCAGTCGGGATGGAAGCCGAGCCGCGGGTCTTCGTGCTCGTACAAAGCGGTGCCGTCGAAGCGCGTGAGGCCGTGCGGGTCGACCGGGAAATGCGCCGGCACCCAGTCGAGCAGCACGCCGATCCCGGCGCGATGCGCACCGTCGACGAAGCGCGCGAACCCGTCCGCATCGCCGAACCGTGCCGACGGCGCGTAGAGCCCCGTCGTCTGATAGCCCCATGACGGATCATAGGGATGCTCGCTGATCGGCATGAATTCGATGTGGGTGAAGCCGAGGTCGACGACATAGGGGATCAGCCGGTCGGCGAGCGCGTCCCACGACAGATACCAGCCGTTCGCATCCTTGTCCCAGCTTCCCGCATGGACCTCGTAGATGCTGACCGGCACCCGGCGCGGATCGACCTTCGCCCAGGTCTCGCGATGCGCGTCGTCGCCCCAGACGTGTGCGGGCGGCGCGGTGGTGATCGATGCGGTCTTCGGCCGCAGTTCGGCGGCGAAGGCGAAGGGATCGGCCTTCAGCGGCTGGAGCGTGCCGTCGGGTCCGACGATCGCGAATTTGTAGCTGCGACCCGCCCCGACGTCGGGCAGGAAGATTTCCCACACGCCGATGTCGCTGCGCCGGCGCATCACGTGGCGGGTGTCGTTCCAGTCGTTGAAGTCGCCGACCACCGAAACGCGCCGCGCATTGGGGGCCCATACCGCGAAATGCATGCCGCTCGCGCCCTGATGCTCGATCAGATGCGCGCCCATCTTGTCGTAGAGGCGGAAATGCGAGCCCTCGGCGATCAGATAATCGTCGGTCGGGCCGAGCACCGGCCCGAAACTATAGGGATCGGTCACCCACCATTCCGCGCCGAACCCCTGTGCCTTGTGTCTGATCGGCTGCGGCGCACCGGCGATCGGACCTTCGAACAGGCCGGCATCCTCGATCCGGGTCAGCGCGCCCAGCGGCGTCCCGGCGAGATCATGCGCTTCCGCGGTCTCGGCGCCGGGGATCCAGGCGCGCGCGAACGTCCCTTCCGGCCCGGCGAACGTGCCGAGCAACGAGAACGGATCGTCGTGGCGCCCTTCCAGCAATGCGGCGATGGCGCCACGCGGCGGTTTCACATCACACCCCAGATCTGTTTGGCATATTCGCCGATCGTCCGGTCCGACGAGAACCAGCCCATGTTGGCGACGTTGAGCACCGCCGACCGGCCCCAAGCATCGGCATCGCTCCAGCGTGTATCGACCTGTCGCTGCGCGGCGGCATAAGCGTCGAAGTCGGCGGCGAGCATGAACCAGTCATGCTCGTACAAACCGTCCATCAGCCCCTTGTAGCGATCGGGATCGTCGGGCGAGAACACGCCCGACGCGATCGCGTTGACCGCCTGCGCCAGCTCGCGCGACCCCTCGATCACTTGGCGGCCGCGATAGCCGCTCGCGCGCTTCTCGGCGACCTCGTCGGCGGTGAGGCCGAAGATGAAGATATTGTCGTCGCCGACATGATCCTTGATCTCGATATTGGCGCCGTCCAGCGTGCCGATGGTCAGCGCGCCGTTGAGCGCGAACTTCATGTTGCCGGTGCCCGACGCCTCCATGCCCGCGGTCGAGATCTGCTCGGACAGATCGGCGGCGGGGATGATCCGCTCGGCGAGGCTCACGTTGTAATTGGGGATGAACGCCACCTTCAGCAGGTCGCCGACCGCGGGGTCGGCGTTGATCCGCTTGGCGACGTCGTTCGCCAGTTTGATGACGAGCTTGGCGGTATGATAGCTCGACGCCGCCTTGCCGGCGAACAGCTTGACGCGGGGCACCCAATTGCGCTCGGGATGGCTGCGGATCTGGTCGTACAGCGCCACCGCCTCGACGATCCCGAGCAACTGGCGCTTGTATTCGTGGATGCGCTTGATCTGCACATCGAAGATCGCATCCGGGTCGAGCGCCAGCCCCATGCTGTCCTTGATGTAGGTCGAGAGCGTCACCTTGTTCGAACGCTTAACGGCGGCGAAACGCTCCCGAAACGATGAATCATTTGCGAAGGGCGCGAGCGCGGTCAGCTTGGCGGCGTCGTCCTTGAAATCCTCGCCGATCGCCTCGACCAGCAGGCCGGTGAGGCCCGGGTTGCACTGCTGCAGCCAGCGGCGCGGGGTGATGCCGTTGGTCTTGTTGTTGATGCGGTCGGGATAGAGTGTGTGAAGATCGGCGAACACCGTCTTCTTCATCAATTCGGTGTGCAATGCCGCCACGCCGTTGACGCTGTGGCTGCCGGCGAAGGCGAGGTTCGCCATCCTGACGCGCCGCTCGCCGCCCTCGTCGATCAGGCTGATCGCGGCGATCGCACGGCCGTCGATGCCATCGACTTTGCTCGCCTCGCGCAGCAATCTGGCGTTGATCGCATAGACGATCTGCATGTGCCGCGGCAGCAACCGCTCGAACAACGGCAGCGGCCAGCTTTCCAGCGCCTCGGGCAGCAACGTGTGGTTGGTATAGCCGAAGGTCGCCCGGGTGATGTCCCACGCCTCGTCGAACGACAGTTCGTGGAAATCGGTGAGCAACCGCATCAGTTCGGCGACCGCGACCGCCGGGTGCGTGTCGTTGAGCTGGATCGCCGCCTTGTCGGACAAAGTGCGGATATCGCCGAAATATTGCAGGTGCCGGCGGACGATGTCCTGGATCGATGCGGAGGAGAAGAAATACTCCTGCCGCAACCGCAATTCCTGCCCCGCCGGCGTGCTGTCGTTGGGATAGAGCACGCGGGTCAGCGTCTCGGCGCGCATCTGCCCGGCGAGCGCGCCCTCGAAATCGCCGGCGTTGAACCGGTCGAGCTTGATCGGGTCGAAGGCGCGGGCGTTCCACAATCGCAGTGTGTTGACGCGCTTGCCGCGCCAGCCGACCATCGGCGTGTCGACCGCGACCGCCTCGACCGCCTCGGCGGGCGACCAGTGGATCTGGCCCGCCGCGGTCGCGGTGACCTCGCCGCCGAAGCCGACGAAATAGGCGCTCTCGCGCCGCTCGAACTCCCAGGGGTTGCCGTGGGCGAGCCAATTCTCCGGCAGCTCGACCTGCCAGCCGTCGTCGAGCCGCTGGCGGAACATGCCGTTCACATAGCGGATGCCATAACCGTAAGCGGGCAGGTCGAGGCTGGCGAGGCTCTCCATGAAACACGCCGCCAGCCGCCCGAGCCCGCCATTCCCTAGCGCGGCATCGGGCTCGATCTCCTCGATCGCGGCGAGGTCGACGCCCAGGCTGGCGAGCGCGTCGGCGACCTCGTCGTTATGGCGCAGGTTGGACAAAGCGTCGCGCAGCAGCCGGCCGATGAGGAATTCGAGGCTAAGGTAATAGACCCGCTTCGCTCCGGCGGCATGCGCCGCCTTGGTCGATTCCATCCAGCGTTCGATGATCTCGTTGCGCAGGGTCAGGATCGTCGCGGCGAGCCAGTCGTGCGGCCGTGCCGCCTGCGCGTCCTTGCCGATCCGGTGGACGAGCGTGTCGACGATCGCCGAGGCGAGCGCGGGGCGGGGGTCGGTCGGTGCGGCGGCTTGGCTGTCTGTCACGGCATGTCCGAAGCAAGAGGAGGGGGCAGTAGACGATGCCGGTCCGCGAAAGTCACCCGCGAAAACGGCCGATCCGGCGTCAGAGCATGCCGACGAGCAAGGTCAGGTTGAGCCCGATGATGATCGCCGCGATGCCCCAGGCGAGCGTGCGCAGCCACCACGGGCTGACGAACCGCCCCATCACCCGCGACTGGCCGGTGAACAGCACCAGCGGCACGACCGCGAACGGCAATTGCAGGCTCAGCACCACCTGGCTCAGCACCAGCAGCTTGGTCGCGCCGCCGTCACCCGACAGGCCGACGACGAACACCGCCGGCACGATCGCGAGCAGCCGCGTCACCATCCGCCGCAGCCACACCGGCAGCCGCAGGTTGAGGAACCCCTCCATCACGATCTGCCCGGCGAGCGTCCCGGTGACGGTGGAATTCTGTCCCGAGGCGAGCAACGCGACGCCGAATACGATGCTCGCCGCGCCGACGCCCATCATTGGCGCGAGCAGGCGATAGGCCTCGTCGATCTCGGCGATCTCGGTGCGGCCGGCGGTATGGAACACCGCCGCGGCGACGATCAGGATCGCGGCGTTGATGAAGAAGGCGAGGCCGAGCGCGACCGTGCTGTCGATCGTCGCCCATTTCGCCGCCTCCGCCTTGCCGGCATCGCTCGGTTCGAACGCGCGGGTCTGGACGATCGAGGAATGGAGATAGAGATTGTGCGGCATCACCGTCGCGCCGAGGATGCCGATCGCCAGATAGAGTTTGGCGGGATCGGTGACGATCCCCGGCGACGGCACGAAGCCCGCCAGCACCGCGCCCATGTCGGGCCGCGCGCTGAACAGCTCGAACGCGAAGCAGCCGGCGATGATCAGCAGCAGCGCGACGATGAACGCCTCGATCTTGCGGAAGCCGTAGCGTTGCAGCGCGAGGATCAGGAACACGTCGAGCGCGGTGACGATCACGCCCCATACCAGCGGGATGCCGAACAGCAATTGCAGCGCGATCGCGGTGCCCAGCACCTCGGCGAGGTCGCAGGCGATGATCGCGATCTCGGCGAGCAGCCAGAGCAACATCGACACCGGTTTCGAATAATAGGCCCGGCACGCCTGCGCGAGGTCGAGCCCGGCGGCGATGCCCAGCCGCGCCGACAGCGCCTGCAACACGATCGCCATCAGGTTCGACAGCAGGATGACCGACAGCAAGGTATAGCCGAAGGCGGATCCGCCGGCGATGTCGGTCGCCCAATTACCCGGGTCCATATAGCCGACCGCGACGAGGAACCCCGGCCCCATGAACGCCGCCAACCGCCGCCACCCCGCGCCGCCCACCGGCACCGCGATACTGCGGTGGCTGCCGCTGAGGGATACGGCTGGGGCAGAGGCGGGTGGCGTCATGGCGCCGGTGTGTGGCGGAAGCGGCGCGCGCGGGCAAGGTGCGAGCGCGCCGGCTGGATCAATCGGCTGCAACTATCGGACGAGGGAGAGGCGGCGGATCAGACACTTGCGCCCGTCCACACCCCCGCCATGTGTGAGGACGGGGCGGCGTCAGGGGCTTTGAAAAAAAGTCCTCCCCCGCCAGGGGGAGGTGGCATGCCGAAGGCATGACGGAGGGGGAGGTAAGCGACACGTCTGTTCCGTGTCCTCCCCCTCCGTCACGGCTTCGCCGCGCCACAGTGCCGGGTCGGTCATGCCCCCGGCATGACCTTGAACGGCCGGGGGCCGTTCAACCCGGCACTCCCTGGCGGGGGAGGATTTTCGCTGAGGCCCCGACCGTCGCCCCCGCGCTAAACCGGCGCCGCGTCCACATCAGGACCCGCACCATAATGGTGCCAAGTGAAGATAGCCAGCGCGCCGCGATGCGGCCGCCATGCCTCGGCGAGCGCGCGCGTCAGTTTCTCCGATGGCCGCTCGTCATGGCCGAGCAGCCGCCCGACCTCGATCTGCACCGCAAGGTCGCCCGCCGGCCAGACATCCTCGCGTCCCTCGGCGAACAGCAGATAGATTTCCGCCGACCACCGGCCGATCCCCTTGACCCGGACGAGCTGCGCGATCGCCTCCTCGTCGTCCGCGGGCAGATGATCGAGATCGAGCCGCCCGCTGGTCACCTCCTCGGCGAGGCTGCGCGCATAGCTCGCTTTCTGCCGCGACAGGCCGGCGGCGCGCAGCGTCTCGTCGCTCGCCGCGAGGATGGTGTGGGGATCGCCGGGATCGCCGACCAACGTCTCGAGCTTGCGATACACCGCGGCGGCCGACGCGACGCTCACCTGCTGGCCGAGGATCGTGCGCAGCAGCGTCGCATAGCCGCGCTCGCGCAACCGCGGCGGCGGATAGCCGACGCGGGCGAGGCCGGCGGCGAAGGCCGGCTCCGTCAATGCAAGTGCATCCATCGCCGTGCGAATCTGTTCGGCGCTCAGGCCCATGCTTGATCCTTGACCCAACGCGCGGCATGGCCGTCGGCAACTGTATCGGAGACTGTCATGCCCAAGCTTATCGTCGTCACGCGTGAGGGGGAAGAACGCGAAATCAACGGCGAGGCCGGTTTGTCGGTGATGGAGGTCATCCGCGACGCCGGCATCGACGAATTGCTGGCGCTATGCGGCGGCTGCTGCAGCTGCGCCACCTGCCACGTCCACGTCGATCCGGCGTTTGCCGACAAGCTGCCGGCGATGGGGCCGGACGAGGACGACCTGCTCGATTCGAGCGACGAGCGTAACGCGACCTCGCGCCTGTCGTGCCAGATCCAGATGACGCCGGCGCTCGATGGCCTGAAGGTGACGATCGCGGGGGAGGATTAAGCCAAATTCCTTCCTCGCGAAGCGGGGGAGGGGGACCGCCGGCCGCAGGCCGGTGGTGGAGGGGGCGTTGCCGCAAACAACCAAGTTCGCAGTATCCTCCCCCTCCGTCAGGCCTTCGGCCTGCCACCTCCCCCTGGCGGGGGAGGAATTAGGACGCTACCGCGCCGCCACTGCGTACAGCGCGATCGCCGCGGCGTTTGACACGTTGAGGCTCTCCACCTTCTCGCTGATCGGCAGCTTGGCGAGTTCGTCGCAATGCGCCTCGGTATTCTGGCGCATGCCCTCGCCCTCGGCGCCGAGTACGATGCAGATGCGCTGCGTCCCCAAAGCTTCGGCGAGCGTCTGTTCTGCATGGCCGGTGAGCCCGATCCGCCAGAACCCCGCCTCGGCGATCTCCTCCAGCGCGCGTGCGAGGTTGACGACCCGCACCCATGGCACCGTCTCCAGCGCCCCCGAGGCCGCGCGCGCGACCGTGCCGCTCTCGGGCGGCGCATGGCGGTCCTGCGTGACGATGCCGAGTGCGTCGAACGCCGCCGCCGAGCGCAGGATCGCGCCGACGTTGTGCGGATCGGTGACCTGATCTAGCACCACCAGCGGTCTCTGGTCGTCCTTGCCCTCGATCAGCAGATCGGCGAGCCAATTGTCCTCGAGCGGCTCGACCTCGGCGACGAGGCCCTGATGCGGCGCGTCGGAGGGCACCAGCCGGCCGAGATCGGCGACATCGGCATAGACCACCGGCATCGACGCCGGAATATCGAGCGAGGCGAGCGCCTCGCGCGTCCCCCACAATTTGCGCACGACGCGGTTCGGGTTGGCGAGCGCCGCCGTCACCGGATGCCGGCCCCAGAATTTGGGCCGGTTGGCGGTGCCCGTCGACGGGCGGTGGCCACGGCGCGCCATCAGCGCGCGCTCGCGGAATTTGAGGTCATGGCATCAGTCATCATTGGCATCGCTATAGGCAAAGGGGTCGGTGACCACCGGCTGCGTCGGCAGCGGCGGCCGGGGCAGCGCCTTGTCGGCGTTGGCGGCGGAAAGCAGGACCGAGGCGAGGACGATCGATCCCTGCCGCAGATCCTCGGGCTTCAGATGGTCGAACGTGTCGACCGACGAATGGTGGACGCGGCTGCCGTAATCGAGCGGGTCCTGGACGAACTGGAAGCCGGGGATGCCCACCTGCTGCAGCAGCACGTGATCGGTGCCGCCGGTCTGCCGCGCGACGACGTTGGCCGCGCCCATCGACGCGAGCGGCGCGAGCCATTCGCGGAAGATCGGCACCACCGCCGGATTGTTCTCGGCATACAGGCCGCGCAGCTTGCCTGAGCCGTTGTCGATGTTGAAATAGGCGGCGAGTTCGCCGTGGCCGGGCAGCGGCACGATCGGCCAGCGATCGGAAAAGCCATAATCGACGCCAGCCGGCTGGTCCGCCGGCGCGCCGCGGCGGGCGAGATGCGCCTTGGTATAAGCGAGGCTGCCGAGCAGGCCTTCCTCCTCCGCACCCCACAGCACGAAGCGGATCGTGCGCTTCGGCCGCACGCCGCTCGCGGCGAGGATGCGCGCCGCCTCCATCACCTCGGCCGATCCGGCGCCATTGTCCGCCGCGCCGTCGCCCGCCACCCAGCTGTCGAGATGCGCGCCGGCCATGACATAGCCAGCCTTGGCGTCGGTGCCGGGGATCTCGGCGATGACGTTATAGGCGTTGGCGTCGCTGTCGTCGAAGCGGACGTCGCTGGTGATCTCCAGCGTCGGCGCCGGGCCGATCTTGGCGAGCCGGGCGAGGCGCAGATAATCCTCCTGCGCGATCTGCACCGCGGGCAGCGTCGCGGTATCGCCGGTGCCGAACAGATAGCCCTCGCCATGCACCAGCTTGCCGTCGCGATACGACATCGTCGCCATCGCCACCGCGCCCTCCGCCTTCAGGAAGGCGTCGAGCTTCTTGGTGTAATCGAGCCGCTTGGCGCGGCGGTTGATGCTGGCGGGGTCGTAATCGGGCTGCTGGAACTGGTCGAGCCTGGCGATGTCGTCGCCGGTCAGGCGGCGGAAGTCGGGTTCGGTCGGGTCCTTGGCGGCGCGGGGCAGCGTGACCATCACGATCTTGCCGCGGAGCTGACCGCGATATTTCGCGAAGTCGCGTTCGCGCGCGATCGGCGCGACGATCACCGGCGCGGTGAGCGTGCCGTTGGTCCCCGGCGTCCAGGCGACGGGAATCGCGGTGAGCTGGACAGCGCGCGGCGTCACCATCCGCACGCTGGCGCGCTCGATTCCCCAGCCGCGGCCGAAGGCAAAGCCTTCCTTGCGGACGTTGCGCAGCCCCCATTCGCGGAACTTGCCCTGCGTCCAGGCCTCGGCGGCGCGCGCGCCCGGCGAATTGGCGAGCCGCGGGCCGATCACGTCGGTGAGATATTGCGCGGTCTGCACCACCTGGCTGTGGTTGGTGCCCTGATCGATAATCGCGGCAAGCCCGGCGCGGTCCTGCGCCGCGGCGGGCAGTGCGATGCAAAGGGCGGCGGTGGCGAGCAGGAAGTGGCGCATGAAGGTCCCCGGCGAACGTTGCGGCCGGTGCTAGGCGGCGGTCGCAGTTCGCGCAAGCCGGCGAGGGCGATGCGAAAAACCGCCGCGGGCGCGTTGACAGCCGCGTTTCGCTTCGCCAATAGGCCGCCTCGCTTCAGCGAAGCGGCCCATCTGGACAGGTGGCCGAGTGGTTAAAGGCAGCAGACTGTAAATCTGCCCGTGCAAGCGTACGCTGGTTCGAATCCAGCCCTGTCCACCACCTCCCCGCTTCGGCGGGGAGGGCCTGCACCCAGCGCCGCAGCCGATCGGAAACGTCCTGCATCGCGTGGTAAAATCAGCTTTATCTATTTGAATCCACACGCGTAACGATAGGAACGGGTGCGACTCTCGACGGGTTGGAGCGGTCTTGCGAAGGGAGACCAGCATGACCGACCGACGCGATGACGCGCCCTCCACGACCTACAAGCACGGCGATGCTGCCGACGCCACCACCGCCTCGCTGATCGAGGAGCAGGGCAGTTCGGTGGCCGGACGATCGGTGACGATCAACCGGCCCGTGCGCGAACTTTACGACTTTTTCCGCGATTTCACCAACCTGCCGCATTTCATGGAGAATGTGGTGTCGATCGATGTCGTCGACGCCAAGCTGTCGCATTGGGTGGTCAAGGCGCCTGCCGGCGCTACCGTTGAGTGGGACGCGCGGATCACGCAGGAAGAGCAGGACCGGCTGATCGCCTGGACCTCCGAACCCGGCGCCGACGTCGCCAATTCGGGCCGCATCGAGTTCCGCGACGCCGGCCCGCGCGGCACGGTGGTGACCGCGACGATCGCCTATGACCCGCCCGGCGGCGTCGTCGGCAAGCTGATCGCCAAGATGTTCCAGCGCGAGCCCGCGATCCAGGCCCGCCGCGACCTGCGCCGCTTCAAGCAGCTCATGGAGACCGGCGAGATCGCCACGCCCGCGATGAACCCCAAGCAGTTCGAGGAGATGGGCCTGTGAAAGCGCTCGCATGGCACGGTAAGCACGACGTCCGCATCGACACGGTCGACGATCCCGAGATCGTCAACGATCGCGATTGCATCATCAAGGTCACCTCGACCGCGATCTGCGGTTCCGATCTCCACCTCTACGACGGCTATATCCCGACGATGCAGGCCGGCGACATCCTCGGCCACGAATTCATGGGCGAAGTGGTCGAGGTGGGCGCCAAGTCGACGCTCAAGAAGGGGCAGCGCGTCGTGGTGCCGTTCACCATCGCCTGCGGCAGCTGCTACCATTGCGGCAAGCATCAATATTCGGCCTGCCCCAACGGTCTGCCCGCCGACAATCAGGACATCGCGCAGGAGCTGTACGGCCACGAGATGTCGGGCCTGTTCGGCTACAGCCACATGACCGGCGGCTATGCCGGCGGCCAGGCGGAATATGTCCGCGTGCCGTTCAGCGACGTCGGCCCGATCGTCATCCCCGACGGCGTCTCCGACGACAAGGTGCTCTTCCTGTCGGACATCCTGCCGACCGGCTGGCAGGCGGCCGAATATGCGCAGATCGAGCCGGGCGATACGGTGGCGGTCTGGGGCTGCGGCCCGGTCGGGCTGTTCGCGGTGCAATCGGCATTCCTGATGGGTGCCGAGCGCGTCATCGCGATCGACCATTTCCCCCACCGCCTCGAACTCGCCAAGCGCTTCGGCGCCGAGACGATCAACTTCGAGGAAAGCGCCACCTACGAGGCGCTGATGGAGATGACCGGCGGCATCGGTCCCGATGCGGTGATCGACGCGGTCGGGCTGGAAGCGCACGGCATGTTCGTCGACAACATCATCGACCAGATCAAGGCGTCGACCTTCCTCGGCACCGATCGCCCGCATTCAATCCGTCAGGCGATCATCGCCTGTCGCAAGGGTGGCCGCGTCTCGATGCCGGCGGTCTATGGCGGCTTCGTCGACAAATTCCCGCTCGGCGCGTTCATGGAGAAGGGGCTGACGCTCAAGACCGGCCAGACCCACGTCCAGCATTATATGCCGGCGCTGCTCAACGCGATTATGGAAGACAAGATCGACACCGAGTTCCTGATCTCGCATCGCATGCCGCTGACCGACGCGCCCAAGGGCTACGACCTGTTCAAGAACCATCAGAACGAAACCACCAAGATCGTGCTGAAGCCCGGCATGGTCGCCTGATCGTCTTTCCATCCAAGGATACCGCATATGGCTGACAAATTCGCGATCATCACCGGTGCCTCGACGGGCATCGGCTTCGAACTGGCGTCGCTCGCCGCGCGCAACGGTTACGACATCCTCGTCGTCGCCGACGAGCCGCTGATCGAGGCGGCAGCGGCCGACTTCCGCCAGTACGAGCATGACGTCCAGGCGCTCGAGGCGGACCTGTCGACCCCCGAAGGCGTCGATCGCCTGCTCGAAGCGGCAGGCGGGCGGCGGATCGACCTGCTCTGCGCCAATGCCGGCCGCGGTCTCGGCCATGCCTTTCTCGACCAATCGGTCGAGGATTGGCGCGCGGTGGTCGACACCAACATCACCGGCACCGCCTATCTGTTGCAGAAGGTGCTGCGCGGCATGGTCGCGCGCAACGACGGCAAGGTGCTCGTGACCGGTTCGATCGCGGGTTACATTCCCGGCGCGTTCCAGGCGGTCTACAACGGCACCAAGGCGTTCCTCGACAGCTTCGTCGCCGCCTTGCAGAACGAGATCAAGGATGCCGACGGCGTCACGCTCACCAATCTGATGCCGGGACCGACCGACACCGAATTCTTCGCGCGCGGCGACATGCTCGACACCGATGTCGGCAGCGATCCCAAGAAGGACGACCCCGCCAAGGTCGCCGCGGACGGCTGGGACGCGCTGATGGAAGGCAAGGCCGCGGTCGTGTCCGGCTGGAAGAACAAGATCCAGTCGGCCGTCGCCAACGTCACGCCCAATGCGGTGCTCGCCGAACAGCATCGCAAGATGGCGGAACCCGGCACCGCCGACCATTGATCGTAACGGCGGCTGTGGCCGGTGATCGGCCGCAGCCGTCGGCGCTCAAGGGCGTGGAGCGGGTAACGGGAATCGAACCCGTGTATTCAGCTTGGAAGGCTGCTGTACTACCATTGTACTATACCCGCACGACCTGACGGCCCGGGGGCGTCGATCGAGCCGCGGCTTATCGTCGCGCGGCATGCGGGGTCAAGACCCAAGATCGCGTCCCGTCGTGGTTCATGGCTTGCTTACCGTTGCCGCGCTAAGTCGCCGGGATGGAGCACGATCCCGAACAGGTCCCCGCATCGGCCGACCAGCGTCCCGCGTCTGCCGTCGGTCATGGCGTCGGGCTGGCCGGCATCGCCGGGCTGTTCGCGTGGCTGGCGGCGGCGCTGGCGATCGGCATGGATGGCCCCTATGCGGCGCTGGTCGCACTCGTCGCCTGCGCGCTGCCCATGATCGGCTGGTCGCTGCTGGTCGACAAGGTGCATCGTCGCGCCAGCACCGGCATCGACTGGCACGATCCACGTCCGCTGGCGGAGCGCCGCGACGTCAGCCTGACCAAGCTCGCCGGCCTGTATCTCACCTGGGGCGGTATCGCCTTCCTCTACGGCATCGGGCGCTTCTATTGGGACGGCAATTTCGCCTTCGCCATGTGGTGTTTCGGCTGGGTCATGCCGATCGTCGCGATCCTCGCCGTGCCATATGTGCTCTGGATCGACCGATATCTCGTCGAGCCGCGTGACGGCGCCTGGCACCTCGGCGCGTGGCTGACCGGCCAGCCCGGCGTCGTGCCCGAGGCGATCTACGGCCATCTCCGCGCCTGGGCGGTCAAGGCGTTCTTCCTCGCCTTCATGCTCGCGGTGCTGCCCGGCAATTGGGCGGGCTTCATCCACATCGACCGGGCGAGCCTCCGCGATCCCGTCGCGCTGGTGCAATGGCTGATTGGGCTCATGTTCGTCATCGACGTCAGCTTCGCCACCGTCGGCTATGTCCTGACGCTGCGCCCGCTCGACGCGCACATCCGCAGCGCCAACCCCTATGCCGCCGCATGGACCGCCGCGCTGATCTGCTATCCGCCGTTCATCCTGATGGAGTCGGGCGGCCCGCTCGACTATCATCCGGGGACGCAGGACTGGACATTCTGGTTCGCCGGCCATCCGACCGTATCGGCGATATGGGGTGCGATCCTCGTGCTGCTGACCGCGCTTTACGCCTGGGCGACGGTCGCGTTCGGGCTGCGCTTCTCCAACCTGACCCATCGCGGCATCCTGACGCACGGGCCTTACGCGTGGTCGCGCCATCCGGCCTATCTGTCGAAGAACCTGTTCTGGTGGCTGTCGACCCTGCCGATCCTCACCACCGGCAGCCTGATCGACGCGGTGCGCGCCACCGCATTGATGGGCGTGGTCACCGGCATCTATTATTGGCGCGCCCGCACCGAGGAACGCCACCTCGGCCTGGATCCGGTCTACCGCGCCTATAGCTACTGGATGACCCGCCACGGCGCCGTACCGCGCTTCGGCCGCTGGCTGGTCGGGCGCTAGGTCGGATCGATAGCCAGCCTTAGAATTCCTCCCCCGCAAGGGGGAGGTGGCATGCCCGAGGCATGACGGAGGGGAGGACACGCAACAAGAGTGGTCGCTTACCTCCCCCTCCGTCACGGCTTCGCCGCGCCACAGTGCCGGGTCGGTCATGCCCCCGGCATGACCTTGAACGGCCGGGGGCCGTTCAACCCGGCACTCCCTGGCGGGGGAGGATTTCTCGCGAAAACCCTGAATAACGATCCCGCCTAGACCTTCGGCTTATCCTTCGCCCACAGTGCATCGACGCGCTTCTGGTTGCCGCCCGCCTCGCGCAGCCGCAGGTCGAGCATCTCGACCTTGCGGCCCTGGAAGCGCTGCGGCCGGGTGTGCCAGACGATGTCGTAGATCGCCTGCCGCGTCGTCGGCTGGTCGTCGGTAAAATAGGTGTAGCGGATCAGCACCGGCAGCCGCCCGGTCAGGTCGTCCGCGCCGCCGTCGGTCGCCTGGCGCAGCGCCTTGTCGAACCAGTCCGCCTGGATCGTCTGCGTCACCGAATCCTGCGGCGAGACGCCGAGCGCGGTCGGGAAGCTGACGCGGATGTCGCCGAGCGGATGCGTCTCCTCGCGCGCCAGCACGATCGTCCGCTTGTCCTTGTCGGGCGCGCCGCGCAGCACGAAGCGCGTCTTGTCGCGCGTCGCGCTCGCCTGTTCGATCGCCTTGTCGGCAGCCGCCTGCCGCCGGTCCTGCCAATTGCTGTAGAGCGTCAGCGCCGCGATCACGACGCCGGCGACCGCGACGACCTCGGCCAAAGTGACCCAGCGACGACGGGTCTGCGCCTGGTCGCGCGTCTCGCTCATCGCCCGCCCGCTTCGAGCAGGTCGCGCGGCGCGGCGAGCTCCCAGCTGTGCGCGATCCTGTCCTCGACCAACGTCCAGTCGGTATCCTCGTCGATCGCGACGTCGGTCCACTGCGCCTCGTCGTCGAGCAACTGCACGACGGCCGTACCGTCGGTCCCGTCGCGCACCCGTACGAAGGCGGCATCGCCGACGAAGAAGCTGTTGCCGTCCTGCGCGCGCTCTTCGACTTCGGGCAGCAGCAGGGCGACGGCGCGCACCCGCGCCAGGACAGGGGAGACGTCGGTCATCGCTTCACGAATTCCTTGAGGATCTGGGGATAGAGACGATGTTCCGCCGCGAGCACCCGCGCGGCGAGCGTATCGGGGGTGTCGCCGGCCAGTACCGGCACCTCGGCCTGGCCCAGCAGCGCACCGCCATCCAGCTCCTCGGTGACGATATGCACCGAGCAGCCGGCGACGCCGTCGCCCGCGGCGATCGCCCGCGCATGGGTGTCGAGCCCCTTGTATTTGGGCAGCAGCGAGGGGTGGATGTTGACGATCCGGTCGCGCCATCGCGCGACGAAAGTGTCCGACAGCAGCCGCATATAGCCGGCGAGCGCGATCACCTCGCACCCCGCCTCGCGCAGCGCCGCGTCGAGCTGCGCCTCATAGGCGGCCCTGCCGATCCCCTTGGGGGCCAAGGCGAAGGTGGCGATGCCGCGTCCGCGCGCCCAGGCGAGGCCGGGCGCGTCGGGCTTGTCGGACGCGACCAGCGCGACCGGAATCCCCGCCTCGACCAGCGCCATCATGTTCGAGCCGCGGCCCGAGATCAGGATGCCGACCGTCTTGCCGTCCCCGCCGTCAGCCATGGTCGTGCGTCGCGGTCCAGTCGCTGCGCGCGCTCCACGTCTCGGTTGCGCCGCGCACGGTGCAGCCGCGCGTCCCCGCCTCGACCGCGCCGATCCGGTGCACCGTCTCGCCCGCCGCGGTCAGCGCCGCCGCGACCGCTTCGGCCCGCTCCGCCGCGACGACCACCGCCATGCCGATGCCGCAGTTGAACGTGCGCGCCATCTCCTCTGGCTCGATCGCGCCCTGCGCCTGCAGGAACGCCATCAGCCGCGATTGCTCCCACGCATCGGCATCGATCACCGCATGCGTCCCCTCGGGCAGCACGCGCGGGATATTCTCGAGCAGGCCGCCGCCGGTGATATGCGCCAGACCCTTGATCGCCCCCTCGCGCAGCAGCGGCAGCAGGCTGGCGACATAGATGCGCGTCGGCGCCATCAGGATGTCGATCAGCAGCCGGTCCGAATCGAACAGCGCCGGGCGATCCAGCTTCCAGCCGCGATCCGCCGCCAGCCGCCGGACCAGCGAGAAGCCGTTCGAATGCACCCCCGACGAGGCGAGGCCGAGGATCACGTCGCCCGCGGCGATCTCGCGCCCGGTCAGCACCCGATCGCGCTCGACCGCGCCGACGCAGAAGCCGGCGAGGTCGTAGTCGCCGGGCGCGTACATGCCGGGCATCTCCGCGGTCTCGCCGCCGATCAGCGCGCAGCCCGCCTGTCGGCAGCCCTCGGCGATCGACGCGACGACGCGCTCGGCGATGCCGTTGTCGAGCTTGGCGGTGGCATAATAATCGAGGAAGAACAAAGGCTCGGCGCCCTGGACGATCAGGTCGTTGGCGCACATCGCGACGAGGTCGACGCCCACGCCTTCATGCCGGTCCCATTCGATCGCGAGCTTCAGCTTGGTGCCGACGCCGTCGTTGGCGGCGACCAGCAGCGGATCGGTGAACCCCGCCGCCTTGAGATCGAACATCCCGCCGAAGCCGCCCAGCTCGGCATCCGCGCCGGGCCGGCGCGTCGCCTTGGCGAGCGGCCCGATCGCGCGGACCAGCGCGTTCCCCGCGGCGATCGACACGCCGGCATCGGCATAAGTGTAGGACTGGTCGGACGGGGAGGGCGGGTTGCTCATCCGGCCAGCCTGCTACGATTTGCGATGGTTGCTGGCAATGCCGAACCGAAATCCGCCGCCGCGGCGTGGGGCGAACGGTCACATCCCGCTTGGCATCACCCGTCGGCTTCGCCAAAAGGCCCGCGACATGCGCATCCCCTTGTTTCCCTCGCTCGCCGGTGCGGCCCTGCTGCTCGCTGCCGGTGCATATGCGCAGATCGAGGGCGGGCGCGGCGTCGCGCCGGTCGACAGTTCGGGCGATTTCGAGGTCGGCGGCGTCGATGTCGACGTTGCCGCCAAGACCGCGCAGGCGGCGCGGCTCGGCGGTTGGCGGCTGGCGCAGCGCAAGGCCTGGGTACAGCTTTCGAAGCGGCTCGGCGGCGACGGCGGCCTCGTGTCGGACGGCACGCTCGACCAGCTCGTCTCCGGCATCGTCGTCGAGAACGAACAGATCGGCCCGACCCGCTACATCGCCAAGCTCGGCGTGCTGTTCAACCGCAGCCGCGCCGCATCGGTGCTCGGCATCAGCGCCTATTCGGATCGCTCGCGGCCGATGCTGCTCGTGCCGTTGCAGGTGTCGGGCGGGGTCGAGACGGTGTTCGAGCAACGCACCGACTGGCAGGAGGCGTGGGCACGGTTCCGCACCGGCAACAGCGCGGTCGATTACGTCCGCCCCTCCGGCAACGGCGCCGATTCGCTGCTGCTCAACGCCGGGCAGATCGCCCGGCCGGGGCGCGGCTGGTGGCGGACGGTGATCGACCAATATGGCGCCGCCGATATCCTCATTCCCGTGGTCCGCCTCTACCGCAGCTATCCCGGCGGCCCGATCATCGGCGTGTTCCAGGCGCGGCACGGTCCCGATAACGAACTGCTCGCCAGCTTCACGCTGCGCGTCGGCAGCGCCGCCGGCCTGCCGCGGCTGCTCGACACCGGCGTCGCGCGGATGGACGGGTTGTTCCAGCAGGCGCTGCGTGGCGGCGCGCTCGGCCTCGATCCGACGCTGTCGCCGCCGCCGGCGCCCGAGCCGGTGGTCGATCCCGACGCGATCGACGACGCGGCGAGCGGCGAGACGCTCGCCGAGATCGTCGGCGACACGGGTGCCGCCAATGCCGGCATCGCGCTCACCCTCCAGTTCGACACGCCGGGCGCGAGCGCGGTCGCCAATACCGAGGGACTGGTCCGCAGCATCCCCGGCGTCCGCGCGGCGAGCACCACCAGCCTCGCGCTCGGCGGCCTGTCGCTGATGCGCGTCACCTATGACGGCGATCCCGACGCGCTGCGTGCGGCGCTGGAGGTGCGCGGCTATCAGGTCAGCGGGTCGGGCCAGACGCTCCGCATCCGTCGCGGCGCGCCGACGCCGGCCGCCACCGCCGCCGCCAATCCGACCGGCTGACGCATGAGCAACCAATTGGCGCTGCCCCTCGGGTGGCCGGCCGACCCGAAGGACGATGCCTTTCTCGTCACCCCGTCCAATATCCGCGCCGCGCAGGTGCTGGAGCAATGGGCGAGCTGGCCGGTGATGGCGGCGGTGCTGACCGGCCCGCGCAAATCCGGCCGCAGCCTGCTCGCGCGCATCTTCGCCGCCAAGAGCCAGGGCCGGATCATCGACGATGCCGAGGCGGTGCCCGAGGCGCAGATCTTCCACGCCTGGAACCAGGCGCAGGCGGAGGGGCGGCCGCTGGTGATCGTCGCCGACGCGCTGCCGCCCAGCTGGGCGGTCAAATTGCCCGATCTGCGTTCTCGGCTCGCCGCCAGCCCGCACGCCGCGATCGGCGCGCCCGACGATGAACTGATCGCCGCATTGCTCGCGCATCTGTTCCACCGCCGCGGGCTCGACGCGCGCCCCGATTTGGTGACCTGGCTCAGCACGCGCATCGAACGCAGCCACATCATCGTCCAGCGCGTCGTCGATGCGCTCGATCAGGAGGTGCTGGAAAGCCGCCGCCGCCTCTCGATCCCGCTCGCGCGAACTGTTTTGACCGCGGCGGGGATCGTCACGCAACCGCAACCGTTGCTACCTATGACCGAAGTATGACACGCCCAATCCACCTCTCGCACCTCGCCGCTCCCGATGACGATCCGTTTGTTCCGGAAGTGAACGATCGCTATTTCAACCGCGAGCTGTCGTGGCTCGCCTTCAACCGGCGCGTGCTGGAGGAGGCGTGCAATCCGGCGCATCCGCTGCTGGAACGGCTGCGTTTCCTGTCGATCTCGGGCAACAATCTCGACGAATTCTTCATGGTCCGCGTCGCCGGCCTGAAGGGGCAGCAATTGAAGGACGTCGATCGCCGCTCGTCGGACGGCCTGACTCCGGGGCAGCAGCTTGCCGCGATCACCCGCGAGGCGGACGCGCTGATGGCCAGCCAGCAGGCGGTGTGGGGCGACCTGCGCACGCTGCTCGACGAGGCGGGCCTGCACGTCCTGCGCCGCGACGAGGTCGACGCGCAGGACGCCGAATGGCTCGATGCGCATTTCCGCGAACAGATCTTCCCGATCCTGACGCCGCAGGCGCTCGATCCCGCCCATCCCTTCCCCTTCATCCCCAACAAGGGACTGTCGGTGATGTTCGACGTCGTCCGCGATTCGGACGGCGAGCCGGTGCGCGAACTGGTGATGATCCCGGCGAGCGCCCCGCGCTTCGTCCGCCTGCCCGGCGAGCCCGCGCGTTACGTCTCGATCGAGGCGCTGCTCAAGCGGTTCGCGCCGGTGCTGTTCCCCGGCTATACTTTGGTCGGCGCCGCCGCCTTCCGCGTGCTGCGCGACAGCGACATCGAGATCGACGAGGAGGCGGAGGATCTCGTCCGCTACTTCGCCAATGCGATCAAGCGCCGCCGCCGCGGTCGCGTCATCCGGCTCGAGCTCGAGACGGGGATGCCCGACGCGCTCGCCAAGGTGCTGCGCCACGAATTGGGCGGCGCCGACGCGACGATCACCGAAAGCGGCAATCTGCTCAGCATCGGCGATCTCGACGCGGTGATCGACGAGGATCGGCCCGACCTCAAGTTCCTGCCGTTCGTGCCGCGCTTCCCCGAGCGCATCCGCGAATTCGGCGGCGATTGCTTCGCGGCGATCCGCGCGAAGGACATCGTCGTCCATCACCCCTATGAGACGTTCGACGTCGTGCTCGCCTTCCTCAAACAGGCTGCGCTCGACCCCGACGTCATCGCGATCAAGCAGACGCTGTATCGCGCCGGCAAACAGCCCGCGGTCATCAACGCGCTGATCGCCGCCGCCGAGGCGGGCAAATCGGTCACCGCGGTGGTCGAGCTGCGTGCGCGCTTCGACGAGGAACAGAACATCCTGTGGGCGAGCGCGCTCGAACGCGCCGGCGTACAGGTCGTCTACGGCTTCCTCGAATGGAAGACGCACGCCAAGGTGTCGATGGTGGTCCGCCGCGAGAACGGCCAGTTCCGCACCTATTGCCACTTCGGCACCGGCAATTACCACCCGGTCACCGCGCGAATCTACACCGATCTCAGCTTCTTCACCGCCGATCCGCGGATGGGACGCGATGCAGCGCAGATGTTCAACTACGTCACCGGCTATGTCGAGCCGACCGACATCACCAAGCTCAGCCTCTCGCCGCGCGACCTGCGCCAGAAGCTGCTCGACCTCATCGATGTCGAGATCGCCAATGCCCGCGCCGGCAAGAGCGGGGCGGTATGGGCGAAGATGAACAGTCTCGTCGATCCCGCGATCATCGACAAATTGTACGAGGCGAGCGGCGCGGGGGTCGAGATCGATTTGATCATCCGCGGCATCTGCTGCCTGCGTCCCGGCGTGCCCGGCATGTCCGAGCATATCCGCGTCAAGTCGATCATCGGCCGCTTCCTCGAACACAGCCGCATCTTCTGCTTCGGCAATGGCGCGGCGCTGCCCAACGACGGCGCGAAGGTGTTCATCTCCTCGGCCGACTGGATGCCGCGCAATTTCGACCGCCGCGTCGAATATATGCTGCCGATCGAAAACCCGACGGTGCACGACCAGGTGCTCGACCAGGTGATGGTCGCCAACCTCATCGACACCGAACAAAGCTGGGAACTCGAATCGGACGGCCGCTACGTCCGCGAAACCCCCGGCGACAGGCCGTTCAACCTCCACCGCTATTTCATGACCAACCCGTCGCTCTCCGGCCGCGGCGCGGCGCTGGCGGAAAGCAACGCGGTGCCAACGCTGGCGCTGCGGCGGCGGCGATGACGGCGGATCGGGGCGGGGTCCGGGGTGTGCGGCCCGCCGCGGACGCCCGCTGATGGTCCGTTTGCCGTTCATCACGACGTTGCGCGACCGCCCCGCATCTGAACACCAGCCCGCGCCGGCCGTTGAACCGGCAATGACCGACCCCTATCCCCGCACCGGCATCATCGACATCGGCTCCAATTCGGTGCGGCTGGTCGTGTATCAGGGCCATCCGCGCATCCCCGCGACGCTGTTCAACGAAAAGGTCATGGCCGGCCTCGGCCGCAGCCTTGCAGCGACCGGGGCGATCGACGCGGACAGCATGACGCTCGCGATCGGGGCGCTGCGCCGGTTCGCGATGGTCGCGCGGGAAATGGACGCGCCCGTCCGCACCGTCGCCACTGCCGCGGTCCGCGACGCGAGCAACGGCGCCGCCTTCATCGCCGCCGCGAAAGACCTCGGCCTCACCGTCGAGCTTCTCTCCGGCGAGCAGGAGGCGACCGCGGCGGGCATGGGCGTGCTGTCGGCGATCCCCGATGCGGACGGCATCGTCGGCGATCTCGGCGGCGGCAGCCTCGAACTCGTGCGCGTCGTGGCGGGTACCGTCACCGACCGCATCTCCTTCCCGCTCGGCGTGCTGCGCATCGCCGCGATGCGCGCCAGCCGCGGCCCGACGTTCGATCGCCACGTCACCCGCCTGATCGCCGAGGCGGGTTGGACCGGCCGGGGCAGGGGCCTGCCGCTCTACATGGTCGGCGGATCGTGGCGCGCGCTCGCCCGGCTCGACATGAGCCTGACGCATTATCCGCTGCCGATCATCCACGGCTACAGCCTCGCGCCCGAAACCGTCGGTCGCCTCGGCCGCAGCATCGCGCATCTCTCGCGGCCGCGGCTGCGCAGCGTGCCGGGCATGTCGTCGGTCCGCGCCGCGCAGCTCGGCGACGCCACCGCATTGCTGTCGGTGGTGATGCGCGAACTCGGTTCGGGCAGCGCGATGGCCTCGACCTTCGGGCTGCGCGAGGGGCTGCTCTACGCGACGCTCGATCCGCAGACGCGCGCGCTCGATCCGCTGATCGTCGCCGCGCGCGAGGAGGGCAAATTGCTCGGCCGCTTCGCCGAGCACGGCGATTTGCTCGCTGCCTGGATCGCGCCGCTCTTCCCCGGCGATGCGCCGGAGCTGACGCGCATCCGCCACGCTGCCTGCCTGCTCGCCGATTCGGGCTGGCGCGCCAACCCCGAATTCCGCGACGAGCGCGGGTTCGAGGTCGCGCTGCACGGCAATTGGGTGGCGATCGACGCGCCAGAACGCGCGATGCTCGCGCAGGCGCTGCATACCAGCCTCGGCGGCAGCACGGTGCCGCATCCTTTGCTCGCCGGCCTCGCCAGCAGCGGGCAGATCGCGCTGGCGATCGACTGGGGGCTGGCGATCCGTCTCGGCCAGCGGTTCAGCGCCGGCCTCGCCGGGCCGCTGCAACGCGCCTCGCTGGCGCTGGTCCCCGGTCACGTCATGCTGTCGCTGGCCGAGGCGGACCGGCCGCTCTACGCGGAGACGGTCGAACGCCGCCACGCCGCGCTGGCCACGGCGCTCAAACGCAAGCCGCGCCTCGCGATCAGATGATGGGCGCCGGTGCCATTCAGTAAATTCCTCCCCCGCCAGGGGGAGGTGGCGCGGCGAAGCCGTGACGGAGGGGGAGGTAAGCGACCACTCTTGTTCCGTGTCCTCCCCCTCCGTCATGCCTGCGGCATGCCACCTCCCCCTGGCGGGGGAGGAGTTTCAATCAGAACCGTTGATCAGCCGCACTTCAGCCCGCTGACCAGCCCGCCGTCGTCGAGCAGGATGTTCAGCCGGTCGACGCGGAAATCCTGCGTCGTGACATCGTCGGGATGGATCACCCGCGAGATCGCCGAATGCGTCATATGCTCGATCTCGGGCCGCATCCGCTCGCGGAACTTGACACCGGCGAAGCGGATCTTGACCGCCTCGTCGATCGCGCACGGTCCGCGCTCCGGCTCCGGCGCCGGCATCGTCGCACATCCCGCCGCGAGCACCGGCAGTAGAAAGGCCAACCGCATCATGCTGCTTCCTCCGTTCGCGTCATCTTGAGCTTGCCGCCGCGCACCGCAAAGCCCAGCCGTCCCTCGACCAGATCGAGCGCATCGCGCCCGAACTGATCGAACCGCCAGCCCTCCAGCATCGGCAATCCGGTCCGCACCCCCGCGGCCAGCGCTTCCAGTTCCTCGGAACGCGCCAACAGCCGCGAGGCGACGTCGATATCGCGCGAGCGGATCTTGAGCAGCAGCTTGAGCAGGTCGGCGACCAGGGCGCCCTCCTTGCCCAATCCCGGCTTGCGATCGTCGCGCGGCGGCAGCTCGTCCGCATCGAGCGGTTCGGCCGAGTCGATCGCCGCCATCAGCCGCCCGCCGATATCGTTCGACGCCCAGGTCGCCGACAGCCCGCGCACCTTGGCGAGATCGGCCTGTTTGCGCGGCGGATGGCCGGCGAGATCGCCCAGCGTCTCGTCCTTGACGATCCGCCCGCGCGGCAGGTCCTTCGACTGCGCCTCCAGCTCGCGCCACCGCGCCAGCGCCTTCAGCCGCCCGAGCACGTCGGGCTTGCGCCCCGAAATCCGCACGCGCTTCCACGCCTGATCGGGATCGTTGGCGTAATTGGCGGGGTCGGCGAGCCGCTCCATCTCCTGGTCGAGCCATACGCCGCGCCCGGTCTTGCGCAGCCGTTCCAGCATCTTGGGAAAGATCACCGCGAGATGCGTCACGTCGCCGATCGCATATTCGATCTGCCGCGCATCCAGCGGCCGCCGCGCCCAGTCGGTGAAGCGCGCGCCCTTGTCGACGACGATGCCGAGCCAGCTGTCGACCAGGTTGGAATAGCCGATCTGCTCGCCTTGCCCCAGCGCCATCGCCGCCACCTGCGTGTCGAACAGCGGATGCGGCGTCTTGCCGGTGAGATTGTAGATGATCTCGATATCCTGCCCGCCGGCGTGGACGACCTTGAGCACGTCCTGATTCTCGGTGAGCAGTTCGAGCAGCGGCGTCATGTCGAGCCCCGGCGCCATCGGATCGATCGCCGCCGCCTCGTTCACGTCGGCGATCTGGATCAGGCACAATTCGGGATAATAGGTGCTCTCGCGCATGAATTCGGTGTCGACGGTCACGAAGTCGGCATTGGCGAGGCGGGCACACAGATTGGCGAGGCTGGCGCTGTCTGTAATCAACGGGTGGATATGCATGACCCGTCCATAGCCACACGCGCGCGGGTTGACAAAGAGGGAAGGGGTGGGGATGCGCTCCACGACCATCCACGTCACCCCAGCGTAAGGCCAGGGTGACGAAGCAAGAAGAAACGATCATGCACGCCTATCGCTCCCACACCTGCGCCGCGCTCACCGCGAGCAATGTCGGTGAGACCGTCCGCCTGTCGGGCTGGGTCCATCGCAAGCGCGACCACGGCGGCGTGCTCTTCGTCGACCTGCGCGACCATTACGGCATCACCCAGATCGTCGCCGACAGCGATTCGCCCGCATTGCCGACGCTGGAATCGCTCCGCGTCGAATCGGTGGTGACGATCGACGGCGTCGTGAAGGCGCGGTCCGAGGCGACGCAGAACCCCAATCTCGCCACCGGCGCGATCGAGGTGTTCGCGCGCGGCGTGACCGTGCAGAGCCACGCGCAGGAGCTGCCGATGCCGGTCGCGGGCGATGCCGAATATCCCGAGGATATCCGCCTGCGCTATCGCTTCCTCGACCTGCGCCGCGAGCGGCTCCACCAGAACATCATGCTGCGCTCGAAGGTGATCTCCTCGATCCGCCAGCGGATGATCGGGCAGGGCTTCACCGAATTCCAGACGCCGATCCTCACCGCGTCGAGCCCCGAGGGCGCGCGCGACTATCTCGTCCCCAGCCGCGTCCATCCGGGCAAGTTCTACGCGCTCCCGCAGGCGCCGCAGATGTTCAAGCAGCTGCTGATGGTCGCCGGCTTCGACCGCTATTTCCAGATCGCGCCGTGTTTCCGCGACGAGGACGCCCGCGCCGACCGTTCGCCCGGCGAATTCTACCAGCTCGATTTCGAGATGAGCTACGTCACGCAGGAAGACGTCTTCCAGGCGATCGAGCCCGTCCTCCACGGCGTGTTCGAGGAATTCGCCGACTGGCAGGGCCAAAATGGACGAGGGGGCGGCCGCACCGTCAGTGCGCTGCCGTTCAAGCGCATCCCCTATCGCGAATCGATGCTGAAATACGGCAACGACAAGCCCGACCTGCGCAACCCGATCCTCATCAGCGACGTGTCGGAGCAATTCGTCGGCTCGGGCTTCGGCCGTTTCGCCTCGATCGTCGAGGCCGGCGACGTCGTCCGCGCGATCCCCGCGCCCGGCACCGCCGATAAGAGCCGCAAGTTCTTCGACGACATGAACGCCTGGGCGCAAGGCGAAGGCTTCGCCGGCCTCGGCTATGCCACCCGCAAGGGCGGCGAATGGGGCGGCCCGATCGCCAAGAATCATGGCGAGGACAAGATGACCGCGATGGCCGATGCGCTCGGCCTCGGCCCGGACGACGGCCTGTTCTTCGCGGCGGGCAAGGAAGGTCAGGCGGCCAAGCTCGCCGGCCTCGCGCGCACCCGCGTCGGCGAGAGCCTCGGCCTGATCGACCAGAGCCGCTTCGAATTCTGCTGGATCGTCGACTTCCCGATGTTCGAGTACGACGAGGACAACAAGAAGGTCGACTTCAGCCACAACCCCTTCTCGATGCCGCAGGGCGAGATGGAGGCGCTGGAGACCAAGGACCCGCTCGATATCCTCGCTTATCAGTACGACATCGTCTGCAACGGCGTGGAGCTGTCGTCGGGCGCGATTCGGAACCACCGTCCCGAGATCATGTACAAGGCGTTCGAAATCGCCGGCTATTCACAGGCCGAGGTCGACACCAATTTCGCCGGCATGATCAACGCCTTCAAGTTCGGCGCCCCGCCGCACGGCGGCTCCGCGCCGGGCATCGACCGGATCGTCATGCTGCTCGCCGACGAACCCAACATCCGCGAGGTCATCGTCTTCCCAATGACGCAGAAGGCGGAGGATCTGATGATGGGCGCGCCCAATTTCGCGACGCCCAAGCAATTGAAGGAACTCAACCTGCGTGTGGCGCCGCAGGCCGGTGCCGCCGCCGCCACCGACGTCGACAAAGCGGTCGCGCCCAAGGCCGGCTGATAGACCGGCCGACGGGTGCCCTCGCGGCGCCCGTCGGCCGGTTTCGCTCAGAACCCGCCATGCACCCGCGCGGCCAGCATGTTGGCGGGGCCGCGATCGCGATTGTAGCCGGGATGTTCGATCAGCTGGTAATCGAGCGTCAGTTCGAACCCGCGCATCGCGGCGAGCTTGTAGAAGGCCTCGCCGATATATTCGGCCCCCGGATGCGGCAATCGGCCGTCGCCGACCAGCACGCCGAGACCGCCCGCGTCGAGATAGCGCTGGTGCGCCGTGCTGATCCCGTTGACGACCACCGCCGCCCCGATTGTATCGGCGACGCGGTGCCAGCCCGCACCTTTCAACGACAGGCCGAGCTGCGCCGTCCGGTCGATGTCGGTGAAGTCATAGGGCTCGATCGCGCCATCCGCGACACCGGCGCGCGCGAACAGGCCGAGCGAGCCGGTCACCGCCTGTTCGCCGTTGACGCTCGCGCCGATCCGCGTCCGCCGCGCCCGGACGAAGGCGGTGTCGGCAGCGCCGCCGCTCGCCGCCGCCAGCGTCAAAGCATCGTCGAACCGGCCGAACTGCCCGCGGTTGCGGAACAGCGTCAGCCGTAGCGCGCCGTCGTGGCCGCCGATCCGGTGGCGGTGCTCGATCTCGCCATCGACCTGATATTGCTGGAAGCGCGTCTCCAGCGTCTCGCCATTGGGCACCTTCGACAGATTGAACAGGCCGAGCCGCAGCGTCCAGTCGCCGCGATACGCTTCGCCCGCGATCCCCGTCGTATAGCCCCAGGCATCCGCGGCGTAATCGAAGCTGCCCGCATCGACCGCCGACCAGTTGAGGAAGTCGCTGCGCGGATCGTGCGCATAGCTGTTGGTGTCGAATACGTCGCCGACGCCGAACTTGCCCGCGGTCAGCACCAGCCGGTCGGTGTCGCGCGTCCCGGCGAGCTGGTTCATCGCACCGGCCACCGCTTCGTTGCCGCCGCCCAGGCCGATGGTCTGGCGGAAGAACAGCCGCTGCAACCGCAGATACGGACTCTTCCGCCCGACCTTATACGCCTCCGCGCTCGGAAAGCCGGCGGCACCCAACGTGTTGGACAGGCCGAAGCCCTGGTCGATCTCCGGATTGATCCACATCTCGCCGCCGCGCCACGGCCGCACCCCGGCATAGAGCGTGACGTCGACCGTCTCCTTGATCTGCCGCGGGGTCAGGCTGTTCGGCCCTTGATAGGGGGAGGCGAAGCCGGGCGTGCCCTGCAGCACGCCGGTCGCTTGGCCATGGATCGCCCAATCCTGATCGACGGGGGCGGCGGGCCGGTCCGCGATGGTCTGCGCTGCGGCGGGGGCGGGGAGGGACAGGCTGGCGAGCGCGCAGGCGCCCGCCAGCAGAGGTGCGATTCGTGTCATGCTGATGCCCCTGGACGCGCTTGGTTACAGATGATGGGTGCGCGGGCTGGCCGGTACGGATCGGCACCAACCCGCCGTCCCGCCGTGATAGAGCCGCAGCATCAACAAAAATCAACTACCCGCACGCTGACTACTGAATTCCATATCAATCCGGCGCTTGGCCAGCGACGAGCGTAAAATATTCCATAAAAACGCGGTTCCACCCGTTCCCGCTTTTACACATTGTTATCATTTGCAGCTGCAACCGCCCTCTTGGGATTTCTGACCGGGGGCGGTGATATGCGTAAGTGGGTATACCTTTTGGCGGCGGCTGGTTGCGCGGGAGCGATCGGGCAGGCGGACGCACAAGGGCTCCGCGGCCTCGCACCGAACGCCAAGCAGGGGGAGAAGGACAAGGCGCCCCCAACGGTCGCCGAGAACACCTCCGACATCGTCGTCACCGCGACGCGGCGCTCGCAGCGGCTGTCGAACGTGCCGATCGCGGTCAGCGCCTATGGCTCGACGGCGTTGCGTCATTCGGGAGCGACCGACATTCGTCAGATGGCGCAGCTCGCGCCGTCGCTGTCTGTTTCCTCGACTGGATCGGAGGCAAATGCCACCGCACGCCTGCGCGGCATCGGCACCGTCGGCGACAATCCCGGCCTCGAAAGCTCGGTCGCGGTGTTCATCGACGGTGTCTATCGCAGCCGCACCGGCTCCGGGCTCAACGATCTCGGCGAGGTCGAGCGGATCGAGGTGCTGCGCGGGCCGCAGGGCACGTTGTCGGGCCGTAACTCTTCGGCGGGCGCGATCAGCATCTACACCAAATACCCGGAATTCAAGTTCGGCGGCTATGGAGAGGCGAGCTACGGCAATTACAACGCCGTCCGCCTTGCCGGCGCGCTCACCGGTCCGGTGCTCAAGGACACGCTCGCCTTCCGTATCGACGGCGTCGTCGCCAGGCGCGACGGCTTCTACACCGACGTCGTCAACAAGACCGACTATAACGACCGCAACCGCTATTTCGTCCGCGGCCAGTTGTTCTTCAAGCCGAGCACCGATCTGTCGCTGCGCCTGATCGGCGATTACACCTATCGCAACGAAAAGTGCTGCGGCGCGGTCTACGTCGACACGCGCGAGAAATACGATCCGACACCGGGCGTGGCGGGCGACTTCGCGGTGGCGCCGCAGAACCGCGTCGTCTCGGTCATGCAGAGCCTCGGCGGCCTCCTGCCGAGCGCGGGCGATCCCTATAACTGCCAGATCGCGCAGACGCCCGGTCGCGCTTATGCCAACGTCACCAAGGATTACGGCATCTCGTCGCGGATCGGCTGGACGATCGGCAGCGTGCAGCTCATCTCGATCAGCGCCTATCGCGAATATAAGGCCGGCGACGCGCTGGATCCGGATTACGGCAATCTCGACATCGGCTATCGCAGCGACGACGGCAACGCCTACCGCCGGTTCCGCACCTATACGCACGAGACGCGGCTGAGCGGCGGCCTGTTCGACAATCGGCTCGACTGGCTGGTCGGCGGCTATTTCGCGCACGAAGGGCTCGAAGTCGCCGACAATTTCAAGTTCGGCTCGCAATTCGGCGCCTTCGCCTCGTGCAGCCTCGTCGCGCGGATGAACGTCACCCCGGCGCTGCGCGACCCGACCAAGTCCGGATGTCTCAGCGCCGTGGGCCGTCCGGCGCTCACCAGGGTTCTCGGCGGGACCCTGATCGGCGGGCTCGACCGGATCAGCACCGCGAGCAACCTCGGCGCGTTGCGCGACGTCTTCGATCAGACCAGCACCAATTACGCCTTCTTCACGCACGACATCTTCCGCATCACCGACACGCTGAGCCTCACCGCCGGCCTGCGCTACACGCACGAACACAAGGTGCTGAACGCATCGCTTAACAGCAACAATACGGTGTGCCCGGCGCAGCAGGCGGCGCTCGCTTCGGCGCGGTTGAACTCCAACAAGCTGATGCGAGACATCGCCGACGGGCTCGTCGCGATCGTCTGCGCCGGTAATTCGACGACCGCGCTCAACGGCGTCCCGCTGAACGATGCGATCAGCGAAGGCCAGGTCACCGGCACCACGGTGCTGTCGTGGCAGGCGACGCCGAGCACCTTGCTCTACGGGTCCTACGCCCGCGGCTATAAGGCGGGCGGCTACAACCTCGCCCGCTCGGGTCTCGTCCTCGGCAGCTCGCGCGCGAGCGACCTCCGCTTCGATCCGGAGACGGTGCAGGCGTTCGAACTGGGCGTCAAATACAGCACCGAAAGGTTCAGCGCGAACCTCGCCGGTTTCCGCTCGTCCTTCCGCAACTTCCAGTTGAACACCTTCAACGGCAGCGCCTTCGTCGTCCAGAATATCGGCGGCTGCGACGGATCGCTGAACGGCCAGGATCGCGACGACGATCCCACCTCCGGCGCCTGCAAGGGCAAGGTCGGCGCGGGCGTCGTCACGCAAGGGTTCGAACTGGAGGCGGGCGCCTATCCGACGCCCGACGTCACCTTCAATCTCGGCTATACCTACGCCCGTACGCAATATCGGGACGATCTGGTCGGCAGTGCCGCCGGCGCGCCGCTCACCCCCGCCTTGTTCATGTTGCCGGGCAGCCAGATGTCGAACGCGCCGCGCCACGTCATCACCAGCGCGGCGACCTGGACGCCGGCGATCGGCAGCAACGGGCTCACCGGCCTGTTCTACGTCGATAGCCGCATGACCAGCGACTATAACACCGGTTCCGACCTGTTCGCCGAGAAGCGTCAGGACGGCTATGTCCTGGTCAACGCGCGGATCGGCATCCGCGGCCGCGATCAGCATTGGGCGCTGGAATTCTGGGGTCAGAATATCTTCGACACCCAATATGAGCAGATCGCCGCCGCGGCCTTCCTGCAGGGCAGGGGCAGCCAGTCGCAGGTCCAGCAGCTCGGCGCGAGCTATGCCGTCGGCAATGCGCTGACCACCGCCTTCCTCGCCGAGCCGCGCACCTACGGCGTCACGCTCCGCTCGCGCTTCTGAACCCGGTCGCCATGGCGGCGCGGGACCTCTCGCGTCGCCACGCCGGGCCATCCGCCCGGCGGCCGCTGCGACGAATGCGTCGCAGGCGCATCGCCCAGCCTTCGTGCGGCTATAATGAGAACACCAAACCGTCACTGGGAATGATCGGCACAGCGCCAGCCGGCGACGTGAGATCGCTCTCATCCTGCCCCCGAAGGAACGACGACCATGAAGATACCGCGCAAGCTCGGCCTCTCCTTTCTGGCGATCAACGCCTCCGCCGCGGTCGTGATGCTGGTGTTCTTCGCCAACATCATGTCGATCCAGCGCTCGACCGAGCGCAACAACGTCAGCCAGACGATCTACGCCAAGGCGCTGACGCTGGAGACGTCGATGCTGCGGCAGAACAGCCAGTTCCGCGGCTTCCTGGTCACCGGCGACCCGAGCTACCTCAAATCCTATAACGAAGGGCGCAAGGAGTTCGACGACACCGCCGTCGCCCTCCAGCGGCTGCTCACCGATCCCGTCAAGCTCGATCAGGTGCGTACCGCCGATCGCGCCGCGCTCGCGTGGCGGCGCGACTGGGGCGACCGGCTGATCGGCTGGGTCAAGGCCGGCCGCCGCGAGGAGGCCGAGGCGGCAGTGCGTGCCGCCGGCGACAAGGTGCTGGTCAGCAAGGTCGCGCTGCCGCTGCGCGACCTGCGCAGCGCCGAGACCGAGGAGATGGAGAGCAACGCCGCCAGCCAGGACGGCGCGATCCGCACCGCGCTGATCACGCTGGTGATCGGTGGGATCGCGCTGATCGGCATCGCCATCACGCTCGCGATGATGCTGAGCAGCCAGATCGCCCGGCCGATCACCGCGCTGACCGCGGCGATGGCCGACCTCGCCAAGGGGCGTCACGACATCGCGATCACCGCCACCGATCGGACCGACGAGCTCGGCGACATGGCGCGCGCGGTGACCGTCTTCCGCGACGCTGCCAAGGCCAAGCTCGCCGACGATCGCGACCGCGACGCGGCGCGCGAGACGATCGGCGAGGCGCTGCATCGTCTGGCGGAGGCCGACCTCACCGTCCGCATCACCGACGTGCCCGAGACCTTCCAGAGCCTGTCGCGCGATTTCAACGGCGCCACCTCCAGCCTGTCGCGCGTGCTCGGCGAGGTGCGGGGGGGCGTGCAGGCGATCAAGCACAATTCGGAGGAGATCAGCCGCGCGACGCTCGACCTGTCGCAGCGCACCGAACAGCAGGCGGCAGCGATCGAGCAATCCGCCGCCGCGCTCGACGAGGTCACCAAGTCGATCCGCGAGGGTGCCGGCGCGGCGATCGGCGCGAGCGGCTCGATGACCGAGACGCGCGGCGAGGCCGAGCGCGGCGGCGCGGTCGTCAAGGAGGCGATCGGCGCGATGCACGGCATCGAAAAGGCGAGCAAGGAGATCGCCGAGATCATCAGCCTGATCGACGGCATCGCCTTCCAGACCAACCTCCTCGCGCTCAATGCCGGGGTCGAGGCGGCGCGGGCGGGCGATGCGGGCCGCGGCTTCGCGGTCGTCGCGCAGGAGGTGCGCGCGCTCGCGCAACGTTCCGCCAATGCCGCCACCGAGGTGAAGAACAAGGTGACCTCCGCCTCCGCGCATATCCGCACCGGCGTCAATCTGGTCGATCAGACCGGCCAGGCGCTGGCGCGGATCATCGACCGCGTCGGCACGGTCAGCGTCGCGATCGATGCGATCGCGCAATCCTCCGATCAGCAGGCCAAGAGCCTCGGCCAGATCAACGTCGCGATCAGCGAAATGGATACGATGACGCAGGAGAATGCCGCGATGGTCGAGGAGACCTCGGCGGCGGCACGGCGGCTGGCGGCGGAGGCGGAACACCTCAACCAGTCGGTCGGCGCCTTCGTCATCGATCATGAACCGGCGCTCGCGGCACCACCACCGCCGCCGCCGCCGGTGCGGGTTCTAACCCCGTCCAAGCCCAAGGTCGGCCGACTGCCCAAGGCGGCGGCGCGCCCGCGCCTCGTCGCCAACGGTGATTGGGACACGTTTTGACGCTCCTGACCAGCATGATCGACGTGCCCGACAGCGCCGCTGACCGCGGCCCGCTGCGGCGGCAGGCCGCCGCGGTGCGTGAGATGGGGTCGACCTTCGTCGCCACGGTGCTGGAGGCGGCGGAGCGGCAGTTGCATCGCGCGCCGCGCACCGCCGCGCTGATCGCCGCCTGGCCGCGCGACGTCGCCGCCGATGCGCTGGCGATGCGCTTCAACGCCGCGCTGCATGCGGTGGCACGCGGCGACACCTTGCCCGCGCTCGCCGCGCTGTACCGCGATCGGGCGGGCGACTTCGACCGCGTCATCGGCGAGGCGCTGGCGGTGGCGGACGACGTCATCGTCGAATGGATGCGTGACCCGCCGCAGACCAACGAGGTCGGCCGCACCGCGGCGATCATGGCGGCGTTGATGGTCGCGCGCGCGCATCACGACATGCCCTGCGAACTGCGCGAACTCGGTGCCAGCGCCGGGCTCAACCTCAATCTCGACCGCTACGCTTATGATCTCGGCGGCCGCGCCGTCGGCCTGGCGGGATCGCCGGTGCGCGTCGCGCCGGAGTGGCGCGGGCCCCCGCCAGCGGTCCGCCCGGTCGAGATCGTCTCGGCGCGCGGGGTCGATTTGCGCCCGCTCGACGTCACCGATGCCGCCGCCTGCGCACGGCTGATGGCGTTTATCTGGGCCGATCAGCACGCGCGCGCCGACCGGCTCGCCGCGGCGCTGGCGATCGCGCGCGCCCGGCCGCCGCAGGTCGACGCGGGCGATATCGCGCTCTGGCTGCCCGAACAGCTCGCCGCGCCGCAGCCGCAGGGGCGCTGCCGGATCATCGTCCATTCGATGGCGCTGCAATATCTCGATCCCGCCCGCCGCCACACCGTCGAGGCGGCGTTCCGCGCGGCAGGCGCGACGGCCACCGCGACGCGTCCGCTCGCACGCGTCGCCTTCGAATGGACCCCCGCGCGCGATGCCGTCCATCTGTCGCTGACCGTCTGGCCGGACGGCATTACGCATCATCTCGCCACCTGCCACGCTTATGGCGCGTGGATCGACTGGCACGGCCCGACCGACTGACCCGCGCTATTTCTCACGCCGGCTGCGCCGCGCGCGCGACTGATGCGTTCGATCCTGCATTGCCCCGACAGGAGGATGTGCGTGATCGATTTAGCCGGCTTCGAGAAGACCAAGCCCTACAAGGGCCATTACAAGCGCGATCTGGCCGCGCTGCAGGAGCGGCTGGAACGCATCCTCGTCGCGCATATCGTCCACGATCGCCGCGCCGTCGTGATGTTCGAAGGCTGGGACGCGGCGGGGAAGGGCGGCATCATCCAGCGTCTCACCGCCGGCTGGGACCCGCGCCATTTCGCCGTCCACCCGATCGCCGCGCCGACCGACGAGGAGAAGGCGCACGATTTCCTCTGGCGCTTCCGCCGCGCGCTGCCCGCGCCGGGCGACATCGCGATCTTCGACCGCAGCTGGTACGGCCGCGTCCTCGTCGAGCGCGTCGAGGGCTATGCCAGCGAGGCCGACTGGCATCGCGCTTTTGAGGAGATCAACGCCTTCGAAGCCGATCTGATCGCCGGCGGCACCACGCTGATCAAGCTGTTCGTCCACGTCTCGCAGGCGGAGCAGGACCGCCGGCTCGAAGACCGGCTCGAAGACCCCTGGAAACATTGGAAGACCGGCCTCGACGATTACCGCAACCGCGCCCGCCGCCCCGACTATCTGGCGGCGATGCACGACATGTTCGCGCGCACCGACACCGGCGGCGCGCCCTGGACGGTCATCAACGGCAACGACAAGAAGGCCGCGCGCATCCACGCCCTCACCGCGATCGCCGATCATCTCGAGGCGAACGTCGACATGAGCCCGCCGGCGCTCGACCCCGAGGTCGAACGCGTCGCGCGCGCGGCACTGGGGCTCGACTGAGGGTTAGAAGCTCGCCTCGGCATAGACCCGCGACAGGTCGCCCGCCCATTCGCCGTGATAGCGGTCGAGCAGCACCTGCGCGGGCACCTTGCCCGATCGCACCACCTCGCGCAGCGGGTCCAGGAAGCCGGTCTCGTTGTCGCCCATGCCGTTGCCGCGGGCCCGCGCGGCGAGCCCGGCATGCGCGATGTCGAGCACCTGCCCGGCGATATCGCCGAGCCTGCCGCCACCCGGCAGCGGCGCGTCGAGCGCCAGCTTCGGCACCGCCGAGCGCAGCGCCTCGCGATCCTCCATCGACCAGTCCTTGACGAGGTCCCACGCCGCGTCGAGCGCGCCCTGGTCGTAGAGCAGCCCGACCCAGAAGGCGGGCAGCGCGCAGATCTTGTTCCACGGCCCGCCGTCGGCACCGCGCATCTCGAGGAAGGTCTTGAGCCGCACCTCCGGGAAGGCGGTCGACAGATGGTCGTTCCAATCGTCGAGGCTCGGCTTCTCGCCGGGCAGGACGCTGAGTTCGCCCTTGAGGAAGTCGCGGAACGACAATCCGGCCGCATCGATATAGCGTCCATCGCGATAGACGAAGTACATCGGCACATCGAGCATGTAATCGGCGTAGCGTTCGTAACCGAAGCCGTCCTCGAACACGAACGGCAGCATGCCGGTGCGCGCCGGATCGGTGTCCGACCAGATATGGCTGCGGTACGACAGGAGACCGTTGGGCTTGCCCTCGGTGAACGGCGAATTGGCGAACAAAGCGGTCGCCAGCGGCTGCAACGCCAGCCCGACGCGGAACTTCTTCACCATGTCGGCTTCCGACGCGTAATCGAGGTTCACCTGGATCGTGCAGGTGCGCAGCATCATGTCGAGCCCCATGCTGCCGACGCGCGGCATATGGCGCAGCATGATCGCATAGCGGCCCTTGGGCATGATCGGCAGCTCGTCGCGGCGCTTGTCCGGCCACATGCCGAGCCCGAGGAAGCCGATGCCGAGCTTTTCGCCTGCCGCCTTCACCTGCTCCAGATGCCGCCCGGTCTCGGCGCAGGTCTGGTGCAGCGTCTCCAGCGGCGCGCCCGACAGCTCGAACTGCCCGGCGGGCTCCAGGCTGACGCTGCCGTCGGCGCCGTTGAGCGCGATGATCTTGCCGCCTTCCTCGACCGGCTGCCAGCCATAAGGCTGGAGCGCGTGGAGCAGGTCGCGGATGCCGCCCGGCTCGTCCCAGCTCGGCGCGCCGTGGTCGCTCAGCCGATAGACGAATTTCTCATGCTCGGTGCCGATCCGCCAGCGTTCGGCCGGCTTCTCGCCGCGGGCGAAGCTGGCGATCAATTGGTCGCGCGATTCGATGATCGGCGACGTCTTGGCGGTATCGGTCGTGGTCGTCATGATCGCGCCCTTACGCGCGGATGAACGGCTGCGCCAGTCAGTCTTCCTGCCAGTCCCCGCAAGCCGCCATCCACAGCGAAACCGCCGCCGCCGCCGCGGTGTCGGCGCGCAGGATCCGCGGCCCCAGCGCCACCCCCACCGCCTGCGGCAGCGCACGGATCGTCCCGCGTTCCTCCTCGGTGAAGCCGCCTTCCGGCCCGATCAGGATCGCCGCCGGCCCGCGTCGTGCCTGCATCGCCGCGAAGGCCGGAACGCCGCCGGTCTCGTCCGCGAAGAACAGCACGCGCTCCGCCGGCCAGTCGCGCAGCAACGCCGCCAGCTTCACCGACTCGGCCAGCACCGGCAGCGCGGTGCGCGCGCATTGCTCGGCCGCCTCGATCATATGGCTGCGCAGCCGGTCGAGCTTGGGCCGGTCGACGATCGTGCGCTGCGTCACCACCGGCACCAGCCGGTCGACGCCCAGCTCGCACGCCTTCTCGACCAGCCAGTCGATCCGCCCCTTCTTCAGCGGCGCCGCGCACAGCCACAGATCGGGCACCGGCTCGCGCGGCCGCAGCCGTGTAGACACGTCGACAATCAGATCGCGCTTGCCGACGCTGGCGGCGGTGGCGAGCCATTCGCCGGTGACGTCGTCGAACAATTTGACCGGATCGCCCGGCGCCATCCGCATCACCGCGACGAGATAATGCGCCGCCGGCCCGTCGATGCGCAGCGGCCCCGGCGTCAGCTCGGTCTCGACGAACAGCCGCGGCGTCGATTGCGGCGGCCAGGCGGGGGTGGCGGTCATGATCCTCCCTTGCGGCGCCGCTGCCGCGCCCACAGCTTGCGTGCGACGATCCAGGCGAGCAACGCCGCCGCCGCCACCGCGACGACCGCCATCGTCACGACGCCGGCGACGCGCAGGATCGCCCAGAAGAGCGCCTCCACGAACCGTCCCACCGCTACCGACAACCCGATCATGCCCCGCGATTGGCGCAGTTTCGCCGGCTTGGCGAGGCAAAAGCACGTCCGCGCCCTTGCCCGCGGCGGCGATTGCGCGGCAAAGGCGGGCCATGTCAGCCGAGATCGTCCCCGACAGCGAACACCGCGGCCTCGTCGGCCGCCTCCCGCCGACCGCACGTGGCCTCGCGCTGCTCGCCCGGCTCGACCGGCCGATCGGCTGGTGGCTGCTGTTCTGGCCGGGCGCCTGGGCGGTGGCGCTCGCCGGCGGCACGCTGACCCGCTGGCCGCTGATCCTGTGGATCCTCGCCGGCAGCATCGCGATGCGCGGCGCCGGCTGCGTCTACAACGACATCGTCGACCGCGACCTCGACGCGCAGGTCGCGCGCACCCGCGCCCGGCCGATCCCGAGCGGGCTCGTCTCGCTGCGGCTCGCCTGGGTGTGGTTGCTCCTGCTCTGCCTGATCGGCCTCGTCGTGCTGGTCCAGCTCCGCCCGCTCGCCGCCGGCGTCGCGCTGGCCAGCCTCGCCCCGGTCGCCGCCTATCCCTTCATGAAGCGGATCACCTGGTGGCCGCAGGCGTGGCTCGGCCTCGTCTTCTCCTGGGCGGCGTTGGTCGGCTGGAGCGAGGTGGCGGGCGACCTGTCGCTGCCGATGTGGCTGCTCTACGCCGGCTGCATCGCCTGGACGATCGGCTACGACACGATCTACGCGTTGCAGGACCGCGAGGACGACGCGCTGATCGGCGTCCGCTCCTCGGCGCTGCGCATGGGCGCGCACGTCAGGGGCGGCACCGCGCTGTTCTACGCGCTGGCGCTCGCCTGCTGGTCGGCGGCGGTCTGGCGCGTCCGCCCCGACCCGCTCGCACTGCTCGCGCTGCTCCCGGTCGCCGTGCATCTCCTCTGGCAGATCGCGACGCTCCGCCCCGACGACGGCGCCAACGCCCTCGCCCGCTTCCGCAGCAACCGCTTCGCCGGCCTGCTGATGTTCCTGGCGTGCGTCGTCGTGGGAACGTCGGCGGCGGGGTAGGGGCTCGCACGGGGGCGACGATCGATCGCGCCGGCCGATCACACCGAAAGATTGCGCTACCCGCCCGGCCCAACCCGCCCGTGCTCCTGCGAAAGCAGGAGCCCAGGAGTCCCGAACGCGATCGATCGTTGCTCCGCTACCCCCGCGTCACCGCTTCCAGCCACTCCCGAACCGCGACGATCTCCGGCCGTGCCGCCACGGCGCGCGTCGTGAGAACATGATAGCCCCCGCCCTCGATCACCGGGCCGAAAGGATGCACCAGCAACCCCGCCGCCATCTCGGGTGCCGCCAGCGTCAGGCTGCTGACGACCGCGCCATGTCCGGCAATCGCCGCCTGCAACGCATGGCCGTCGTCGGTGAAGCGCGGCCCGGCGGTGACCGGCAGCCCTTCGATCCCCGCCAGCCGCGCCCAGCTCGCCCAGTCCGGCCCGGCGATCGGGCTGGTCCACTCCGAATGGAGGAGCGGTACGCGCCGTAGATCGTCGGGCGTCGCGACTCCCAGCGCCGGGCTGCACAACACTCCGACATTCTCCGCCAGCAACGGTGTCGCGATCAGCGCGCCGAACGGGCCATCACCATAGCGAACGGCGATGTCCGCAGCGCCGCTGTTGAGATCGACCACCTGATCGCTCGCATGCAGATGCAGGTCGATTGCCGGATATGCCGCCGCGAAGCCGCCCACCGACGGAACGAGCAGCCGCGCGGTGAACAGCCGGGTCGCCGACACCACCACCGTCGTCCGCGCGCGCCCGCGGCTGAGCTGCGTCAGGCAGCGGTCGAACGCGTCGAAGCCGTCGCACAAGACGGGATAGAGCAGCGCCCCCGCCGGGGTCAGCGAGACCCGCCGCACATGGCGGACGAACATCGCCTGACCGAGCGATTCCTCGAGCAGGCGCACCTGATGGCTGATCGCGGTCGGCGTCACGCCCAGTTCGGCCGCCGCGTTCCGGAAACTGAGATGACGCGCGGCGGCTTCAAAGGCGCGCAGGGTGGCCAGCGGCGGAAGATCGCGACGGCCACCGATGGATGAAGGCACCTCAGCTATCTCCTGAGCAATTCGCGTTCGTCGCCAACGCGACGGGGCGATAGATTAGCGGCATGATAGATGAGGACAACAAGACGATGCGCAATCACGACGATACCCGCCGCCTGCTCCACATCGACGCGAGCGCTCGGTTCGGCCGCTCGGATGATGATCCCCACGGTTCGCACAGTCGCCGATTGTCGCACCGCTTCGTCACCGGCTGGCAGGCGCGGCGGCCCGCGGATGTGGTGGTTCGCCGCGACGTCGCGGCGCATCCGCCTACCCCCATCGACGCCGCCTGGATCGACGCGAGCTTCACCCCGCCGGAGCGTCGCACCGCCGGGCAGACCGCGCGCCTGTGCGAAAGCGACGCGCCGACCGCGGAGCTGCTCGGCGCCGACCTGCTGGTCGTCGGCGTCCCGATGTACAATTTCGGGGTGCCGTCGCAGTTGAAAGCGTGGATCGACAACATCGTACGCGTCGGCCTCACCTTCGGCTTCGATCGATCGCGCGACGGCGAGCCATATTGGCCGATGCTGCCCGCCGGCAAGCGGCTCGTCATCCTGACTGCGCGTGGCGATTACGGCTATGGACCCGGTGGACGGCTCACCGCGATGAACGTCGTCGAGGTCGGGCTGACGGTGCCGCTAGGCTATATCGGCCTGACGGAGAGCCGGACCATCGCGATCGAATATGACGAATTCGGCGACGATCGCCTCGCCGCCTCGATCGCCGCAGCAGAAGCCGCGGTCGACGGACTGGTCGATGATCTCTGTGCGACTATCGGCGGGGTCGCACCGGCCGGCTGACCGTTCCCGCTATGTCCTACATGCCGGCCACGCTCTATATAAGCCCCGCCATGTCGCGCGCGCTCCCCTCCCATCAGCACCAAAATGGAAACGATGGGGGCGGATCGTTTCCGTTAAGATGTCCATCTTGTCCATGTTGCCTTCATTCGTCACGATTGCGGGGCCTAGCATCCCGCCGGCTGGCCCCCTAAGTCGGGGCGATGCTGACCCCTGATCAGGCGCGCGATCGCGCCGCCGATATCGTCGCCCGTGCCGTCCGCGCCGGAGCCGACGCCGCCGATGCCGTCTTCGCCGCCGATGCCTCGCTCGACGTCTCCGTTCGCCTCGGCGCGCTGGAGGATGTCGGTCGGTCGGAAAGCGAGGAACTCGGCCTGCGCGTCTTCGTCGGCCAGCGCTCGGCGAGCGTCTCGACCTCCGATCTGTCGACCGACGCGATCGCCGCCCTGGTCGAACGTGCCGTCGCGATGGCGCGCGAGGCACCCGAGGATCGCTGGGCCGGGCTCGCGCCGCAGGAGCGGCTGTTGCACGGCGCGCCGCCGCTGCTCGACCTTGCCGACGGCGACGAGCCGACCCCGGCCGAGTTGCGCGAATGGGCGCTGCAAGCCGAGGATGCCGCCCGCGCGGTGCCCGGCGTCACCAACAGCGAAGGCGGCGGCGCCAGCGCGTCGCGCTCGGTCTGGGCCCTTGCGACCAGCCACGGCTTCGCCGGCGCTTATGCCGCCACCGCCTACAGCCTGTCGGCCAGCGTGCTCGCCGGCGATGCCGCCACCGGCATGGAACGCGATTACGCGCATCACGCCGCCCGCAAGCGCGCGCATCTCGACAGCCCCGACTCGATCGGCCGCCGCGCCGGCGAACGCGCGGTGGCGCGTCGCAATCCAGGCCGCATCGCGAGCGGGCCGATGCCGGTGGTGTTCGACCCGCGCGTCGGGTCGTCGCTGCTCAGCCACCTCACCGGTGCGATCTCGGGCCAGGCGATCGCGCGCAAGACCAGCTTCCTGCTCGACGCGCTCGGCACGCAGGTGTTCGCCGACGGCGTGTCGATCTGCGATGATCCCCATCGCCCGCACGGCTTGCGCTCGCGGCCGTTCGACGGCGAGGGGCTGCCGGTGTCGCCGGTCGCGATCGTCGAGAACGGCATGCTGGAGACCTGGCTGCTCGACAGCGGGTCGGCGCGGCAATTGGGGCTGGAGCCGACCGGCCACGCCGCGCGCGGCGTCGGCGGCGGCCCCGGCGTGTCGCCGAGCAACCTCTATATGGCCGCCGGCATCGTGCCCGTCGCGACGCTGATCGCCGACATCGCCGATGGCGTCTATGTCACCGAATTGATCGGTCAGGGCATCAACGGCGTCACCGGCGATTACAGCCGCGGCGCCGCGGGCTTCCGCATCGTCGGCGGGCAGATCGCCGGCCCCGTCGCCGAATTCACCATCGCAGGCAATCTCAAGGATATGTTCCTCGCGCTGACCCCGGCGAACGATCTCGAATTCCGCCACGGGCTCAACGTGCCGACGGTGCGGGTCGACGGCATGACGGTCGCGAGTGGCTGAGCCGCTCGCCGACCTGACCGCCGCGGTGATCGCGGTGACGCACGAGGCGGCGACGATGGCGCTCGCCCGCTGGCAGACCGACTTCGCGCGCTGGGAAAAGACGCCGGGCAGTCCGGTGTGCGAGGTCGATCTCGACGTCGACCGGATGCTGCGCGCGCGGCTCGCCGGATTGCTGCCCGATGCGGGCTGGCTGTCGGAGGAGACGGTCGACAGTCCCGATCGTCTCGCCTGCGCGCGCGTCTGGGTGGTCGATCCGATCGACGGCACCCGCGACTATATCCGCGGCCGGCCCGGCTGGGCGGTCTCGGTGGCGCTGGTCGATGCCGGCGAGGTGGTGCTCGGCGTGCTCGACGCCCCGGCGCGCGACGAGCGCTGGCATGCGACGCTGGGGCAGGGGGCGTGGCGCAACGATGTCGCGCTCCATGCCGGCGACCGCACGATGCTGGCGGGCGCGCGCGTGCCGACCGATGCGCTTCCCAAGATCGATCGCCATCTCACCGCGGTCCACAAGCCCAATTCGATCGCGCTGCGCATGGCGATGGTCGCCGCCGACGAGGCCGACCTGCTCACCACGCTGCGCTGGGGCAATGAATGGGACATCGCCGCCGCCGCACTGATCGCCGCGGAGGCCGGTGCGACGGTCAGCGACGCTCTGGGCGCGCCGCTCCGCTACAACAAGCCCGATCCCACCGCGTTCGGCGTCATGGTCGCCGCACCCGGCATCCACGGCGAGGCGCTGGCCTGGCTAGAGGGTCGCGCGCGCGCCGCATTCGGCAGCTGATTCCTGCGCTTTTCAGTTGGTTGATCCGCTAACGGAACATGCAACGCCTGCGTAACGTTTTACTCCCCACGACGGCCCGTTGGCCGATCGCCTTGGAAGGGAAGCCGTACGATGTTGTGGACGATTGCCGTAATCCTGCTGATCCTCTGGCTGCTGGGCTTCTCGCTCCACATCGCCGGTGGTCTCATCCACATCCTGCTGGTCGTCGCGATCATCGTCGGCCTGATCCAGCTCTTCACCGGCCGCAAGGCACTCTGACCCCCCGGGGACGGCCTCCCGATGGAGGCCGTCGCCGCCCGCATCAATGCACGAAGCGCGCGACCACGTCGCGATAGCTGCGGCTGACCTTCACGCTCGCACCCGAGTTGAGCACCAGGAAGCATTCGCCGTTGGTATGCGGCTTGACCTGCTTGACGAGATCGAGGTTGACGATCGTCGACCGGTGCACCCGCTGGAAGCGCCGCGGATCGAGCCGTTTCTCCAGATCCTTCATCGTCTCGCGCAGGATCAGCGTATTGTCGCCGGTATAGATGCACATATAGTCACCGGCCGCATCGATCCGCTCGATCGTATCGACGTCGACACGGAAGATCTGCCCGCGATCCTTGATGTTGATCAGCTTCTCGAAGCGATTGGCGCTGACCGCGTCGCCGCCCTCGACCATATCCGCCGCCGCTTCCGGCGCGTGTTCGGCGAGCACCTCCTTGAGCTTCTCGACCTCCTCGACGCCGCGCTTCTCGGACAATCGCTGCCGCACCCGCTCGATCGTATCGGCGAGCCGCGCCTCCTCGACCGGCTTCATCAGATAATCCACCGCCTGCGCCTCGAACGCACGCAGCGCATGGTCGGAGTAGGCGGTGACGAAGACGAACAACGGCGGTTCGACCTCCATCAGCCCCTGCACCACCGAAAAGCCGTCGAACCCGGGCATCTGGATGTCGAGGAAGACGAGGTCGGGCTTGTGCGTCTTGATCGCGCGGATCGCCTCGCGGCCGTTGGAGCATTTCTCGATGATCTCGATATCATCATGCGCCTGGAGCCGGAGCTCCAATCCCTGGATCGCGAGCGGTTCGTCGTCCACCAGGATGGTTCTGATCGTCATGCGGCCTCTCTACTCAGATCGTCGAGCTGGAAGGGAATTTCGATCTCCACCGAAAAGCCTCCAGCCGGCGCGGTACGCGTCTCGAAGCGGTGGTCCGGGCCATAGGCCTGGATCAGCCGCTCCCTAATATTGGGGAGACCCACGCCGGTTGAAAGGCTTGGCATCACCCGGCCTTCGAGCAAACCCGGTCCGGTGTCGGATACGCCGATCTGCACGCGATCCCCGGCGAGCCGCACGCGAACGCAGATTTCAGCGCCTTCCTCCTGCGTGCTGACCGCATATTTGATCGCATTCTCGACCAATGGCTGGAGCAGCAGCGACGGCAAGCGCGCGCGTTCGGCGGCCTGGTCGATATCGAACACCGGCCGCAATCGCTCCTCGAACCGCATCTTCTCGATCTCCAGATAGAGTTTCAGCGTCTCGACCTCCTGCGCCACCGTGACGTGCGCGGTCGGCTCGTTGGCGAGCGTGTAACGCAGGAACGACGACAACCGGCTCAGCATCGCATTCGCGCGCTCGGTCTGCTTGAGCAGCACCAACGTCGAGATCGAGTTGAGCGTGTTGAACAGGAAATGCGGGTTGAGCTGGTAGCGCAGCATCGCGAGCTGCGCCGACGACGCCTGATTTTCGAGATGCTGCATCTCGTCGATCTGCTGCTCGACGATCAGGTAGAAATTGATCCCGAAATACAGCGCCGACCACCCCGCCATCACCGTGAACGCGACGTAGAAGGAGACGAGCAGCCGCGGCAGCGTGACGCCGGGCTGGCCGTTCTGGATCAGCGACCAGGTGAAGGCATCGAGGAAGGCGAAGAACAAGGTTGCCGCGGCGAAGGCGAGGACGGTCAGCAACAGCCCCGGCGCACGCGCCAGCCCGCGGAAATAGCCGTAGAAGGTCGAGAGCAGCAGCGTCACGCAATAACCGACGATCGCCTCGACGATCACCGGGATGATCGCGTCGAGCGACAGATTGGTCAGCGTCGAGGCGCCGCGCAGCAGCAGGTAGCCGGTCCAGCCGACCGCCTGCAACGTCCAGAAGGCGCGGCTTTTGTTCTCGAAGAACGGACGCACGTTGAGCGCCGGGCGGGATGGGGCGGGAAGGGTCGCCATGTCGGGGCGTCTCTACACGGGTGACGCCGGCGGTGCAAAAAAGAAGGGCCGCCGCTTCCGGGGAAGCGGCGGCCCGATGAGCCGTGAGGCTGGCGCTGTCCTTAGAAGGAGAAGCGGGCGCCGACGCGGATCTGATAGAGCGACTGGGTGAAGTTCAGCGTCTGTGTGCTTGGGCTGGTGAACGAGCTGTAGCGATATTGCGCGCAAGGCTGGGCCGTGCTGGTCGCAACCGCGCCGCCTGGGGCGACCAAGCACTGCACGGTTACGGGCGAGGCGCCATAAGGGAAGCCAAGCTGGCGCAAGCCACCCCAATTCTTGTTCAGCAGGTTCGGCAGGTTGTTGATATCGGCGAAGATCGAGATGCGCGACTTGCCAATGAACGTCGGCAGTTCCTGCTCAAGATGAACGTCGATCCGGGTGAACGCCCGGTTGCGCGCCGTGTTCTTCGGGACGACCATGCCGCGATACTTGGCCAGACCGGGATTGGCGTTGATGAACGTGTCCAACGCCTGCGCAGCCTGCGCTGCGGTCTGGGTCACGGTCGTAACGCCATTCGTTGTAGTCGACGTGTCCCCGTAGCTCACTCGCGCATCGTTGAGACCAGTCGGCACGTACATCAGGTTTGTGTTGTTGTTGCTGGTCAGCACGGTGCCGAATACCGACGACCGGGTCGTCGCCGGATCCAGGAAGGTATAGCTGTACGCCCGTCCGGCGCGCGTTTCGCCGAAGAGCTGGATGCGCGTCTTGTAATCGCCAAAGAAGGCGTGATCGTAACCCAGGCTGTACTTGAACTGCCATTTGATCTGATCACTCGAGACACCGTAGGCCGGCTCGTTCGGATCGCTAAAGAATTGGTTGCGATAATTGGAGTTAATCGTCGACGAGGTTGCGTTGCCGACGTCATACACCCATTGGCGGGTGTAGCTGCCACCGAAATTCAGGCCCCAATCGAACGCTTTGTCAAAGCGTGCGACGACGATGTGGCTGTGGCCTCGGGTGCTGTTGCTCACCAGGATGTCGTAATTCGCGTCGGCGAACGTCGTCGCCGCGCCATAACGCGGACGACCATCCGGCAGCGTGCCGACCACCACCGACCGAGCATCAGTGAAGATCACGCCGTCAATGTTCTTCGAATAGTAGTAATCACCGCCGATGTTGAAGCCGAATAGGCGATAATCTGCTGACAAGGTCGCTTTCAGCGAGCGAGGCAGATGGAAATCGGGCGCGATGGCGCCGGTGTTGGTGCGCTGCACCGCCGTGGGGTTGCTGGCGTTGGCCGCATACGCCGCAACCGCTGCCGGGACATTGCCGCTGACGTTGTTAAGCGCTGCGGCGCAGATGTCGGCAGGCACGTTGTTCGTGCACGCGTTGCTGCCCTGTGCGGCGCGCGTGATGACGACGGAACTCGTGGTAATCGTGTTCGAGAAGCTGTTCGACTGATAGATATCAGGCGAACCGCCGCCAAAGATACCCGCACCGCCGCGGATCTTCAGACCGCCGCCAAGGAAGTCGGATGGCTTCCAGTCGAAGCTGATCCGCGGTTCGAACTGATCGAGACCGTTGTACGTCTTGACGTTGGTGTAGCCGTAACGCTGCTGGAAGTACGGATTGTACACCGGACGCGCGCCCTGGGCATACATGCTGTAGCGGGCACCGTAAGTGAGCGACAGGTCATCGGTCACCTGCCATTCGTCCTGCATGCCGAAGGTGAACTGCGTGTAGCGGAAATCTGCAGCGGTGGCCACGCCGGGGATCGGAGCCGCATAGGTGAGCTGATTTGCTCGGCCAGCCTGGAAATCGGCGACCGAATCGAAGTAATAGGAGCCGAGACTGTTCTGGACGAAATTGTTATAGGTGCGGTTCTGCGTGACGTCGATCAGACCCTGGACCTGATGCTTGCCCGCCGTGTATCGCCCGACCAGCTGACCTTCCCAGGTGTCAAAGAAGAGCTGGTTGGTCTGGCGCGAATTATCTGGGCCGAAGCTGATCCGGGGCACGCCGGTGCTGCAACCGGTCAGGCCGGCGGCATTGGTGCCCTGGGACACCCCATCGTCGCATACCTGGATCTGACCGATACTCCGGCCATTCAGGGGCTCCTGACCACGCAAATTGTATTTATAGATGGCACGCGCTTCGGTCGAGAAGTTATCGGTCCAATCCGAGTTTAGCTGAACAATACCGGCCCGCAGCAATTCGGTCAGCGAATAGGCATTCGAACTCAGGCCATAGGTCGGGTTATTCGCCGTGACCGAGGTGTTGTTCTGGCTGACGAGCGAGTCATAAGCGTTGATATAGGAGACGGACAGGCGCTGACCGTCCATGATGTTCCAGTCGATGCGCCCGGTGATCTTTTCGTCCTTGCGCGGATTGATCGTCAGGATGCCGCCAGCCGCATCGCCGAGGCTGCGGGCGTTGGCAACCGCCAGGACGTCGCTAACGGCTTTGCTGACCGCCGCCGGGTTGGTGTAGGAACCAATCAGTGTCGAGAAAGGGCGCGGGTCCGTGTTCCGCTCGGCGGAAACCATGAAGAAAAGCTTGTCGGCGATCAGCGGCCCCCGGATCGTCGCCCCATAGGTTTCTGACTTGAACTTCGGCGTCACCTGCTTGGTGCTGCCGATGGTGTCGCCCGTCAGGCCGTCGGTGTTCTGCGAGTAGAATCCCGTGCCATGAAACTCGTTGGTGCCCGAAAGCAGCACAGTGTCAATCGCGCCCCCCTGGAAACCGGACTGGCGGAAATCATAGGGAGCGATCGAGACGGAGACCTGGCCGATGGCGTCGAACGGCACCGGGCCGCGGTTGGTCGGGCTGGCGTCTTGGTTGAGGCCGAACGTGTCGCCGACGGTGACGCCGTTGATCGTGAAGCGGTTGTAGCGCGGATTGACGCCGGCGAAGCTGACCGCACCACCGCGATCGCCGCCATTGCCAAGATCGAGCGACGCGAACGGGTCACGGCGCTGAATGTCACGGATGTCGCGGTTGACCGAGGCCACCTTTGAAATATCTGCCTGAGTCAGCACAGTCTGCGGACCATCCGAGGTCGCTCCGGCGCCGCGGATCGACGAAGCCGTGACGACGATATCCTCTCCGGTATCTCCGGCGTTCGCTTCGGCAAGTTCGATCGGCAGCGTGTAGGCCTGCTGGACGACGGTGAAGATGTCCGTGACGGTCTTGTTGCCCTGCGGGCTGGTTACCTCGACGGAGTACGGGCCACCGGCCTGGAGACCGGACTGGCTGAAGGAACCGTCGGCGGCGGTCTGGATGGTTGTACGGGCGTTGGTCGGGACATTGGTGATGATGACCTGGGCTCCGGCAACCGGCGCGCCAGCGGCGGTAACCGTACCGCGGATCGCTGCTGTCGTGTCCTGCGCCGATGCCGCGGCCGGCGCGATCAGCGCGACCGCCGCCACACCTAGGAGAAGGTTGTTTCGCATCGAATTAGTCCCCTTTGAGCATTTGCTCGGAATCGCGGCCGGCTGTTTGCCGTTGCCGCGCCCTTGGGTGTCTAATATTGCGAGTTTGTGACATTCGCGAGCTTGACGATGTTGCTGCGATGCTTCGATATTTTGCGTTGCAAAAAAGCCACGCCGATGCCGGTGGGCTTAGCCCGTTTCGGCCACGATTTCAGCCCATTGCGCCTCGCTGATCACCGTCACGCCGAGATCGCCAGCCTTCTTCAGTTTCGACCCCGCATCCGCGCCCGCGACCACCAGATCGGTCTTCGCCGACACCGATCCTGACACGCGCGCGCCGAGGGCTTCGGCTTGGGCCTTGGCCTCGTCGCGCGACAGGGTTTCGAGCTTGCCGGTGAACACCACGGTCTTGCCGCTCACCTGCGACGCGCGCGTTTCCCAGACCAGATCGGTCGGGCGGACCTCGCGCAGCAGGTCGAAGACGACGTCGCGATTGTGACGCTCGGCGCAGAAGCCGATCAGCGCGCCGGCGACCTCCGGCCCGATCCCCGGCGTCTCGATCGCCGCGACGAGCAGCCGGTCGCGGCGGAGGACGAACTTGCGGTCGGTCTCGCCGATCACCGGCTCGATCCGGCGGTGGAGGAACACCGCGTGGCGCAGCATCGCGCCGAGCGCCCGGATCGAGCGATAGCGGCGGGCGAGGTCGCGCGCGGTGATCTCGCCGACATGGCGGATGCCGAGCGCGAACAGGAAGCGGTCGAGCGCGATCTCGCGACGGGCTGCGATCGCCGCGACCAGATTGGCGGCCCAGGTCCGCCCCTCCTTCTTGCGCGCGGCGAGCTGGTCCTCGGTGAGGCGGAAGATGTCGGCGGGCGACTGGATCAGGCCGTCGGTGAAGAAGGCCTCGATCAGCGTCGCGCCGAGCCCGGTGATGTCGAAGGCGTGGCGTGAGACGAAGTGGATCAGCCGCTCGACCCGCTGCGCCGGGCAGATCAGCCCGCCGGTGCAGCGATAGACGACCTCGCCCTCGTCGCGCTCGACGGTCGATCCGCAATCGGGGCAGGTGCGGGGGAAGGGCCAGGCGGGGCGGTCGGCCTCGGGCGTCAGGTTGCGGACGATCTGCGGGATGACGTCGCCGGCGCGCTGGACGACGACGCGATCGCCCTCGCGCACGCCGAGTCGCTCGATCTCGTCGGCATTGTGGAGCGTGGCGTTGGTCACGACCACGCCGCCGACGGTGACCGGCGCGAGCCGCGCCACCGGGGTCAGCGCGCCGGTGCGGCCGACCTGGATGTCGATCCGCTCCATCGTCGTCTGCGCCTGTTCGGCGGGAAATTTATGCGCGATCGCCCAGCGCGGCACGCGGCCGACGACGCCGAGCCGCTCCTGCCAGTCGAGCCGGTCGAGCTTGTAGACGACGCCGTCGATGTCGAACGGCAGATCGGCGCGCTGCGCCTCGATCCCCGCATAGGTGCGCAGCGCGGCGGCGGCATCGCCGGCGACGGCGATATTGGGGGTCAGCGGCGTGATCAGGTCGTCGTCGGCGACGCGAAAGCCCCAGTTGCGGACATGCTGCATCATCGCCGACTGCGTCGCCTCGGGCAGCGTGTCGTGATCGCCCCATCCCCAGGCGAAGAAGCGCAGCGGCCGGGTGGCGGTGACCCGTGCATCCTTCTGGCGCAGCGAGCCGGCGGCGGCGTTGCGCGGGTTGGCGAACTGGCGCGCCTTGCCGGGGTCCTCGGCCTCGTCGAGCAGGCGCCGGTTGAGCGCGGCGAAATCGGACTTCGCCATATAGACCTCACCGCGGATCTCGAACACCGCCGGGGCATCGGCGGGGAGGCGTTGCGGGATGTCGGCGATATGGCGGACGTTGGCGGTGACGTCCTCGCCGATCCGGCCGTCGCCGCGGGTCAGCGCCTGTTCGAGCATGCCGTCGACATAGCGCAGCGAGCAGGACAGGCCGTCGATCTTGGGCTCGGCGGTGAGCAGGACCGGCTCGTCCGCATCGAGCCGCAGGAAGCGGCGGATGCGGGCGACGAACTCGACGACGTCCGCTTCGCTGAACGCATTGTCGAGGCTGGTCATCGGCCGGGCATGCGGCGCCTTCGCCAGATGCGCCGACGGGGCGGCGCCGACCTGCCGGTTCGGCGAATCGGCCCGGACCAGGTCTGGGAAGGCCGCCTCGATCGCGGCGTTGCGGCGGACCAGCGCGTCATAGGCGGCGTCGGAAATCTCCGGCGCATCCTCGCCGTGGTAGCGCCGATTGTGGTGGGCGATCTCCGCCGCGAGCTTTTCGAGTTCGGCGGCGGCATCCGGCGCGGTCTTGGGCAGGTCGGTCATGGCAGCGGGGTAGGGGAGCAAGGGCCGGTCGGGCAAGACTCGGCGCGACGGCGGGACCGCGTCGGGGCGTCATCATGCTGTAAATGCCGAATATTCTTCCTCCGGCGATGAACTATCCGCGCGCGCGGGAGCTTTCTCATCGACGCCTTCCGGAGTTTTGCCATGACCGATCAGACCAACCGCCGCGACCTGTTTAAAGGTGCCGCCGTCGTGGGCGCCGCCGCCGTCGCCGGATCGGCGATCGCGCAGACCGGCCCCGCCGCGGCGCCGGCCGACCCGCGTACGAAATTCACCAACCAGCCGTTCCCCGAACAGAAGCAGAAATGGCCGGCGTTGCAGCGCGAGATGAAGCCGGTGCCCGATTGCGGCGAGGCGAGCTATCGCGGCTCCGGCAAGCTCACTGGGCGCAAGGCGCTGGTCACCGGCGGCGATTCGGGCATCGGCCGCGCCGCGGTGATCGCCTTCGCGCGCGAGGGGGCGGATGTCGCGATCAATTACTTCCCGACCGAGGAGCCCGATGCGCAGGACGTCGCGCGGCTGTTGCGCGCCGAAGGGCACAAGGTCGTGCTGATCCCCGGCGACCTGACCGACGAGAAATTCTGCCGCGACCTCATCGCCCGCGCCAATCGCGAACTGGGCGGGATCGACATCCTCGTCAACAACGCCGCCTATCAACAGTCGAAGGAATCGATCGCCGAGATCACCGCCGAGCAATTCGACCGGACGATGAAGACCAACGTCTATGCGATGTTCCACCTCAGCAAGGCGGCGATACCGCTGATGAAGCCGGGTGCGGCGATCATCAACACCGGCTCGGTCAATTCGGTCGCGCCCGAGGAGGAACTGCTCGATTACGCCTCGACCAAGGGCGCGATCCTGATCTTCACCAAGGCGCTTGCCAAGCAGCTCGGCAAACAGGGTATCCGCGTCAACATGGTGGCACCGGGACCGATCTGGACGCCGTTGCAGGTCGCCGGCGGGCAGCTACCCGGCAAGATGCACGAATTCGGGCAGGACACGCCGATGGGCCGGGCAGGGCAGCCGGCGGAGCTTGCCGGCCTCTACGTGGCGCTGGCCGACAGCGGCAACAGCTTCACGACGGGCAGTGCGTTCGGCGCCAACGGCGGCACCGGCGCGATCTGACGGCGTGGCGCGGGGCCGGTTCGCCGGCCCCGCGGTCAGGCCGCTTCGAGCAGCCGTTCCGCCTGCGCGCGCGCCTCGTCGGTGACGGTGGCGCCCGACAGCATGCGGGCGATCTCCTCGCGCCGTTCCGCCTCGTCGAGCACGCGGACGCCGGTACGCGTCACCGTGCCGTCGTGGCTCTTGGCGATCAGCAGATGTTCGGCGCCACGCGCCGCGACCTGCGGCGAATGGGTGACGACCAGCAATTGGGTATGTTCGGCAAGCCGCGCCAGCCGCTCGCCGATCGCGCTCGCCACCGCGCCGCCGACGCCGCGGTCGATCTCGTCGAAGATCATCGTCGCCGCGCCGCCCTCTTCCGCCAGCGCGACCTTGAGCGCGAGGATGAAACGCGACAACTCGCCGCCCGATGCGATCTTGGCGAGCGGTGCGAAGGGTGCGCCGGGGTTGGTCGCGATCTCGAACTCGACCCGGTCCTTGCCGTGCGACGACCAGCCGTCGGGCGCATGCGTGACGACGACGGTGCGGAACCGCGCCGCATCGAGCTTCAACGGCGCCAGCTCGCCGGCGACCGCCGCGTCGAGCCGTTCGGCGGCCGCATGGCGGCGCCGCGACAGGATGTCGGCGGCGGCGTCGTAATCGGCTCGTGCCGCGGCGACGGCGGTCTCCAATACCGCGATGCCGTCCTCGCCGGCTTCCAGCCGTTCCAATTTGATGCGCAGGTCGTCGGTGAGCGCCGCAAGCTCGTCGGGCTGGACGCGATGCTTGCGCGCCATGCCGCGCAGCTCGAACAATCGTGCCTCGTCCTCCTCCAGCGCGCGCGGATCAAAGGCGAGGTCGCGACGCGCCTCGGCCAGTTGCTCCTCGGCGACCGTCGCCTCGATCACCGCGCGATCGATCGCCGCGAGTGCCTCGCCGAGCGCCGCATGATCCTCGGCGATCCGTTCGAGCACGCGCGCCGCCTGGCGCAGCTGTGCGAGGCCGCCGTTCGACCCTTCCAGATAGTCGTCGATCGCGGAAAGCTCGTCGGCGATCTTCTCGGCGCGCTGCATCCCGCGCCGCTTGTCGGCCAGCGCTTCCTCCTCACCGGGCTCGGCGGCGAGTTTGGTCAGCTCGCCGACCGCATGTTCCAGCCATTCGCGATCCCGCGCCGCCGTCTCGATCTCGGCACGCGCGGCGGTCAGCTTGCTCTCCGCCGCGCGCAGCGTCGTCCAGGCGCGCGCCGTGTCGCCGGGATCGACCCGGCCGAACGCGTCGAGCAGGGCGCGATGGCCGCGCGGATTGAGCAGGCCGCGGTCGTCGTGCTGGCCGTGGATCTCGACCAGCATCGGCGCCATCTCGCGCAGCAATGCGGCGCCGGCGGGCTGGTTGTTGACGAAGCCGCGGCTGCCGCCGTCGGCCTTGACGATACGGCGGACCAGCAACGGCTCCCCGGGTTCGATCTCGACGCCATTGTCGTCGAGCAACGCGGCGAGCGCGCCGTTCGGTGGATCGAAGGTTGCGGTGACGACCGCCTGGGTGGCGCCGTGACGGACGAGGCCCGTCTCGCCGCGCCCGCCGAGCGCCAGTCCCAGGGCATCGAGCAGGATCGACTTGCCCGCCCCGGTTTCGCCGGTGAGCACGTCGAGCCCGTGCCCGAATTCCAGGTCGAGCGCCTCGATCAGCACTACATCGCGAATGGACAGCGCGGTCAGCATCGCCGTCGATATAGCGCGACCTTATCGGGATGTTGATCCCTAAACGTTCCGGTCCGCCACGAAAGTGGCGGCCGTCACGCCGCGAACGGTCAGCTCGTCGGCGTCTCGGTGCTCGGGACCGGTCCGCCGGTGGTGCCGCCGGTGGTTCCGACCGGAGTCGGCGCACCCGGCGCCTCGGCCTTCGGCGTCGCGGTACCCGATTCGCCGGGCAGCGTCTGCGCCTTCGCGCCGGGCGTGCCGGCCGGGATGATCGGCTGACCCGCCGGGATCGGCGCGACCGGCTTGAACGGATGCTTCTGCATCAGTTCGTAAGCATGGTTGTACCAATCGCTGCCGGGATAATTGGCGCCGAGGACGGCGGTCGCCTTCTGCGCCTCGTCGGGCAGACCGACGGCGAGATAGCTCTCGGTCAGCCGCATCAGCGCCTCCGGGGTATGCGTCGTCGTCTGGAACTTGTCGATCACGGTGCGGAAGCGCAGCGTCGCGGCGAGCCACTGGCCGCGCGTTTCGTAGAAGCGGCCGACTTCCATCTCCTTGCCGGCAAGGTGATCGTTGACGAGGTCGATCTTCAGCCGGGCGTCGGAAGCATAGCGCGTGTTGGGATAGCGGCGGGTCAGTTCGCCGAGTGCGTCGAGCGCCTGGCGGGTGATCTTCTGGTCACGCGTGACGTCGCGGATCTGCTCGTAATAGCTCAGGGCGACGAGGTAATAGGCATAAGGCGCGTCGCGGTTGCCGGGATGGACCGACAGGAAGCGCTGCGCCGACTGGATGCTCTGGGTGTAATCCTTGTTCAGATAATAACTGAACGCGCTCATCAACTGTGCGCGGCGCGCCCAGATCGAATAGGGATGCTGGCGCTCGACCTCGTCGAACAGCACCGCCGCCTCTTTGTAGCGGCCCTGATCGAGGCGCTTGCGCGCCGTCGAATAGAGCGTGCCGACGTCGCGCGCGACATAGGGCAGGTCGGACTTCGCACGATTGCGGGCGCATCCCGCGACGGGAAGCGCGAGGACGGCGATCAGCGCTGCGGCAAGCGCCTTGGACTGGGGGATACGCATCGGCTAAGGCTCTTAGCGTAAGCCCGGCCGTGCGAACAATCCCCCCTGTCGCACGTTGGCGCCGAGTTGATACGATCACGAAAGGACCCGCATGCCTGCTACCCTGCTCCACACCCATCGCGTCGAAAAGCCATGGGGCCGGCATGATCTGGGCTTCGGGTTCGAGGATGCGCCCGCCGATGGTGATCCGATCGGCGAAATCTGGTTCCAGGAACCCGGCGATACGTCGCCCGACCTGCTGATCAAATATCTGTTCACGGGCGAGAAACTGTCGGTGCAGGTCCATCCCGACGACGAGCAGGCGCATGCCCGCGGCCTGCCGCGCGGCAAGGACGAATGCTGGACGATCCTGGCGGCACGGCCCGATTCGACGATCGCGCTCGGCCCCAAGGCACCGATCTCCGCGGACGCGCTGCGCGCCGACGCGCAGGACGGCTCGATCGAGGACGACCTCGATTGGGTGCCGGTCAAGGCGGGCGATTTCTATTATGCGCCGTCGGGCACGATCCACGCGATCGGCGGTGGGCTGACGCTGATCGAGGTGCAGCAGAACAGCGAGACCACCTATCGCCTGTACGATTACGGCAGCGACCGCGAGCTGCACCTCGATGACGGCGTCGCGGTGGCGCACCTGACCCCCTATCGGCCGATCACCTCGCCCGGTGCGGCCGGCGAGGGGCGCACGATCCTGGTCGAGGGGCCGAAATTCGTCCTCGAACGCTGGTCCGCCGGCCGGCATGACGTCGCCCTGGCCGAGGGCCAGACGGGCTGGCTGGTGCCGATCAGCGGATCGGGCGAGGTCGCCGGCACGGCCTTCAAGGCAGGCGAATGCCTCACCGTCAGCGGTAGCGAGACGATCACCACCAGCGCCGACGCCGATCTGCTGTTCGCCTATCCGGGCACCCGGCGAATCTGACCGGATGGGTCGGGAGAAAGCTTTAACTTCGAGTGGTTAGTACGCGGATCATGCTCCGCGTACTGACGCTCTCGACCCTGTTCCCGGACGCCACCCGGCCGAACTTCGGGATATTCGTCGAACGGCAGACGCGTGGCCTTGCGACCGCGGAGGATGTCGAGGTTCGCGTCGTCGCGCCGATCGGGTTGCCGCCCGGACCGCTGGCGCTGATCCAGCACGCCGACAAGCTGACGCTGCCGTTGCACGAGATATGGCACGGGCTGCACGTCCATCGACCGCGGTTCAGCTCGATCCCCGGCGTCGGCGGGCGCTGGCACGCGCACCATCTGGTGAGGGCACTGATCCCCTTGCTGGACGACATCCGCAGCGATTTCGCCTTCGATGTGATCGACGCCTCGTTCTTCTTCCCGGATGGCCCCGCCGCGGTGGCGCTGGGCGAGCGCTACGGCGTGCCCGTCTCGATCAAGGCACGCGGTGCCGATATCCACTATTGGGGCACCAGCGGCCCGACCGCCGCGCAGGTCATCGCCGCCTCGCACGGCGCCGACGGCCTGCTCGCGGTCAGCGCCGCGATGCGGACCGACATGGCGACGCTCGGCATGCCCGCGGAGCGTATCCGCGTGCATCACACCGGGGTCGATCTGGCGCGCTTCCGGCCGGTCGCGGACCGCCCGGCGGCGCGGGCGGCATTGGGGCTGGCGGGGCCGCTCGTGCTGTCGCTCGGCGCGCTGATCCCGCGTAAGGGGCATGATCTGGTGCTCCGCGCGGTAGCGGCATTGCCAGGCGTCGCGTTGGCAATCGCGGGCGAGGGGCCGGAGCGCGCGCGGCTGGTCGCACTGGCCGACGAACTGGGTTTCGCGGATCGTCTGCACATGCTCGGCAACGTGCCGCACGGCGATCTGCCGGCGATCTGCGCCGCGGCGGACGTGATGGCGCTCGCGTCGGCGTCGGAGGGGCTGGCCAATGCTTGGCTGGAGGCGCTCGCCTGCGGGACGCCGATCGTCATTTCCGATGCCGGTGGTGCGCGCGAGGTCGTCGCCTCACGCACCGCCGGGCGCATCGTGAACCGCGATCCGGCTTCTTTCGCGGCGGCGATCGCCGATCTGCTCGCGGCCCCGCCGGACCCCGAGGCGGTGCGCACCACCGCCCTGGCCTTCACCTGGGAGGCGAATACCGCCGCATTGGTCGATCATCTCCGCGGGCTGGTTCGCCACGGCCGGCGCCGGACGATCCGGACGCGTCAGGCGTCGAGGGGGTAGAGCGCCGCCCCGATCACGCGACCCTCGCCGCGCAGCACGCCCCAGGCGCGCGCGGCGGCCCGGCTGTCCATCGCCTCGACGCCGATCCCGCGATCCTCCAGCGCCCTGACCAGCGCGACGGGCGGCCGGACCAAGGTCGCGCCGGTGCCGATCAGGATGAACTCCGGCTCGGCATCGATCAGCAGCTGCAAAACATCCTCGCCGAGGTCCGCAAGCGCCGGCGGCGTCCACTCCACCGCCGTCTCATGCGTCATCAGCAGAGCACGTATCACATGCTCATCGTCAACCCGAAACCCACTACCCACGAAGCCGCGGACGATCGGGCCGCCGGTCTGGGCGTCTGCCTGCATCCGCATCGCCTCAGCGCTCGCGCGGGGCGACGCGCTCCGCATTGTCGGCGACGCCGCGGGTCGGCTTGTCGCTGGGGGTCGGTTCGGCGCGCAGGCCGAGCGTGATGAGCAGCGACGACGACACGTAGATCGACGAATAGGTACCGACGACGATGCCGAGGATCATCGCGGCGGTGAAGCCGCGCAGCACGTGGCCGCCGAGCAGCAGCATCGCGATGAGCGCGAGCAGGATCGTCACCGAGGTCATCACCGTCCGCGGTAGCGTTTCGTTGACCGACAGGTTGATGATCTCGCGCATGTCCATCTTGCGATAGCGGCGCATGTTCTCGCGGATGCGATCGTCGATGACGATCTTGTCGTTGATCGAATAGCCGATGATGGTCAGCACCGCGGCGATGATGTTGAGGTCGAACTCGAACCGCGACAAGGCGAAGAAGCCGACCGTCATCAGCAGATCGTGGACGATCGCGACGATGGTCGAGACGCCGAACTGCCATTCGAAGCGGAGGATCGCGAACAGGCCGATACCGAGCACCGCGAGCACGACGGCGAGCACGCCGTTGCGGATCAACTCGCCCGACACCTTGCCGGACACGGTCGAATAGCGGCTGAACGTCGCCCCGGGGAAGGCGCGTGCCAGCGCGCCTTCCACCTTCTTCACGACGGCGTTGGTCGCGCCTTCGTCCGCGCCATTCTGCACGGGGAGGCGGATCACCAGCGTCTGCGGACCGCCCTGCTGCTGCAATGCGGCTTCACCGACGCCCAGGCCGTCGATCACCGAGCGCACCTTGTTCTGATCGGGCGGGGTGGCGAACTTTTCCTCGATCATCAGACCGCCGACGAAGTCGACGCCGAAGTTGAGGCCCTTGTAGACGGTCAGCCCGACCGCGATCACGCTCAGCAACAGCGTCAGCCCAAAGGCCAGGCCGCGAAGGCGGACGAAGTCGATGTTGGTGTTGTCGGGTACGATTTTCAGGAGGCGCATGTCTTGGCCTTTCGCCTCAGATGTTGATCGTCTTGGGCTTCTCGCGCCGGATCCACTGCGCGACGAGCATGCGCGTGAAGGTGACGGCGGTGAAGACCGAGGTGCAGATGCCGATCAGCAGCACGACCGCGAAGCCCTTGACCGGGCCGGAGCCCAGCACGAACATGATGATGCCCGAGATGGCATGCGTCATATTGGCCTCGAAGATCGTCCGGCTGGCTTCCTTGTAGCCGAGCTCAACCGCCTGGACGACCGAGCGACCACGCCGCCGCTCTTCGCGGATGCGCTCGTTGATCAGCACGTTGGCGTCGACCGCGGTACCGATCGTCAGCACGAACCCGGCGATGCCGGGCAGCGTCAACGTGCCCTTGAGCAGCGCGAGCACGCCGAGGATGACGAACACGTTGATGACGACGGCGATGTTCGCATAGAGGCCGAACCGCCCATAGGTCAGGAACATGAAGGCGACGACGAGCGCCACGGCGACCGAGCAGGCGAGGATGCCGGCACGCACCGAGTCCGCGCCAAGATCGGGACCGACGGTCGATTCCTCGATGACCTTGAGATTGATCGCCAGCTTGCCCGAGCGCAGCGCGATCGCGAGCTGGTTGGCGCTGTCGACCGTGAACCCGCCGTTGATGACCGCGGAGCCGCCGAGGATCGCGGTTTCGATATTCGGCGCGGTGATGACCTGATTGTCGACGATGATGGCGAACGGCTTGCCGACGTTCGCCTGCGTCACGCGTGCGAACCGGTTGCCGCCCGCCGCGTTGAACGTGATCTGGACGTTGGGCTGATTGGTCTGTTGGTCGAACGCTTGGCGTGCGTCGGCGAGCTGATCGCCCGAGATCATCACCGAACGTTTGACGGCAATGAAAGGCACCCCCGACGGGTTCTTCGGATAGGGCAGGATCTGGCTGCCGATCGGGGCGATGCCCTTGACGAGATCCGCGGGGTTGGTGACCGTCTGGTCGACCAGCTTGAATTCGAGCTTGGCAGTCTTGCCGAGCAGGTCCTTGAGCGCCTGCGGATTTTGCAGACCCGGAACCTGAACGAGGATGCGATTGTCGCCCTGGCGGACGATGGTCGGTTCGCGCGTGCCCAATGCGTCGATGCGCTTGCGGACGACGTCGGTGGCGTCCTCCATCGCCGTCTTGATCGCCTGCTGCAGGCCGGCCTGCGTCGGCGACAGCACGAACCGGCTCGAATCGACGACCTGGATGTCCCATTCGCGCTGGCCGGTCATGCCGGCGCCGCCGCCGGTGATGCCGAGCAGCCGTTCGCGCGCGGCATCGACCTGGCTGGGGTCGCGCAGCATGAAGCTGATCTGGTTGTTGCGGGTCGAGACGTCGCCGATGTCGATCCGCGGCGTGCCGTTGCGCATCGTGCCCTGGATCTGCTCGCGCATCGCCTCGATCCGCGTGTTCGCGAGATCCTGCGTATCCGCCTCGAGCATCAGATAGCTGCCGCCGGCGAGATCGAGCCCCTTGTTGATACGGGACTGGAACGGCCAATCCTTGGTGACGGATTCGGGCAGGAACGTCGGAATCGACAGCGCGCAGAGCAGTGCGAGGACTGCCCAGATCGACACTATTTTCCAGCGCGGAAAGTCGAGCATCAGTCGTTCGCCGGCTTCGTGTTGAGGCCGGTCACCTCGGCGAGCGTCGCCTTGACCACGCGAATACGGGTGTTGGGCGCGATCTCGACCTCGACGAACGCATCCTCGACCTTGATCACCTTGCCCATCACGCCGCCGGCGGTGACGACGCTGTCGCCCTTCTTCACCGCGGCGACCGCCTGCTGCAACGCCTTCATGCGCGTCTGCTGCGGGCGGATCATCAGGAAGTAAAAGACGATGAAGATGAGGAGCAGCGGCGCGAAGCTGATGAGCGAGGCGTACCCGCCGGATTCAGCGGCGCTGCCGGCGGTCTGGGCATAAGCTGGAGAGATCAACATCGTATCCGTGCATGGCTGATCGGCGGGGGAAATCCTCCGCACAAGATAATCCGCGCGCTAGCATCGGTTAGGGCAGCGCGCAATGTTGCGACGCTGCAACGGCTCTTCCCGGCGCAGCATCGATAAAGGCCGCTTGCATCCCCCCGCGGACCCGCCTACAGGCCCCGCTCCGGGATCGATGGCCATGTGCCGACGGTCCCTCGGTCGGGGCGTAGCGCAGCCTGGTAGCGCATCACACTGGGGGTGTGGGGGTCGCAGGTTCGAATCCTGTCGCCCCGACCATTTCATTCGCTCGAGACGAGCGAGCCGGATCGATCCCGCCGGGATCTCCAGCCAAAGACATCGTCGATTGTGGAAGGTGCGCGTGCCGTCTCGGCACGCGTCTATCTTTTACGCAGATGGTCCAGCTCTGCCTGCAGATCGGCGCGGGTCAGCTCGAGATGCTGGATCATGAGCTGCTCGACGGCATCGCCGTCGCCGTCGAGCCAGGCGGCGAGCAGGTCGCGATGCTCGCGATCCGCGCGCGCGAACCGGCCGGCAGGCTCGAGATGCGCGATGACATAGCGTTCGGCGAGCATCGCCAGCCGCTCGATCAATTGCGTCGTCAGCATCCGGTCGCCCGGCCGGACGAGCGCGACGTGGAAGCGGCGATGGCGCACCGCGATCTCGGTCGGCGCGGCGCCGCGCGCCTCTTCGAGCGCCGCCAGCGAGGTCGCCGCGTGGCTGCGATCGTCGCCGTCGGCTTCGGCCGCGCCGATCGCCGCGGCGCGCGGTTCAATCGCTAGGCGCAGCGCGTAGATCTCGTCGGCCTGCTCGGCGGAGAGTGCGCGCACCGAATAGCCGCGGTTCGCCTGGCTGTGGATCAGCCCTTCATGCTCTAGCCGGACGAGTGCCTCGCGCAGCGGGATCTTGCTGACCCCGAGTTCCGCGGCGAGCGCATCCTGCCGGATCGGCGCTTCGGCGCGGATCGATCCATCGACGATCCGTTCGCGGACGATTTCGAAAACCTGATCGGACAGGGTCCGTACGACGATGCTCATCGGCTTGTTTCCCAGCGCGACGATCCCGGCGCGTATACGGTGCTCTTTCAGAATCCGGCCGTAAGATCAACATATTGCAAAGCGGATCAAGCCTCCGGCGACGCCGCGCCCCAGCCCAGCCCCAGTGCTTTCTGCAAGGCGATGAAGTCGCCGGTCAGGCCTGCGGTGCCCGCCGACAGATTCTGTTCGGCGGCCACCCGCTGCCGCTCGGCATCGAGCGTGTCGATCAACGTCGCGGTGCCGGCGCGGAAGCGTTGCTGCATCAGATCGGCGGCACGATCGGCGCTCGCCTTGCTGCGCAACAGGCTGGCGACCGTCTCGCGGCGATGGCCGAAGCGGGAGAGGGCATCCTCCGCATCCTTCAGCGCGCCGAGCACGGTGCCGCGATATTGTGCCGCGGCCTCGTCGCGCTGCCCCTCGGCCTGATTGATCCGCGCACGGTTGCGACCGAAGTCGAGGAAATTCCATTGCAGCATCGGCGCGGCGAGGCCGACCAGCTTGTCGGGGCTGATGTCGGAGAGCCTGGTCCCGCCGAGGCCGATCAGCCCGAGGATGTTGAGCCGCGGGAAACGCGCGGCATCGGCGACGCCGATCTGGGCGGTACGCTGCGCCAATTGGCGCTCGGCGGCGCGGATGTCGGGGCGGCGCTGGAGCAAGGCGGCGGGATCGCCGACCGCGACGGCGGCGGGCGGCAAGGGCACTGCTGAGACGGGGGTCAGTCGCGCATCGAGCGCCCCGGGCTCCTGTCCGGTCAGCACCGCCAGCGCATTGAGATAGCTTTCGAGATCGGCCTGAAGCGGCACGATCTGGCCGTTGGTCGCCTCGACCTGACCGCGCAGCCGCTCGACGTCGAGATCGGAGGCCGCACCCTGACCGAAACGCTGCTGGGTGAGCGTGAGCATCTGCTGCTGCATGCGCGCCGCCTCGCGCGACAAAGCGATGCGGCGCTGGACGTCGCGCAGATTGACATAGGCCTGGGCGACGTCGGCGGTGAGGCTGACCTGTGCATCGGCGACGTTCGCCTCCGCCGCCTCGGCCTGCGCGCGGGCGGCCTCGACCGAGCGGCGGCGGCCGCCGAACAGATCGACCTCCCAACTCGCGTCGAACCCGACGTTATAGACGTCGACCGCGCTGGCGCCATTGTCGCTGTTGCTGGACGCGCTACCGAAGTCGAAGCCGGGTATGCGCGCATGCAGATACGCCGCCGAGGCATTCGCGCTCGGCGCCTGATTGGCGCGCTCCAGCCGGAGCGAGGCACGTGCCTGCCGCAGGCGCGCCGTCGCCACCGCGATATTGGGATTGGCGGCGAGCGCCTGCGTTTCGAGCTGCGTAAGCAGCGGATCGTTCAACTGCGTCCACCACGCCGCGACACCCGGCGCGGCCGGCGAGGCGAGGGGACCGCCGCGTTTGAAACCCGCCGGTGCCGCGGTGTCGGCGAGCGTCCTGGGCGGGCCGGCATAGTTCGGGCCGACCGTACACGCGCCGAGCGCCAGGGCCGGGAGCAGCAGCAGGAAAGGGGAACGGAGAATTTGCATCATCGCCTCAATGCATCGCCACGGGGCCGCCCTGCGGCAGCGGACGGAGGAACAGGACGAGCGGCACGACGCAGCAGATGCCGACCGACAGGAGCCAGAACAGGTCGTTATAGGTCATCACGAGCGCCTCGCGCTGGATGGTGCCGCCGAGCGACTGGATCGCGGTGGCGGCACCGCCGAGCGACCGGCCGGTGGCGGCGAGATAATCCTGCAACGCGACCGAATTGGCGTTGAGCACCTCGTCGATCCGCCGGCTGTGCAGATAGCTGCGCTGGTCCTGCAGCGTGGCGATGCCGGCGAGCGCGAACGAGCCCCCGATGTTGCGCGCCGCGCTGAACAGGCCGGCCGCATCGCCGGCTTCCTCCGGCCGCACCGAGGCGATCGCCGCCTGGTTGAGGAAGACGAAGCCGAGGATCGTGCCGACGCCGCGCAGCAACTGCGAATCGGTGAAGGCGCTGCCGACCGATTCGGCGGTCAGCGTCGTGTCGAGATGGCAGCTCAGCGCCATCAGCAGCAGGCCGGAGGCGACCGCGATACGGATATCGAGACGGCGGATCATCAACGGCACCAGCGGCATCATCAACAGGCTGGGGATACCGCTGAGCAGCACCACCTTGCCCGATTGCAGCGCGTTATAGTCGGCGATCGCCGCGAGGAACTGCGGGATCACATAGCTGCTGCCGTACAGCACCATGCCGAGCACCAGACCCATGATCGCGACGCTGCCGAATTGGCGGTCGATCAGCAGGCGCAGTTTGACCACCGGCTTTTCGGCGATGAACTGACCCGCGAACAGCATCACCAATCCGAAGACGGTCAGCGCGGTCAACTTGATGATGAGCGCGGACTGGAACCATTGCTCGCGCTGCCCTTCCTCGAGCACGACGGTCAGCCCGCCGAGGCCGAGCGCCAGCCCGGCGATGCCGAGCCAGTCGGCCTTCAGCAATTCGCGAAGATGCGGCTTCTGGTGGGGCAAGCCGACGAGCAGCAGCACCAGAAGGACCGCGCCGACGGGCACGTTGAGGAAGAAGGCGTAATGCCAGCTCACATTCTCGGTTAGATAGCCGCCGATCAGCGGTCCCAGCACCGGCCCGAGGATCGCAGTGACGCCGAACAAGGCGGTGCCGATCGGCTGTTGCGAGCGCGGGAGCCGTGTCGCGATGATCGTCATCGCGGTCGGGATCAGCGCGCCGCCGGTGATGCCCTGGCCGGCGCGACCGATGATCATCATCGTCAGCGTCGTCGACAGGCCGCAGACCACCGAAAAGGCGGTGAACAGCATCGAGGCGATCAGCAGGAAGGTGCGCAGGCCGAGCACGCGCTCCAGCCAGGCGGACAGCGGAATGATGATGATCTCGGCGACGAGATAGGAGGTGGCGATCCACGTGCCTTCGGTGCCGCTCGCACCGATCTCGCCCTGAATCACCGGCAGCGCCGAATTGACGATCGAGATGTCGAGCGTCGCCATCAGCGCGCCGAGGCTGCCCGCCGCCACCGCCAGCCAGGCGGCGAGATCGGCGCGCTCGGGCGTGCCGGTCCGCGCCTGACCGGCCGGGGCCGTGCGGGCGGCAGCCGCGCTCATCGCCCCTGCCGCTCGTTATGCTGGTCCTGCTCGTCGCGGATGCGCTGCACGCTGCCCTTCGCCGAGCGGGTGTCGACCGTCACGTCCACCGACATGCCGGGAACGAGCAGCTTGCGCGTCTCCGGTCCGGCGTCGAGCGCGATGCGGACCGGCACGCGCTGGACGATCTTGGTGAAGTTGCCGGTGGCATTCTGGGGCGGCAGCAGCGAGAATTGTGCGCCGGTGCCCGGCGAGACGCTCTCGACGCGGCCGTGGATCTCCACGCCGGGGAGTGCGTCGACATCCAGCGTGACCGGCTGGCCGACCCGCATCAGGCCGAGCTGCGTTTCCTTGAAGTTCGCCTCGACGTAGATCTGCTGCACCGGAACGATCGACATCAGCCGGGTGCCGGCCTGCGCGAACTGGCCGATGCGCACTGTCTTGTCGCCGACCCGGCCATCGATGCTGGCGCGCAGGATCGTCGCGCCGACGTTGACCTTGGCCGCGGCGAGCTGCGCCCGGCTGGCCTCGCGTTGCGCGTTGGCTTGTTGGACCTGGGCATGCAATGTGCCGACGCGGCGGGTCGCGCTGGTCAGCGTTGCCTGTGCCGAGGCGACCTGCGCATCGGCCTGACGCGCCTGGTTCTGGAGCTGCGACAGTTTCTCGCGCGTCTCGGCACCCGAGGCGGCGAGCGGCTGGTAGCGGACGACCTCGGCATGCGCGAAGGCGGCATCGCTGCGCGCCGCGGCGAGATCCGAGCGCGCCTTGTCGATAGCGGCCTGCTGTTCGCGGATCTGCGCGCGCACGCCGTCGGCATTGGCGCGGGCGACGTCGATCTGCGCCTCCACCTGCGCCGCCTGCGCGTTGTAATCGCGCGCGTCGATCTGGACGAGCGGGGTGCCGGCCTTCACCTGCTGGTTGTCGGCGACGAAGACCTTGTCGACATAACCCGATACCTTGGGCGAGATCGTCACCGCATCCGCCTGGATATAGGCATCGTCGGTCCCTTGCATGAACTTGCCGACGCTCTGGTAGCGCACGTACCACAACACGCCGCCGATCACCGCAGCGGCGATGACGATCAGCAGGATGATGCGCACCCGCGGGTTCTTCAGCGGCGACGGCTTGGCCGGCGCCCGATCCGAATCACCCTGCGATTCGGCGCTATCATCCCGATTTTGCTCGTTTTCAGCCATCAGCTTCATCTTCTTGCTTCGATTTGACGCGGTGATGCTCGCACTTGCAGCATTGTGCAAGACCATTTAATGAGGGTCCTCACATATGTCCGATTGCGAACCCCTTGCCGCCGATCTGTTCCGGCTCTTCCTGCGTATGCAGCGGTTGATGAACCAGCGGATGGCGGAGCAGGGCGCGTCGCTGGCGCGGACCAAGCTGCTGCTGTTCCTCAACAAGCGCGGGCCGGCGCGGGCGGCTGATATCGCCGACTTCTTCGATTACGCACCGCGGACGGTGACCGAGGCGATCGACGGGCTCGAGCGCGACGGACTGGTGCTGCGTACCCCCGACGAGCGCGACCGGCGCGTCAAGCAGGTGTCGATCACCGACGAGGGGCGGCGGGTGATCGGCGAGACGGAGCCGCTGCGTCAGGAGCTGATCCGCGGCGTCTTCGGCGCGCTCGACGCGGCGGAGCGCGAGGTGCTTGCGGGGATGTTCGGCAAGATGTCCACGGCACTCGACGCGGAAGAGGCCCGCTCGCGCCGCTGACGCCTATTGCATCCGGATCGGCCTGTGTTAGCCTCTCCCTATCGCCGGAAGAGCGATGATGAGGAGAGGTGCTATGGACCGGTATCAGCCGACCTTGTGCCAATGCGGTTTCGGCATCCTGTGCTGCGCGAGCGGTGCGGCGCTGTCGATCTGCGCGGTGACGTTCGCCCTGCTGGGCTGAGCCGCCCGGCGGCCGGGCTGCGCGTCAGCAGCGGCGGCCGCCGTTGCGTGCGCTGCCGCCTTTCCCTTGCGGGCAGGGCTATTGCATATGGACGTGAGTGTGATCCCCTCGTGTTCCAAACCCACGCCGTCACCCCGGCCTTGCGCCGGGGTCCCGCTTCTTCGGACGGTGCGAAGAAGCGGGATGCCGGATCAAGTCCGGCATGACGGAATATGAATGCCGTCGCACCGCCCCAAATGGTCATATGCGACGGCTCTGCGCTTGCAGGGAGGCTTCAGGCTATGCGGTTCGCGACCAGGTCGTCGACCACCGCAGGGTCGGCCAGCGTCGAGGTGTCGCCCAGCGCGGTCACGTCGCCCTCGGCGATCTTGCGCAGGATGCGGCGCATGATCTTGCCCGAGCGGGTCTTCGGCAGGGCGGGCGCGAACTGGAGCTTGTCGGGGCTGGCGATCGGCCCGATCTCCTGCCGCACCCAAGCGACCAGCGCGCTGCGCAGCCCCTCGTCGCCGTCGCGCCCCGCATTGAGCGTGACATAGGCATAGATGCCCTGGCCCTTCACCTCGTGCGGCATGCCGACCACCGCCGCCTCGGCGACCGCCTCGTGCAGCACCAACGCGCTTTCGACCTCGGCGGTGCCCATGCGGTGGCCCGACACGTTGATGACGTCGTCGACCCGGCCGGTGATCCAATAATAGCCATCCGCATCGCGGCGGCAGCCGTCGCCGGTGAAATATTTGCCCTCGTAGGTGGTGAAATAGGTCTGGAAGAAGCGCTCGTCATCGCCCCAGACGCCGCGCATCTGGCCGGGCCAGCTCTGCGTGATGCAGAGGTTGCCCTGCGCCGGGCCGGTCAGCACAACGCCCTTGTCGTCGACGAGCTGCGGCACGACGCCGGGCAGCGGCTTCGACGCCGACCCGGGCTTCATCGGTATGGCGCCCGGCAGGGGCGCGATCATGATGCCGCCGGTCTCGGTCTGCCACCAGGCGTCGACGATCGGTGCGCGACCCTCGCCGACGACGTCGTGATACCAGCGCCACGCCTCCGGATTGATCGGCTCGCCGACCGAGCCGAGCAGCTTGAGCGACGACCTATCGGTCTTGCGGACGAAGTCGTCGCCCTCCTTCATCAGCGCGCGCAGCGCAGTCGGTGCGGTGAAAAGCGTGTGAACCTTGTGCCGGTCGACCACCTGCCAGATGCGGCTGGCGTCGGGCCAGGTCGGCAGCCCCTCGTACATCAGCGTCGTACCGCCGTTGGAAAGCGGGCCGTAGAGCAGATAGGTATGGCCGGTAACCCAGCCGATATCGGCGGCGCACCAGAAGACCTGCCCGTGCCTGTAGTCGAAGGCGATCTTGAAGGTGAAATCCGCCCAAAGCAGATAGCCGGCCGAGGTGTGCATCACGCCCTTCGGCTTGCCGGTCGAGCCGCTGGTGTACAGGATGAACAACGGGTCCTCCGCCGCCATCGTCTCCGCCGGGCAGTGGGTGCCGACCGTGGCGGCGGCGTCGTGATACCAGACGTCGCGCGGCCCCATCGCCACGTCGGCGCCGGTCGCCTTAACGACGATGACCGTCTCGAGCGTCGGCGCGCGGGCGGCGGCCTCGTCGACGCAGGCCTTGAGCTTGATCCTCTTGCCGCCGCGACGGCCCTCGTCGGCGGTGATGACGATCTTCGAGCCGCAATCCTCGATCCGGCCGGCGAGCGCGTCGGCGGAGAAGCCGCCGAACACCACCGAATGGATCGCGCCGATCCGCGCGCAGGCGAGTGCGGCATAGGCCGCCTCGGGGATCATCGGCATGTAGAGCGTGACGCGGTCGCCCTTGGCGACGCCATGCGCCTTCAGCACGTTGGCGAAGCGGCCGACCTCGTCGTGAAGCTGGCGATAGGTGATGCGGCGTGGTTCTTCGCCGGGCTCGTCGGGTTCCCAGATGATCGCGACGGTATCGCCATGTTTGGCGAGATGGCGGTCGATGCAATTCGCGGCGACGTTGAGTTCGCCATCGGCAAACCATTTGATGTGGAAGTCTGCCTTTGCGAACGACCAGTCGCCGGCGATCGTCGGTGTGGTGATCCAGTCGAGCCGCTTGGTCGCCTGATCGAGCCAGAAGCTGCCCGGGCTGCTTGTCGCGGCCTCGTAGAGGTCTTCGTATTTTCTGGGGTCGAGGCTGGCGTTGGTCCAGTCGCCGGTGATCGGGTAGATTTCAGGATCGGTCACGCAACGCATCCCCGCCATGATGATAACGCGGGCGCCGAACGGCGCCCGCGAGGGTGGATAATAGAGCGGCCGGCGGGATGCCAGCCGTTACCGCATAAGCCCGTTACCGCACAGGCCCGTTACCGCCCCAGAAAGGTCAGCAGATCGTTGGTCAGGCGATCGCCGTGCGTGGCGAACAGTCCGTGCGGCGCGCCGTCATATTCGACGAGCTGGCTGTTCGCGATGCCGAGCGAGGCGGGACGACCGGCGGCGTCGATCGGCACCGTCTGGTCCGACGTACCGTGGATGATCAGCGTCGGGACGTTGAACGACGCGAGGTCGGGCCGGAAGTCGGTATGGCCGAACGCCTCGGCGCAGGCGAGCGTCGGCTTGAGACCCGCCTGCATCGCGCTCGTCGTCGCCCAGTCGAGCACGTCGTCGCTGACCGGATGGTTGATCACGCCGACGCCGAAGAATTGCTTGAAGAAGGTGTCGCGGAAGAAATGGGCGCGATCCTTCTGGATGTTCTCCCCGATCTCGGCGAGTTTTTCCTCGGGCGTACCGTGCGGATTGTCCTCGGTCTTCAGCATGTACGGCACGACCGAGGCGACGAGCGCCGCGGCGATCACGCCTTTGCCGCCGTGGCGGCTCATGTAGCGCGCGACTTCGCCGCCGCCCATCGAGAAGCCGACCAGCGTCGCCTCGCTGTCGGCGCCGGTCGCGGCCATCACGTCGGCGAGATCGTCGGCGAGCGTGTCATAATCGTAGCCGTTCCATGGCTGGCCCGAACGGCCGAAGCCGCGACGATCGTAGGCGATGGCGCGGAAGCCGGCATCGGCGAGTGCCATCATCTGCGGGTCCCAGCTGTCGGACGACAGCGGCCAGCCGTGCAGCAGGATGACCGGGCGGCCCGATCCCCAATCCTTGACGTAGATGTCGGTGCCGTCGCGCGTTTTGACGTAGGGCATGAAAACGTCCTCTCGTGATGTCAGCGCGTTCAACGTGGCGCGCCACAGCGCGTTCCTCGCCCGCCCGGAGTCCCGCCCCGGCTGGCGCTCGGATTGGCGCCCGGATTGGCGCCCGGACTGGCATTTGCCCCGACCGGGTGCCAGCATCGCCGGCGACACACGAATCAGGGGATCAGGTTATGCGTAACTTCGTGGCGGCCTCGCTGCTCGCGCTCGCCGTGGCGGGCTGTTCGGGCGGTGCGCCCACGGCGGACAATGCGGGGGCGCCCGCCCGTCCGGCGCAGAGCAACGGCTTCGCCCAGTTCCGCGACGGCTTCGTCGAGGGCTGGTTCAAGCTCGATCCCGCCAATGCGGTGTATCAGGGGCGTCACGATTTCGACGGCCGACTGCCCGACTGGAGCACCGCCGGCCTGCAACGCCAATCCGCCTTCCTCCACCAGGCGATCGACCGGGCGCGCGCGTTCGGCAATGCCGACCTCAGCCCCGACGAACGGTTCGAGCGCGACTATCTGATCCGCGTGGCGGAGGGTAAGCTGTTCTGGCTCGACGACGCCGATCAGCCGCATAGCAACCCGGCTTATTATGTCGGCGGCGGGCTCGATCCCAATGTCTATATCGCGCGGCCCTATGCGGACGCGCCGACGCGGCTCAAGGCGCTGATCGCCTTCTTCGGTCGCGTGCCGGCGGCGACGCAGGCGATCCGCGCCAATCTCAAGACACCGATGCCGCGCTCGTTCATCGACTACGGTGTCGCCGGCTTCAACGGCTTCGCCGATTATTACGTCGGCGACGCGCGCAAGGCGTTCGCCGACGTCCGCGATCCCGATTTGCAGGCGCAACTCAAGACGTCGTCCGAGGCGGCGAGCAAGGCGGTACGCGCACTCGGCAGCTGGCTCGCGGCGCAGCGCGGCACCGCGACGGGCGATTTCGCGCTCGGCGCCGATCGCTTCCAGCGGATGGTGCGCGCCACCGAGGGCGTCGATACCTCGCTCGCGACATTGGAGGCGGCGGGCCGCGCCGATCTCAAGCGCAACCAGGATGCGCTAACCGCGGCGTGCAAGCAATTCGCGCCGGGCCAGACGATCCCCGCCTGTATCGACAAGATGAACGCCAACAAATCGGCGGATGGCCCGGTTGCTGAGGCACGCCGCCAGATCCCGACGCTGCGCGCCTTCGTCATCGCCAAGGACCTCGTCACCATCCCCGGCACGGAGGAAGCCAAGGTGGAGGAGAGCCCGCCGTACAATCGCCAGAACTCGGCCTATATCGACCCCGCCGGCCCGTATGAGAAGAACGTGCCGTCGGTCTATTATATCTCGCCGCCCGATCCGGCGTGGGACAAGACGACGCGCGACGCCTTCGTACCGGGCAGGAAGGATTTGCTGTTCACCTCGGTGCACGAGGTGATGCCGGGCCATTTCCTCCAGTTCCTCCACGCCAACCGCTCCAAGTCGATGTTCGGCCGCGTGTTCGTCGGCTATGCCTTCGCGGAGGGCTGGGCGCATTATGCCGAGGAGATGATGTGGGAAGCGGGCCTCGATAACGGCGATCCCGAGACGCATATCGGCCAGATCAGCAACGCATTGCTGCGCGACTGCCGCTTCCTGTCGGCGATCGGCATGCATGCGCGCGGGATGACGCAGGCGCAGAGCCTCACGATGTTCCGCGAGCAATGCTATCAGGACGAGGGCAATTCGCGCCAGCAGGCGGCGCGCGGCACGTACGACCCGGCCTATCTCAACTACACGCTCGGCAAGTTGATGATCCGCAAGCTGCGTGACGACTGGACCGCCACCCGCGGCGGCCGCAAGGCGTGGAAGGCGTTCCACGACCAGTTCCTGAGCTATGGCGGCCCGGCGATCCCGCTGGTGCGGCAGCGGATGATGGGCGAGGAAACCGCGCGGGCGGTGTTCTGACCCGACACTCGCTGGCGGGGGAGGAATGATCTCTAGCGCGACACCTGCGTTCCCGGCTGCTCGTCCTCCGCCTCGTCGCTCGACGGATTGCGGATTGACGGGCGTAGTCGGGCGAGGCTGCATAGCCCCGCGACCAGCGCCAGTCCCGCAGCGACCAGCGGCGGCGCCATCCCGGCACCGACGTTCATCGCGAGCAAGGCGGCGACCAATGTCGCGCCGGTCGTCTGCCCGACCAGCCGCACCGTGCCGACGAGGCCGCCCGCCGCGGCGGCGCGCTCGCGCGGGGCGGAGCCGATGATCAGCCGCGCATTGGGCGGCAGGAACAGCCCGAACCCCGAGCCGCACAGCGCCATCCGCCACGCGATGTCGAAATAGGCGGCGTCCGCCGGTAGCGTCGCGATCAGCAGCAGCGCCACGATCGACACCGCCATGCCGATGCCGCCGAGGATTCCCGCCGGCACCCGATCGGACAGCCAGCCGGCGAGCGGCGCGACGATCATGTTGGTCAGCGGCCACGGCGCGATCGCCGCGCCGACCTCCGCCGCGCTGAAGCCATAGCCGTGCTGGAGCCGGAAGGGCGTCGACAGCAGCAGCGTCATCGACGCGGTAAAGGCGGTATAGGCGCCGATCGCCGACAGCGCGATCACCGGCCGCGCGAGCAGGTCGATCGGCAGGATCGGCTTGGCCTCGCCGCGCTCGCGCCGCACGAAGATCCAGCCGATGCCCGCGCCCACCGCGACGATCGCCGCCGATACCACCGGACTGTCGCCATGCACCGCGCTCTCCGCGCCCGAGATGACGAGGCCGATCATGCTCGCGCACATCACCGCGCCGAGCACGTCGAATTTTTCGTCGCGCGGCTCGGGCGCGGGCAGCGCGCGGCCGAGCGCGAGGCTGAGCAGCGCGAACGGCACCGCGCTGGCGAACACCCACGGCCATGGTGCGATACCGAGCACCAGCCCGCCGATCGTCGGCGCGAGCGCGGCCGAGCTCGACACCACCACCGAGTTGATCCCGAGCCCGCGGCCCAATTGCTTGGCGGGATAGATCGAGCGGATCAGCGCCGACGACACGCTGAGCGCCGCCGCCGCGCCGAGCGCCTGCGCGGCGCGGACGACGAGCAGGAACGGCAGGCTCTTGGCGAAGAAGCAGAGCAGCGTCGCGACGGTGAAGACGAGCTGGCCGAACTGATAGGTGCGCTTGAGCCCGAATTTGTCGCCGAGCCCGGCAAATGGCAGGATCATCATCGCGAGGATGAGCTGATAGACGGTGACCACCGCCACCACCGCGCTGTTGCCGACGTGCAGGTCGCGCGCGATCGTCGGCAGCGCCACCGTCGCGATGCCGCCGTCGATGATGACCAGCGCGGTCCCCGCGGAGATCGCGCCGATCGCGACATAGCGGCGGGGCAGGGGCAGGCCATCGGTCATCACGGAAATCCCAAGCGCTCCGCCCCAGGATCACCGGCGGATTGCGCGCCAACGCTTCGCCCGGCTAGACCGGTCCACCCCAAGGAGAAACCGCCCCGATGATCCTTCGCACGCTGCTGATCGCCTCCACGATCCTTGCCGCCGCGCCCGCGCTCGCGCAAAGCAAGCCGATGACGAGCACGCCGACCACCGAAACCGACCCCTATATCTGGCTCGAGGACAAGGACGGCGCCAAGCCGCTCGCCTGGGTCGAGGCGGAGAACGCCAGGACGCTGCCGCGCCTGCAGAACGATCCACGCTACCGGACCTTCTATGCCGAGGCGCTGGCGATCGCATCCGCCAAGGATCGTATCCCGATGCCGAGCCAGCTCTATGGCCGCATCTACAATTTCTGGCGCGACGCCGATCATCCGCAGGGCATCTGGCGCTGGACGAGCGAGGCGGATTATGCCCGGCCGCAGCCGCAATGGACGACCGTCCTCGACCTCGATGCGCTGTCAAAAGCCGAGGGCAAGAAATGGGTATGGAAGGGCGCCTCGTGCCTGCATCCCGAGGAGCGGCTGTGCCTCGTCGCGCTGTCCGAGGGCGGCGAGGACGCGGTCAGCTATCGCGAATTCGATCTCGCCGCCGGCCAGTTCGTCGCCGGCGGCTTCGTGCTGCCCAAGTCGAAGCAGGGCGCGAGCTGGCTCGACAAGGACACGTTGCTGGTGAGCCGCGACTGGGGGCAGGGGACGCTGACCGCGTCGAGCTATCCCTTCGTCGTCAAGCTGGTGAAGCGCGGCCAGCCGCTCGACGCGGCGCAGGAGATCTTCCGCGGCCAGCCGACCGACCAGCTCGGCACCTATGCCGGCGTCATCACCGACGGGCAGGGCAACCGGCTCGTCGCGATCGAACGCCGCATCACCTTCTTCGGCGGCGAGACGCACGTCTGGACGCCGACGGGCACGAAGAAGCTCGACATCCCCGCACGCACCAGCCCGGTCGGCATGGTCGCGGGGCAGGTGCTGTTCCAGACCAGCGATCCCTGGGGTGCGGTGACCGCCGGCTCGATCGCCTCTGCACCGCTCGCCGAGGTGCAGGCCAATGCGATCCGTCCCGTCGTGCTGTTCGCGCCGACGCCGCGCCAATCGGTCGACGAGGTGGTGACGACCAGGGATCACGTCGTCCTGATCTACAACGACAATGTCCGCGGCCGCGCGTCGGTTTACACGCCGGGCAAGGCCGGCTGGACGGCGAAACCGATCGCGCTGCCCGACAATGTCTCGCTCGGGGTCGCCAGCGCCGACGACAAGAGCAATCACGGCTATCTCACCGTCACCGGCTTCCTGACGCCGACGACGCTGCTGCCGCTCGACGCGGCGACGGCGAGTGCGGCAAAGCCGGTCAAGACGCTGCCCGCCAAGTTCGACGCGAGCAACCTCGTCGTCGAACAGCATGAGGCGACCTCGACCGACGGCACCAAGGTGCCGTATTTCATCGTCCACAAGAAGGGCATCGCGCTCGACGGCATGACGCCGACGATCATGACCGCTTATGGCGGGTTCGAGCTGCCGATGCTGCCGGCCTATTCGGCGATCACCGGCAAATTGTGGCTCGAACGCGGTGGCAGCTATGTGCTCGCCAACATCCGCGGCGGCGGCGAGTTCGGCCCCAAATGGCACGACGCCGGCCGCAAGACCAAGCGGCAGGTGATCTACGACGATTTCGCCAGCGTCGCGAAGGACCTGTTCGCGCGCAAGCTGACCAACCCGCAAAAGCTCGGCATCTATGGCGGATCGAACGGCGGCCTGCTGATGGGCGTCGAGTTCAACCAGCATCCCGATCTGTGGAGGGCGGTGACGATCCAGGTGCCGCTGCTCGACATGCTGCGCTACGAGCAGATCGCCGCGGGTGCGTCATGGGTCGATGAATATGGCTCGGTGTCGGTGCCGGAGGAGAAGGCGTTCCTCGCGACGATCTCGCCGTACCAGAACATCCGGAAGGGCGTGGCCTATCCCGAACCCTATATCTGGACGACGACCAAGGACGACCGCGTCGGCCCGCAGCACGCGCGCAAGTTCGCCGCCCGCCTGAAGGAATATGGCCTGCCGTATCTGTTCTACGAGGATACCGCCGGCGGCCACTCGGGCGATGCCGACATCGAACAGGGCGCGCGGTTACAGGCGCTACAGATGACCTATTTCGCGCAGAAGCTGATCGGGCCGGCGAACTAGTTGGTGCACGCTTCCCCGGCATTCGGCTGGGGAAGTGTCGCAGCCGTCATCCCGCCGCGGGAAGCGACACGTGTCCGACGGCATAGACCTGCGTGTCCGCCCGTGGTGACGCTGGAGGAGCGGTCCAAAGGCAGAATCGGACTTGCGTCCAACCAGTCGGATCGAAACCAACGACGGTGGCGAGCGCGCCGTGCTGGACGGTCGATCGAGCGTCGGCACACGCGATGTCGCGTTGAGCTGCCAGATCGGAATAAGCGGTGATCGGCGTGATGCGTCGGCTGGCGTATCGCGCGTTTGCGAGATCCGGGCCTATCTCCACGTGCCAGACCATCCACGTCCGCACCATCGGCCAACCGAAGTCTCGGGTTAGCGTCGCGAAGCCCGGTCCGGACAGAAAACCGTCGATGCCTTCCGGAGCATCCCAAAGATAGAAGGGCGCGTAGAGATTTTCGGTGCTGGTGAAGCCGGCATCGTGTTCGCGCGCCGAGAGATAGGCCTTGAAGCGCAAGTGCGGAAAGCCGTCGAGCAGCGGTCCTTTCGTTCGAATCCTCTCGTCTATGATCGCCATGTCGTAATCGGCAGGCAGGACGAAACCGTATTGCATCGCGATCACGACCGTTTCTCCTGCTCGACTTTGCCGTACCAACGGACCGCGGTGCCATCCTTAACGGGCTGCACGCTGAGATAGCCGAACGGGCTCGCGGGAGACGCGCCGTGCCAGTGCGGTTCATCCGGCGCGAACCAGATGCTGTCCCCGGCGCGAACCTCGATAACCTCGCCGCCCGCGCGCTGAACCATACCGACGCCGTCTAGCACGAATAGAAGCTGCCCTCGCGGATGACTGTGCCAATGCGTGATCACGCCTGGACCGAGGAACGCGCGCATCGCGGTCATCTCTCCCTCGGCGCGGCTCGACAGGATCATCTGAACGAGGAAGGTGTCGCTCGAAACGCCAGTCGGCGCGGCGACGATGCCGCTTCCGGCCCGCCGGACGGTCATGTTCGAAGGACAAGCGGCGTCCATTTCAAAAGGATCGCTCATCTTGCCGCGTGCCTTGCGGTAGTGGCAGCAAAAGCATCGTCGTGCGGACGCAGGACGTAACAAGTGGGAAGCATAAACGCGCTCCGTTGAGCCGATTGACACATGAAGAATGCGGCGTCAGCGTCATCCTGAAAATCGGATAATTCGGGATCGGTATTCCCGATATTCGGGATCGTTCTATGCGCCTGACCAATCTGGATATGGACGCCCTCCGCACGTTCGTCTTCGGTACGGATGCCGGATCGTTCGTCCGCGCGGCGGAGCGGCTCGGACGCTCGACCTCGGCGGTGAGCGCGCATCTCAAGAAACTGGAAGCGCAGACGGGGGTGCCCTTGCTCCGCCGTGTCGGGCGCGGTCTCGCGCTGACTGACGAGGGCGAGACCCTGCTCGCTTATGCGCGGCGACTGCTCCACCTCAATGACGAGGCGCTCGGGGCGGTGCGCGGCGTGGAACTGGAAGGCTGGGTTCGTCTCGGCCTTCAAGAGGATTTCGGCGAGGCAGTGCTTCCGCAGGTCTTGGGCCGCTTCGCCCGTGCGCATCCGAAAGTCAGGATCGAGGGCCGGATCGCACGCAACGGCGAATTGATCGCCAAGATCGCGTCGAACCAGCTCGATCTCGCGCTGGCCTGGGATGGCGGGCAGGCGGCATCCGGCGAGCGGATCGCAGCTTTGCCCCTGTGTTGGCTGGGTAGCACCCACCAAGATGCGTGCTGGCCGACGGATCGCGATCATCCGCTTCCGTTGATTACGTTAGACGCGCCGTGCCTGCTCCGCACCCTCGCGTGCGAGCAACTGGACCGACACGGCATTGCGTGGCGGATCGCCTTCGTCAGCCCCAGCCTCGCCGGCATGTGGGCGGCGACCGCGGCAGGATTGGGCATCGCGCTGCGCACGTCGATCGGCCGCCCCGCCTCGGTTCGCGTACTCGATCCCGCCGCGCACCGCTTGCCGGATCTGCCGTCGCTGAACCTCGTCCTGCTTCGCGCTGCCAAGGAGGCGGACCCGGTGACGGATCATCTCGCGCTCATCATCAAGGAGGCGTTGCGGGATGCGCTGCCAGTAGAGGCATTGATCTAATGGCGAGGGTGGCGATTTGCGCCAGCAGCAGCAGCAGCAGTGGCGGAGGGAGTGGGATTCGAACCCACGGTAGGCTTCCACCTACGGCGGTTTTCAAGACCGCTGCCTTAAACCACTCGGCCATCCCTCCGTGCCGGCCCCGGATAGTCGCACCGCGGCTGCCCGTGCAACCCCTGCGACGATAAGAGGTTCACGTCACCGGCTCGCTGTGGCACCACCACCGGCATGTGGGGGCAACGACTGCGACGCGCGCTGACGACCGGCGTAATGGCAACGACCTTGGCGCTGAGCGCCGCCGTGCCGGCGGCGGCGCAGGACGAGGCGGGGTTCCAGACCTATCTGCAGACGCTGCGCCAGCAGGCGCTCGCCGAGGGCGTGACGCGGCGCACGGTCGATGCCGTCTTCCCGACGCTGACGCTCAGCGACCGGACGATCCAGCTCGATCGCGCGCAGCCGGGCAATCCCGGCAGCACCGCGACGCCGCCGTTCGCGCCCTATAAGGCGAGCCATGTCGATGCCGCGCGGATCGGTCGCGGGCGCACCACCTATCAGGCGCAGCGCGCGCGGCTGGCGCGTGTCGAGCGCGAGACCGGTGTGCCCGAATCGATCATGGTCGCGATCTGGGGGCACGAGACCAATTATGGTGCCTATACCGGCAATTTCGATCTGCTGCGCAGCCTCGCCAGCCTCGCCTACGAGGGGCGCCGCCGCAGCCTGTTCGCGGGCGAGTTCATCGCCGGGCTCAAGATCCTCGATCGCGGCATCCCGCGCGAGCAATTGAAGGGGAGCTGGGCCGGCGCGACCGGCAATCCGCAGTTCCTGCCCTCGGTCTATCTGCGGCTGGCGCGCGACGGCGATGGCGACGGGCGCGCCGATATCTGGACGAGTCCGGCCGATACGCTCGCCTCGATCGGCAATTATTTCGCCAATGCCGGCTGGCGTCCGGGCCAGCCCTGGGGCGTCGCGGTCAGCGTTCCGCCGAGCCTCGACCGGGCCGGCCTCACCAGCCGGATGATGTCGCCGCGCTGCCCGCGCGTGTTCGAGCGGCACAGCCGCTGGCGGACGATGGCGGAATGGCGCGCGCTGGGCGTGGTGCCGCAGGGCGGGCGGTGGCCGGGCGACGGGGTGCAGGCGACGCTGATCGAACCCGACGGGCCCGGCGCGACCGCCTATCTCCTCACCGGCAACTATCGGGTGATCCTCGATTACAATTGCTCGAACTTCTACGCTCTGTCGGTCGGCTTGCTCGCCGATGCGGTTGAGGGCTGACGGCGCGCGCCAGCGTCGCTATGCCACTGCCATTCTCGCTTATCTTCCGGAAAGCCCCATCGACGTCATGAACAAGCTGATTGCCGCCCCCCTCGCGATCGTCGCCGCCGCCGTCCCGTCGGTCGCCGCCGCCCCCCAGTTCCAGGGGACCGCGCCGATCGCCTATATGGAAGACCTGTCGTCGGGCGCGGTGCTGTATCAGCGCGACGCGGATCGCCGCATGCCGCCGGCGTCGATGGCGAAGATGATGACGGTCTATGTCGCCTTCGACATGATCAAAAAGGGCGAATTGAAGCTCAACCAGACCTTCCAGGTGCGGCCCGAGACGTGGCAGCGCTGGCATGGGCCGCAGGCGGGATCGACGATGTTCCTGTCGACCGGCGAGACGGTCAGCGTCGAGAATCTGCTCAAGGGCATCGTGACGCTGTCGGGCAACGACGCCTGCGTGGTGCTTGCCGAGGGGATTTCGGGGACCGAGCAGACCTTCACCGACCGGATGAACGATCAGGCGAAGAAGCTGGGCCTGACCAACAGCCATTTCGGCACGTCGAACGGCTGGCCCGACAATGGCGTGACCTATGTCACCGCCAAGGACCTCGCGCATCTCGCCAGCGCGACGATCCAGCATTTCCCGGACCTCTACAAGCGCTTCTATTCGCTGCGCAGCTTTACCTGGGGCAAGACGCTCGGCGCCGGCGCCGACATCACCCAGGCCAATCGCGATCCGTTGCTGGGCCGCGTCGCCGGTGCCGACGGGCTCAAGACCGGTCACACCGAGGAGGCGGGCTATGGCTTCACCGGCTCGGCGGAGCAGAATGGGCGGCGGCTGGTGATGGTCGTCGCCGGCCTGACCTCGTCGAACGGCCGCGCCGAGGAATCGGTGCGCTTCATGGAATGGGGCTTTCGCGCGTGGCAGGCCAAGCCGGTCGTCGCGGCCGGCAAGCAGGTCTCGACCGCCGAGGTGCAGATGGGCAGTTCGAGCAGCGTCGGCCTCGTCGCGCCGAAGCAATTGACCGTCACCGTGCCCGCCGGCGCGGTGCCGCAGATGAGCGCCAAGGTCGTCTACGACGGCCCGATCCGCGCGCCGATCAAGGCCGGCCAGCATATCGCCGATCTCATCGTCAAATCGCCCGATCTGCCCGAGCAGCGGCTGCCGCTGGTCGCCGACAAGGACATCGGCGAGGCGGGTTTCTTCGGCCGCGCCTGGGCGGGGCTGACCTCGCTCTTCGGCTGATGCCGCGCGCGTGACCGGGACGTTCGGCAACGCCGACGCGCACGCCGCCTTCGTCGCGGCGCTGCGTGGCGGCGCGTTGCATCATGCCTGGCTGCTGGTCGGGCCGGAGGGCGTCGGCAAGGCCAGCTTCGCGCAGGCTGCCGCGCTGCGGATGCTCGCCGAGGCGAGCGCGACCGGCGTCTCGGCGCCGGGGCTCGTCGTGCCCGAGGGGCATCCGACCCGTGCGCTGGTCGATGCCGGTTCGCACCCCGATCTGCGCGTGATGCGGCGGCTGCCCAAGGACGCCGAAAAGCCCGATCAGGATCTCGCCCGCAGCATCACGATCGCGCAGGTCCGCAGCCTCCAGCCGCTGTTCGCGACGACGCCGTCGATGGGGGCGCGCCGCGTCGTCATCATCGATGCCGTCGACGATCTCGAGCGCAACGGCGCCAATGCGTTGCTCAAGAATCTGGAGGAGCCGCCGGCCGGGACGATCTTCCTGCTGGTCAGCCATGCGCCGGGGCGATTGCTGCCGACGATCCGTTCGCGGTGCCGCGTGCTGCGCTTCGGCGCGCTCGACGATGGCGATATGGCCAAGGCGCTGCGGCAGGCGCTGCCCGAGGCGGGCGAGGACGAGATCGCCGCGCTGGTGCGGACGGGGGAGGGGGCGCCCGGCCGGGCGATCCGTTATGCGGGTCTCGACATCGACGGGCTCGACCGCGCGATCGCCGGCATCGCCGAGGATGGCGATCCGATGAACGCGCGCCGGGCCGCGCTCGCCCGCGCGCTGGCGGGGAAGGGCAATGCCGCGCGCTACGAGGCGTTCCTCGATCGCGTTCCGGCGATGATCGCGCGCGAGGCGCGGACGCGTTCCGGCACGCGGCTCAAGACCGCGCTCGATGCGCAGGCGGCGGCGCGCGATCTCGCCGGGGCGGCGCTCGGCCTGTCGCTCGATGCGCAGGCGACGGTGTTCGAGATGGCGGCGATCGTCGCGACGCTGCGCTGACCCCGCTTCACCTCGCCGGGCGGATCGACTAGGAGGCCGGCATGGCCGATCCTTATTATATCACGACCGCGATCCACTATCCCAACGGGCGTCCGCACATCGGCCATGCCTATGAGATGATCGCCGCCGATGCGATCGCGCGGTTCCAGCGACAGGCGGGGCGCGACGTGCGGTTCCAGACCGGCACCGACGAACATGGCCTCAAAATGGCGCAGACGGCGCGCGCGCGTGGCGTCGAAGTGCGTGCGTTCGCCGATGAGATGTCGTCGCATTTCAGCGAGATGGCCGACACTCTTAACATCTCCTACGATCGCTTCATCCGCACCGTCGAGCCGGCGCATTACGCCGCCAGCCAGGCGATCTGGCGCGCGATGCGCGACAAGGGCGACCTGTACCTCGACCGCTACGAAGGCTGGTATTCGGTCCGCGACGAAGCCTTCTACGACGAGAAGGAGCTGATCGACGGGGAAGGGGGGCAACGCCTCTCGCCGCAGGGTACGCCGGTCGAATGGACCGCGGAGGAGACGTGGTTCTTCCGCCTGTCCGACTATCAGCAGCCGCTGCTCGACTTCTACGCCGCCAATCCCGACTTCATCCGCCCGGAGAGCCGGCGCAACGAAGTGCTGCGGTTCGTCGAGGGCGGCCTGTCCGATCTGTCGGTGTCGCGGACGAGCTTCGACTGGGGCGTGCCGGTGCCGGACAGCCCCGGCCACGTCATGTACGTCTGGGTCGATGCGCTGACCAATTACCTGACCGGCGCGGGATATCCCGACGATAGCGAAGCGCTGGCGCGCTTCTGGCCGGCGGATCTGCATCTGATCGGCAAGGATATCACGCGCTTCCACACCGTCTATTGGCCGGCGTTCCTGATGTCGGCGAATCTGCCGATCCCCAAGCAGGTGTTCGCGCACGGCTTCGTGCTCCATCGCGGCGAGAAGATGTCCAAGTCGGTCGGCAATGTCGTCAGCCCCGACGAGTTGACCGGGGCGTTCGGCGTCGATGCGGTCCGCTATTTCCTGCTGCGCGAAGTGAGCTTCGGACAGGACGGCAGCTACTCCGCCGAGGCGATCGTGACGCGGGTCAATGCGGAACTCGCCAACAGCTTCGGCAATCTCGCGCAGCGCACGTTGTCGTTCATCGCCAAGAATCTGGGCGGGGCTTTCCCGGATGCCGGGCGCAGCGATCCCGCCGATGCGATGCTGATCGAGGAGATCGTCGTCGCCTGTGCGGGGCTCAAGGCGGCGTTCGGCGATCTGATGCTCAGCCAGGGGATCGAGGCGTGGATGCGCGGCGTCTTCGCCTGCAACCAATATATCGACGCGCAGGCGCCCTGGGCGTTGCGCAAGACCGATCCCGAGCGGATGCACGCGGTGCTTAATACGCTGGTCCGCGCGATCCGCATGCTGGCGATCGCCATCCTGCCGGTGGTACCGGGCGCGGCGGCCAAGGTGCTCGATCAGATCGGTGCGACCGAACGCGATCATGCCGCGATCGACGATGACGGCTGGTATGCGCGTCAGGCGGCGTCGGGCTTCGCGATCGCGCCACCGTCGCCGGTGTTCCCGCGGCTCGAACTGCCGGTGGCCGAATGATGTTCGCCGACAGCCATTGCCACCTCAACTACAAGGGGGTGTTCGAGCAGCAGGGTGAGGTGCTGGCCCGGGCGCGGGCGCGGGGCGTCGGCGCGATGCTCAACATCTCGACGCGCGAGACCGAATGGGATGCGGTGGTCGCCACCGCCGAGCGCGAGCCCGATGTCTGGGCGGCGATCGGCATCCACCCCAACGAGGCCGACGCCTATCCCGACGTCGGTCGCGCGACATTGATCGACCGCGCCGCGCATCCGCGCGTCGCCGCGATCGGCGAATCAGGGCTCGATTATCATTACGAGCATTCCGATCGGGTGCGGCAGCAGGCGAGCTTCCGGACGCATATCGCTGCCTGTCGCGATACCGGCCTGCCGCTGATCGTCCACACCCGCGATGCGGAGGAGGACACGCTGGCGATCCTGCGCGAGGAGATGGAGCAGGGGGCCTATACTGGCGTCATCCATTGCTTCACCGCGAGCGGCGCGTTCGCCGACGCGGCGCTCGACCTCGGTTTCTACATTTCGATCTCGGGGATCGTGACGTTCAAGAATGCGCGCGATCTGCAGGAGACCGCCGCGCGCCTGCCGGCCGAGCGGCTGCTGATCGAGACCGATGCGCCGTTCCTCGCGCCGGTGCCCAACCGGGGAAAGCAGGGAGAGCCCGCCTTCGTTGCGGATACGGCGGCATTCCTTGCCAAGCTGCGCGGTGAGCCGATCGAAGACCTGGCGGCAAGAACGGCCGATAACTTCTTCTCCCTGTTCAACAAAGCGCAACGGTGAAGGTCCGTATCCTCGGCTCCGGCACGTCGTCGGGCGTGCCGCGGATCGGCAACGACTGGGGCGCCTGCGATCCCGGCGAGCCACGCAACCGTCGTACCCGTGCATCGCTGCTGGTGGAACATGAGGGCACGCGCATCCTCGTCGACACCGGCCCGGACATGCGCGAGCAATTGCTTGCCGCGGATGTCGCGGCGGTCGACGCGATCATCTGGACGCACGACCATGCCGACCATTGTCACGGCATCGACGACGTCCGCCAGATCTTCCACGCACTCGGCAAGCCGGTGCAGGGCTTTGCCCGGCCGCGGACGCTGACCGCGCTGCGCGAGCGCTTCACTTATGTCTTCGCGGGCCGACAAGGCTATCCGCCGACGGTCGAAGCCGCCGAATTGCCGGACCGGCTGACGATCGGCGGCATCACCGTGGACGTGGTCGATCAGCCGCACGGCCATATCACCTCGGCCGGGCTGCGTTTCCGCGCCGGCGATGCGGTGGTCGGCTATGCGACGGATTTCCACGAACTCACGCCGGCGATGCGCGCGCTCTATACCGGGCTCGACGTCTGGATCGTCGATGCACTGCGCTACGCACCGCATCCGACACATCCCGACGTGCCGACGGTGCTCGACTGGATCGAAGAGCTGCGGCCCGGCCGGTCAGCCTTCATACATATGGACCATAGTATGGATTATGCGACGCTGGTGGCGAGTTTGCCGCCGGGCGTCGAACCCGGCTATGACGGACTAGAATTCACGCCATGAACACGGATGTGGGCGGCTCGGCGCTCTTTTACCTGGTGCTGCTCATCTTTCCGATTTCGGCGCTGATCGCCCGCCGCGTGCCCGTCCTGCGGATCGTCATGTCTCTGGTGAGCTGGCTGGTGATCATCGGCGTGCTCGTCGTCGTCGTCGGCCAGCGCGAGCGGTTCGATCCCTATCTGCAGCGCGTCGCCAGCCTGTTGAAGATCGATGACCAGAGTGTCGTCGGCCGCGAGACGCGCATCCGGATGGCGGCGGACGGGCATTTCTGGGCGCGCGTGACGCTCGACGGCGTACCGCGCCGCATGCTCGTCGACAGCGGCGCGACCGTGACCGCCTTGTCGACCCGCACCGCGCAGGCGGCGGCGCTGGACGTCCGCAACAGCGCGTTTCCGATGATCCTCAACACCGCCAACGGCCAGATCAGCGCGCAAACCGCTTCGGTGCGGGAATTGCGGCTGGGCGACATCGCCGCGCGTGACCTCGGGGTTGTCGTGTCGCCGGCGTTCGGGGACACCGACGTGCTCGGCATGAACTTCCTGTCCAAGCTCAAATCATGGCGGGTGGAGGGGCAGACACTGATCCTCGAACCACATCACCATCAGGATTTTACATAATGTCTATTATCAGTCTTGATTGTGGTCGGTGAGAGGGGGCGTGGAATGATCGAGCGACTGGTGGCGATCATGGCACGGCTGCGTGATCCCGACCGCGGCTGCGACTGGGATGTCGCGCAGACCTGGGCGACGATCGCGCCGTACACGATCGAGGAAGCCTATGAGGTCGCCGATGCGATCGCGCGCAATGACGCAGCCGATCTCAAGGACGAACTCGGCGATCTGCTGCTTCAGGTCGTCTTCCACAGCCAGATCGCGGAGGAAGCCGGCGCCTTCACGCTCGCCGATGTCGTTGCGTCGATCAGCGACAAGATGGAGCGCCGCCATCCGCATATCTTCGGCGATGCGACGCAGAGCCCCGGTTGGGAGGACCTCAAGGCGGCGGAGCGAAGCGGCAAGGCGGATGCCAGCGCGCTGGCCGGCGTCGCCGTCGGGCTGCCCGCGTTGATGCGGGCGGTGAAGCTTCAGAAGCGCGCCGCACGGGTCGGTTTCGACTGGCCCGACGACGCGGGACCACGCGCTAAGCTTCACGAGGAAATCGAAGAGGTTGCGGCTGCTACCGGTGATGAGATCGAGGACGAGATCGGCGATCTGCTCTTCTCCGCGGTCAATTGGGCGCGGCATCTCGGCGTCGATCCGGAAGCCGCGCTGCGCCGCGGCAACGCAAAGTTCGAACGGCGCTTCCGTAACATGGAAACGCTCGCCGGCGATCGGTTCGCCTCCCTGAGCCTCGCCGACAAGGAAGCGCTCTGGCAACAGGTCAAGCGCGGATAGGCACCGGTCTCATCGCTGCAAAAAGCGTTCGTAATCGCGCTCTGCGAGGCGAACCTCATATTGCGTCTGAAGATCCTCGCTGATCTGGCCGAGCACCTCGCCATGCGCGTGCAGCCAGGCAGCCCCCGCCCCGTCGCCGGCATCCAGCGTGATCCAATAACGACGATGGCCTGCGGTGAGTTTGGCGGCGACCTGTTCGATCAGATCGTCGATCCCCTCCCCGCTGAGCGCCGAGATCGCGACGACATCGTCGCGATGGCTCGCTTCGACCAAAACGTCCTCGTGTCGTTCGCCTTCGAGCAGGTCGAGCTTGTTCCACGCCTCGAAGCGCGGGGTCAGTTCGGACACGCCGATCTCCGCCAGCACCGCCTCGACGTCGCTGCGCTGCGCTTCGGTTTCCGGATGCGCGATGTCGCGGACGTGGATCAGCAGGTCGGCCGACACCACTTCCTCCAGCGTTGCCTGAAAAGCGGCGACGAGCTGCGTCGGCAGATCGGAGACGAAGCCCACCGTGTCCGAGAGGATCGCCTTGTCGATGCCGGGCAACGAAATCTGCCGCAACGTCGGGTCGAGCGTCGCGAACAGCAGATCCTCGGCCATGACGTGCGCACCGGTGAGCCGGTTGAACAGCGTCGACTTGCCGGCATTGGTATAGCCGACCAGCGCGATGATCGGCCACGGCGCACGCTGCCGCCGGTCGCGATGGAGGCCGCGGGTCCGGCTGACCTGCTCCAGTTCGCGGCGCAGGCGCGCCATACGGTCGCGGATCAGGCGCCGGTCGGCCTCGATCTGCGTTTCGCCGGGACCGCCGAGGAAGCCGAAGCCGCCGCGCTGCCGTTCGAGGTGGGTCCAGCTGCGCACCAGCCGGCCGGCCTGATAATCGAGGTGGGCGAGTTCGACCTGCAACCGCCCTTCGGCGGTGGCGGCGCGTTCGCCGAAGATTTCGAGGATCAGGCCGGTGCGATCGATGACCTTGGCTTCGAGCGCGGTTTCGAGATTGCGTTGCTGCACCGGGGTCAGGCTCGCGTCGAACACGACGAGGTCGGCCTCGTTCTGGCGCACCTGCACCGCGAGTTGCTCGACCTGGCCGCTGCCGATCAGCGTCGCCGCCTTGGGCGAGCGCACCCGCACCGCGACCTTCTCCGTCACGACCAACCCGATCGCCGCGGCGAGGCCCGCCGTCTCATCGAGCCGGGCATCGGCATCGCGATGCGCGTCGCCCTGATCCGGCAGGACGATCAGCGTGCGACCGCCACGGGCAAATTCGTCGCGGTCGCGGTTGAAACCATTGCTCACTATTATTCTTCCGTCTCGCCCTCATCGGCAAGGTTCAACGCGCGAGCCGGCTGGATGGTGGAAACCGCATGCTTGTAGACGAGCTGCGCCATGCCTTCGCGCTGGAGCAGCATGCAGAACAGGTCGAAACCGGCGATCTGGCCCTGCAGCATGACGCCGTTGATCAGGAACATCGTGACCGAGTCTTCCGACTTGCGCACGGCGTTGAGGAAGATCTCCTGCAACAGCGGCTGCTTGCGCTGCGCCTCGCCGACCGACTCGATGAGCGCGGCGATATCCATCGGACCCGACGGCATGATGGTGGAAATGGCATGTTTGTAGATGAGCTGGGACTGGCCATCGCGGCGCAGCAGCACCGAGAAATTGTCGAACCAGGTGACGATGCCCTGCAATTTGACGCCCTTGACCAGGAACATGGTCACCGGCGTCTTGGAACGGCGCAGCGCATTGAGGAAGAGGTCCTGCAGAGACCCTTGTTTTTCGGCCATGATGAGCCTTTCGGTTCTTGGCGAGCCGTTTGCCCGCTATCGCGCCGTTTCCCGGCGTCGGATCGTCGCCCGGATCGGGCGACACGCTGCATCTATGAACGATGCGGCCCTACGTCCAGCGCTCAATCCTCGCGCATGTCGGTGATGCCGAGCAGCTTGAGCTTCCGATGCAGCGCCGAGCGTTCCATGCCGATGAAGCTCGCCGTACGGCTGATGTTGCCCGAGAAGCGGCGGATCTGGACGCGGAGATATTCGCGTTCGAACGTCTCGCGCGCCTCGCGCAGCGGTGCGCCCATGATCGCCCCCCCGCCCCCGCTGCCGAGATCGCCCTGATCGCCGAGCACTTCGGCGGGGAGCAGGTCGAGATCGATGCGGCCGATCCGGTCGCCGGGGGCGAGGATGATCGTCCGCTCGACGACGTTGCGGAGCTGGCGGACGTTGCCGGGCCAGTCGTAGGATTGCAGCGCGACCATCGCGTCGGGGGCGATCTCCGGCGTCGGGACGCGGCGGTCGGCGGCATAATGCGCCATGAAATGCTCGACCAGCGCCGGAATGTCCTCACGCCGTTCGGAGAGCGCGGGCAGCACGACGGGGACGACGTTGAGCCGGTAATAGAGGTCCTCGCGGAAGCGGCCTTCGGCGATCTCGTGCGTCAGGTCGCGCGAGGTGGCGGAGACGACGCGGACGTCGACCTTGACGATGCGGGTGCCGCCGATGCGGCTGAAGCTCTGGTCGGTGAGGACGCGCAGGATGCGGGCCTGCGTCGCGACGGGCATGTCGGCGATCTCGTCGAGGAAGAGCGTGCCGCCGTGCGCCTGTTCGAGCAGGCCGGGGCGGACGAGGTCGCCGCTCTCCTCGACGCCGAACAGCTCCTCCTCGACGCGTTCGGGGGTCATGCGGGCGGCGCTGACGATGACGAAGGGTGCCTGCGCGCGGTTGCTCCAGCCGTGCAGCAGGCGGGCGGCGACCTCCTTGCCGACGCCCGCCGGCCCCATGATCAGCACGCGGCTGCCGGTGGCGGCGACGCGCTTCAGGGTGGCGCGGACGCCGTTGATCGCGCCCGAGCTGCCGGTGAGGTCGCTCTCGCGCCCCGCCGAGACGCGCAGGCTGGCGACCTCGCGGCGGAGGCGTTCGGTCTCGGTGGCGCGGGCGACGAGGAGGAGCAGCCGCTCCGCCTCGAACGGCTTTTCGATGAAGTCGCTGGCGCCGCGGCGGATCGCGGCGACGGCGGTGTCGAGATTGCCGTGGCCCGAGATGACCAGCACCGGGATCGACGGATCGCGGCGCTTGATCTCGTCGAGCAGCTCCAGCCCGTCGAGCCGCGAGCCCTGTAGCCAGACGTCGAGCAGCACCAGCGACGGGCGGCGGGTGGCGATCGCCTCCAGCGTCGCATCGCTGTTGGCGGCGGAACGGGTCTCATAGCCCTCGTCTTCGAGGACCCCGGCGACCAGTTCGCGGATGTCGTGTTCGTCGTCGACGACGAGGATGTCGAGCGGCATGTCTAATTCCGATTGCGTGTGAGGGCGGCGAGCTGGCCTTCGCCAGCCGGCTCGGGCGCGGCGGCCCCCTGGTCGAGGGCGGCGAGCGCCGCGGCGTCGAAGGTCATGCGGACGACGGTCCCCCCGCCGTCGCGGTCGGCGAAGGTCATGGTGCCGTGATGCTCCTCGACGATCTTCTTGACGATGGCGAGGCCGAGGCCGGTGCCGCGGGCGCGCGTCGTCATATAGGGTTCGACGATACGATCGCGATCGGGTGGCAGGCCGACCCCGGTGTCGGCGAGCTCGACGGTCGTAACATCACTATCCTCACGCACGTGCATAATCACGGAGCCGCCACTTTCGCCCTTACTTTCAATGGCTTCGACGGCGTTCTTGACAATATTCGTGAACGCCTGGCCGAGCTGGCGGCGGTCGCAGACGAGCGTGGGTGCGGGGATGCTGTGGTCGAGTTCGAAACGGATATTGGGATGCGCGACCTCGTGCAGGAACAGCGCCTGGCGGGCGATGTCGACCAGGGATTCCTCGCGGAACACGGGCTTGGGCATGCGCGCGAAGGAGGAGAATTCGTCGACCATCCGGCGCAGGTCGCCGACCTGGCGGACGATCGTGTCGGTGAGCCGCGCGAAGGTGGTGTCGGCGGGATCGATCTTGCTGCCGTAGCGGCGCTGGAGCCGTTCGGCGGCGAGCTGGATCGGGGTGAGCGGGTTCTTGATCTCGTGCGCGATCCGCCGTGCGACGTCGGACCAGGCAGCGCGACGCTGGTCGAGCAACTGCTGGGTGATGTCGTCGAAGGTGAGGATCGGGCCGGCGTCGGTGCGCGCGATGCGCACCGCGAGCGTGCGGGTTTCGCCATTGCGAATCACCTGGACGATCGCCTCGCGCTCGTGCCCGTGGACGAGATCGGCGAGTTCGGGGGCGATGGTGGTGAGCGGGCGACCGATCAGGCCGTCCGCCCCCGCCCCGATCAGCTCGGTGGCGGAGCGGTTGGCGATGCGGATCGTGCCGTCCTCGGCCGTGGCGACGACGCCGGCCGACACCCCGGCCATCACCGCCTCGATCAGCGCGCGGCGGTTCTCGAGCTGGTCGTTGGCGGTGACCAGGGCGCTGTTCTGCTCCTGCAGGCGGCCGGTCATCTGGTTGAAGGCATTGGCGAGCGTGCCGACTTCGTCCTTGCGGCGGGGGTCAGGAACGCGCGCGGTGAGATCGCCGGTGGCGACCTTGCGCGCCGCGCCGACCAGCTCGGCGACCGGGCGCACGAGGCGGTCGGCGACCGCCAGTGCCGCCCAGACGGCGATGCCGACGATGAGCAGCGAGACGATCAGCAGCGCGGCGTTGAACTTGAGCTGCAACGCGCGCGAGCGACTTTGCAGCGCCTGATAGTCGCGGATGATCGCGTCGCCGCGGCGGATCTGGCTGGCGAGCTGCGGGTCGAAGATGCGGGCGGAATAGAGGTAGGCGCCCTTGCCGTAGGTGAGCGGAACGACGACGCCGATGCGGTCGTCGCTGCGGATGACGACGAAGCCCGCCCCCCGATCCAGCGCGCGTTCGACGGACGGGTTCACCAGGTTCTGCAGGGGTTTGTCATAGGGGTTGAGGACGATGAGCGGATCGGCTTCGCCGCGACGGATGATCATCGCCTCCGATTGTTCGCGACGATAGGTCTGTAGCAGAAGCGCATTCTGGAAATACGGGCTGTCGATGTCGTGGCCCTGCAAATCCCTGGCCAGATCGCCGCTCATGGCCTGCACCTGCGCAATGACGCGGTTCGCCTCGCGCTGATAGTTTTCGCCGACCAACGTGCGGGCATTCTCGATCATGCCGCTCGCGCGATCCGACGACCAGAATTCGACGCCGATCTGGAACAGCAAAGAGGCGAAGATGGTGACGAGCAACGCCGGGACGGCGGCGATGATCGAGAAGATCGCCACCAGCCTGACGTGGAGGACCCCCTCCCCGCCGACCAGCGAGGCCGCGGCACGCTTGCGGGCGATGCGGCGGCCGAGCAGCATGAGGAGCGCGATACCGGGAACGAGATTGGCGACGAGCAGCGACGCGATCGCGGGCGGCGACAGCGGCTGCGCGGGCTTGCTGCTGCCGGTGATGACGAAATAGGTCGCGGTCGCGATAGCGATAGCCAGCACGAGCACCAGCGCCTCGACGGCGGGCGTGATGCGCAGCCGGCGGTCCGGGGCGGGTGCGATCAGATCGGGCATGGGGGCCGCGTTCATTCGACCCTTCGTACAACGTGGATTGTTGCACGGAAACCACATAATTTATCGGGAACGGTGGTTTGTGGTGACAGTAGGGTGAGCGGGGCGGGTCGCTGGTTGGGTGTGCCGTGAATCGGTCCACGCGGAGGCGCGGAGGTGTCGCATTCGGTGCAGCGGCAGCTTGCCATCGCGCCGTCTGCCACGACAGGCCACGCTGCCCCGAGCGGTTCATCTCCGCGCCTCCGCGTGAACGTATCTGCCTTCCTCTAGAACCGCGATGTGGCTGCCGACTTCGCGAAAACACGGCAATGGGGGAAGCAGTCGATCGCGCAAGCAGCCTCGTCACCGTGGAAATGTTCGAACCTCTGCGAGGGTCAGCCGGGTACAAAGCGATGCCGTGCTCCTGCGGACGCAGGAACCCAGGGTTAGGCAGAATAACGGCTTATGACGTTCCGGGCTCCTGCGTTCGCAGGAGCACTGGGGCGCTGTGAGGGGATGAGGCTTGCTCAAGCCCCTCTCCTCGCCGCAGAGTGGACCCCGGACCGAGTCCGGGTTGCTTGTGGCGGGGACTATGACCCCCTGCCCGTTACTCCTCTGCGCGCGTGCTGATTCCCAGGGTGTCCAGTCGCTTGCGCAGGGTGTTGCGGTTGAGGCCGAGCGCTCTTGCGGCGCGGAGCTGGTTGCCGGCGTGGCGGGCGAGCATCGCCTCGATCAGCGGGCGTTCGACCTCGCCGATGACGCGGTCGTAGAGCGTCCCGTCGTCGAGCGCGCCGGGACGTTCGCGGGCGATGCGCTCGACGAGATGGCGGACGGCTTCGGCGATGCCGGGGTCGGAGGCTTCGCCGCTGGTGCCGGGGGCGCCGAGCAGGTCACGGATCGTCGCGGCGTCGATCAGTTCGTCGCGGGCGAGCACCGCTAGGCGGCGCATCAGATTCTCGAGTTCGCGGACGTTGCCGGGCCAGTCGTGCGCGGTGAGCGATGCCTGCGCGGCGTCGCTGAGCTGGCGGCGCGGCAGGCCCTGTGCGGCGGCCATTTCGAGGAAGTGGCGGGCGAGCAGCGGGATGTCCTGCCGGCGCTCGCGCAGCGCGGGGAGCGCGATCGGCACGACGTTGAGCCGGTAGAAGAGATCCTCGCGGAACTGACCGGAGGCGACCTGTTGGGTGAGATCGCGGTTGGTGGCGGCGACGACGCGGACGTCGGCGCGCATCGTGCGGGCGCCGCCCACCGTGGTGAACTCGCCCGACTGGAGGACGCGAAGCAGCCGCGTCTGCGCCTCCATCGGCATGTCGCCGATCTCGTCCAGGAACAGCGTGCCGCCCGCCGCCTGTTCGAAGCGGCCGGCGTTGCGCATCGCCGCGCCGGTGAACGCGCCGCGTTCGTGGCCGAACAATTCCGCCTCGATCAGCTCGCGCGGGATCGCCGCCATGTTGATCGCGACGAAGGGCGCGGCGCGGCGGGCGCCGAGATCGTGGATCGCGCGCGCGACGAGTTCCTTGCCGGTACCCGATTCGCCCGAGATCAGCACGGTGAGGTCGTTGGAGAGGACCCGCGCGATGATGCGGTAGACGTCCTGCATCGCCGGCGAACGGCCGATCAGCGGCAGCGCCGGGTCCTCGCCCGCCTCGGGCTGCGGCATCACCGCGCCGCGGGCGAGCGCGCCGGTCACCGCGCGGGTGAGATCGTCGAGATCGAACGGCTTGGGGAGATATTCGTACGCCCCGACCTCGGCGGCGCGGACCGCGGTGGTCAGCGTGTTCTGCGCCGAGAGGATGATGACGGGGAGTTGCGGCAGCCGCTCGCCGATCTCCTTGGCCCGCGCGATGCCATCGCCGTCGGGCAGGACAACGTCGGTGATCAGTACGTCGGGAACGCGGGTGGCGAGCATCCGGTCGAGCTGCGCCAGCGTCTCGGCGGTCTGCACGTCATGGCCGGCGCGGCGCAGCGCCTGCGCGACGACGGTGCGGATCGCGGCATCGTCGTCGACGACGAGGATGCGAGTCATGCGGCGCCGCGCGGCAGCAGGAGGCGGAGCGTCGTCATTTCCGGGGTTCCTTCGCGGGCATATTGGACGATGCCGCCCATGTCGCGGACCAGTTTGTCGACCAAAGCGAGACCGAGTCCCTGCCCCTCCGGCCGGCCCGAGACGAAGGCGTCGAACAGATGGTCGGCGATATCGGCGGGGGCGCCGGGGCCGTTGTCGATCACGCATATCTCGATCGGCAGCGGCGTGCGCGGCCGGCCGGGCGCGGCGACGACGGACATGCCGTGACGATAGGCGGTGGTGATGAGGATGCGCGGATTGCGCACCGATCGATTGGCTTCGACCGCGTTCTTCAGAAGGTTGATGAGGATCTGCAGCAGCGCGTCGCGGTTGATCGCGGCGGCGGGCAGCGACGGATCGAACCGTTCCTCGATCGCGATACCGCGGGCGAAGCCGGCGAGCGCGAGGCGGCGGGCGTGGCCGATCAGCGGATAGATGTTCTCGGGCACGATCGGCAGCGGGCGGGTGTCGCTGAAATCCTGCATGCGGTCGATCAGCGCGGCGATCCGGTCGACCTCGGTGACGATCAGGGTGGTCAGCTCGCCGGTGCCGAGCAATTGCGCCGCGCCGCGGATGCCCGACAGCGGATTCTTGATCTCGTGCGCGAGCATCGCCGCGGCGCCGCTGGCGGCACGCGCGCCGGCGCTGCGCCCGGAATGGCCCAGGCCGCGGGTGCTGGCGGCGGTGTGGAGGGTGATCGCGCGCCAGCCGGGATGATCGGGGATCGCCGCCTCGACGAAATCGACGCGGATCTTGGGGCCGTGCGGCGTCGCGATCTCGGTATCGTAGAAGGCGAAGCCCTGCCCATCGCGGCGTGCGTCGGCGGCGGGCGGCGGCAGGATCGCGGCGAGCGGCTGGCCACGCATCACGCGTTCGGACAGGTTGAGCAATTGCTCGGCGAAACCGTTGGCATGGGCGATGCGGTCGTCGGGATCGACCACCACCACCGCGACCGGCAGCGCCGCGAACAGTTCGGCGAAGCCGGGCCGGCCGGAAGTGTAGCCGGTACGCTGCTCCATTCGCCGGTCAGGCGGCCTGCCGGATCGGCTGATCGCGATGCGGTGCGTAGAAATCGGTGAGCATGCGCTTCACGACGGCGGCGTCGGGCTGCTGGTTGACCGCGTTGCGAAATTCGGCGGAGCCGGTCAGCCCCTTGGTGTACCAGCCGATGTGCTTGCGCGCCATGTTGACGCCGGTGATGCTGCCATAATGATCGAGCATCGCGTCGTAATGTTCGATGATGACGCGATATTGTTCGTCGAGCGACGGATCGGGCCGGCGGTTGCCCGTGGCGAGATAGTCCATCACCTGGCCGAGCAGCCACGGCCGGCCATAAGCGCCGCGGCCGATCATGATGCCGTCGGCGCCGGACTGGTCGAGCGCGGCGACGGCGTCGTCGATCGTGCAGATGTCGCCGTTGGCAATCACCGGAATCGTCACCGCATCCTTGACGGTGCGGATGAAGCGCCAGTCGGCCTGGCCCTTGTACATCTGGTTGCGGGTGCGGCCATGGACGGTGATCAGCTGCACGCCCAGATCCTGCGCGATGCGCGACAGCTCGGGAGCGTTGAGGCTGTCGAGGTCCCAGCCCATCCGCATCTTGAGCGTGACCGGCGCGCTGACCGCCTTGACCACCGCATCGACGAGTTGCGCGGCGAGCTTGAGGTCGCGCATCAACGCCGAGCCGGCATCGCCGTTGGTAACCTTGCGGACCGGGCAGCCCATGTTGATGTCGATGATCGCGGCGCCGCGGTCCTCGGCGAGCTTCGCCGCCTCGGCCATCTCATAAGGGGTGCAGCCGACGAGCTGCATCGAGACCGGCTCCTCCGACAGATGCCATGCCGCTTTCTGGAGCGACTGGCGCGTCTCGCGGATCGCCGCCTGGCTGGCGATCATCTCGGTGACGTTGAGGCCGGAGCCGTAACGGCGCACGAGCGTGCGGAACGGCATGTCGGTGACGCCGGTCATCGGCGCCAGAACGACGGGATGGTCGATCCGCACGGGACCGATCTGGATGGGCGTGAGAGCTGCCATGATCTGCCTGAAAATTGGGCATCCTCCTAGCGGCTTGCGGCGGTGCTGGCAAGGTTGCGGGTGGGCGGCTAGAGCGGCGCGATGACGGATCGACCTTCGACGACGGCGCTGATCGTGGCGGCGGGCAGCGGCACGCGGGCGGGCGGTGCGCTGCCCAAACAATATGCCGTGGTGGCGGGCAAGCCGCTCGTCGCGCATGCCTATGCCGCCTTCGCCGCGCATCCGGCGGTGGACGAGGTGGTGGTGGTGATCGCGCCCGGTGCCGAAGCGCTGGCGCTGGCGGCATTGGGCGGCGTGCGCACCGTGGTCGGCGGCGCGACGCGGCGCGAGTCGGTGGCGCGCGGGCTCGCCGCCGTCACCGGCGCGCGCGTGCTGGTCCATGATGCGGCGCGGCCGTTCGTGCCGGCGGCGGTGATCGACCGGGTGCTGGCGGCGCTCGACGGGGCGGAGGCGGCGATGCCGGTGCTCGCGGTGGCGGATACGCTGGTGCGCGACGGTGCGGTGGTGCCGCGCGACGGGCTGGCACGGGTGCAGACGCCGCAGGGGTTCCGCGTCGCGGCGCTGCGCGCGGCGCATGCCGGCTGGCCGGCGGGCGACGAGGCGACCGACGATGCGCAGATGGTGCGGCGGCTTGGCGGGAGCGTCGCTTTGGTGCAGGGCGATGCGATGCTCGATAAGGTAACGCATCCAGAGGATTTCGCCGCCGCAGAGGCCCGTGTGACCTGGGAGACGCGCAGCGCGTCGGGGTTCGACGTGCATCGGCTGGAGGCGGGCGAGGAATTGTGGCTCGGCGGGGTGCTGATCCCGCACGACAAGGGTTTGTCCGGGCATAGCGACGCCGACGTCGGGCTGCACGCCTTGACCGATGCGTTGCTCGGGACGATCGCGGCGGGGGATATCGGGACTCACTTTCCGCCCTCCGACCCGCAATGGAAGGGGGCCGATTCCGCGCAATTCCTCCAGCATGCGGCGCGGCTGATCGCCGACAAGGGCGGGCGGATCGACTTCGTCGACCTGACGCTGATCTGCGAGGCGCCCAAGATCGGGCCGCACCGCGAGGCGATGCGCGCGCGGATCGGCGCGTTGCTCGGATTGCGCGAGGATCGGGTGAGCATCAAGGCGACGACGACCGAACGGCTCGGCTTCACCGGCCGCGGCGAGGGGATCGCCGCACAGGCGGTGGCGACCGTGAGCCTGCCGCGATGAGGGCGCTGGTCGCGATCGTCGCTCTGCTCGCCGCTTCGTCGGCCGAGGCGCAGACGCGCTGCATTACCACGCCGGAGGCGGAGGCGATGACGCTGGTGGCGCTGCCCGACATCATCCAGCAGACCGGGATCATCTGCACGACGCGCCTGCCCTCCTCCAGCCTGATCCGGCGCACCGACAGCGAGTTCCTCGGTCGCTATCGCGACGCTGCCGACCGGGCGTGGCCGAATGCGCGGGCGGCGATCGTCAAACTGTCGGATCCGATGATCGATACGCTGCTCCAGTCGGAGTTCGCGCGGCCGCTGCTCACCGCGGCGCTGGCGCCGCTGCTGGTCGGGCGGATCAACCCGGCGGATTGCGCGACGATCGACCGGTTCGTCACGCAGCTCGCGCCGCTGCCGCCGCAGAACACCGCGGGGGTGATCGTCACCACCCTGCGCTATTTCAAGGGCGAGAAGGCCAAGGGCAAGGCGATCGCGGTGCCCGACCTGCCGCTCTGTCCGGAGGGCCAACGCTGATGGATACGGTGCTTCCCCGCGAGCTGATCGAGGCCGCGACGAAGGTGGTCGAGGCGAACCGTGCCGCCGGCCGGACGATCGCGGTGGCGGAGAGCTGCACCGGGGGGCTGGTCGCCGCGGCGATCACCGAGGTGCCGGGCTCGTCCGACGTGTTCGGCGCGGGCTTCGTCACCTATTCGAACGATGCCAAGATGAAGCTGCTCAAGGTCAACAGCGACGTGCTGGAGACGTTCGGCGCGGTATCGATCGCGGTGGCGTGGAGCATGGCGCAGGGCGCGCTCGCCAATAGCGGTGCCGATGTCGCGGTGGCGATCACCGGGGTCGCCGGGCCGGGTGGCGGATCGATCAAGAAGCCGGTCGGCACCGTCGTGTTCGCCCGCGCCGAAAAAGGCGGCGATCCCTCGGACGTCCACGCCGATCGCAAGGCGTTCGGCGACCTGGGGCGCGGCGGTATCCGGCTTCAGGCGGCGCTGGTCGCGCTGGAACTGCTGCTGCCGTAGAGGATTTTGGCGCGATCCTCGAACGCGCCGATCATCCGGCGCAGCGCGACGCCGAACACCTGCCCAGCCAGCATCTCGAACATCCGGTTCTTGAACTGGAAATCGACCGCGAAATCGACCGCGCAGCCACCCTCTTCGGCACGGAACCGCCAGTCGTTGTGGAGGTATTTGAGCGGACCGTCGACATATTCGACGTGGATCGTCTCGGCGCGCGTCTTCTCGACCTTCGAGGTGAAGGTCTCGCGCAGGCCCTTGAAGCCGACGATCATGTCGGCGAGCGTCGCGGTGTCGCTGTCCTGGCGCACGCGCATCGCGCTGACCCAGGGCAGGAACTCCGGGTAGCGCTTCACGTCGGCAACCATGTCGAACATCTGCTCGGGGGTGTAGGGCAGATGGCGCGTTTCGGAATGTTTAGGCACGGACGCTCGCGGTTTGCGGCACGGCGCTCTGGGCAAGCTTGGCGGCACGGGCATCGCGCATCTTGGCGAAATCGTCGCCGGCATGATAGCTCGACCGCGTCAGCGGCGACGAGGCGACCAGCAGGAAGCCCTTGGCACGCGCGATCGCGGCATAGCTGTCGAACGCCTTGGGCGTGACGAATTCGGCGACCTTGGCGTGGCGCGGCGTCGGCTGGAGATACTGGCCCATCGTCAGGAAATCGATGTCGGCGGAGCGCATGTCGTCCATCACCTGATGGACTTCGAGCCGCTGCTCGCCGAGGCCGAGCATCACGCCCGACTTGGTGAAGATCGACGGGTCGAGCTTCTTGACGCTCTCCAGCAGGCGGATCGAGGCGTAATAGCGCGCGCCGGGGCGGATCGTCGGATAGAGCCGCGGTACCGTCTCGAGATTGTGGTTGTAGACGTCCGGCCGTGCCGCGACGATCGCCTCGACCGCGGCCTCGTGCTTGTTGCGGAAATCGGGGGTGAGGATCTCGATCGTCGTGCGCGGGTTGGAGCGACGGATCGCCTCGATCACCTTGACGAACTGCTTGGCACCGCCGTCGGGCAGATCGTCGCGATCGACCGAGGTGACGACGATATGTTCGAGGCCCATCTGTGCCGCGGCGTCCGCGACGTTATTGGGTTCCATCGGATCGACCGCGCGGGGCATGCCGGTCTTGACGTTGCAGAAGGCGCAGGCGCGCGTACAGGTGTCGCCGAGGATCATCACCGTCGCATGCTTCTTCGACCAGCATTCGCCGATGTTCGGGCACGCCGCCTCTTCGCAGACGGTGGTGAGGCTTTTCGAACGCATCAGTTCGCGCGTCGCGGCGAAGCCGGCGCTGGTCGGCGCCTTGACGCGAATCCAGTCGGGCTTGCGCAGGCGTTCGGGACGGGCGAGCGGGGTCATCTCGTTCATGATCCGCGAGATAGCGACTCCGTCGTTTGTGAACAACCGCCATGCCGTTTGTGAAGAAGCTTTGCCGTGCGACGGAAGGGGGGACCCTGCCCGCAAAGATGCGTTATACCAGCCGAAACGGACAGATAACGGAGGTACAATGACCGATTTCGCCGACATGGTCGAAGGCTATCGCCGGTTCCGCGCCAAGGGCTGGACCGAGCAGCGCGAACGCTGGAGCCAGCTCAGCCAGGGACAGGACCCCAAGGTCATGGTGGTCGCCTGTTCCGACAGCCGCGTCGATCCGATGCAGATCTTCGACGTCGCGCCGGGCGAGATCTTCACGGTGCGCAACGTCGCCAACCTCGTGCCGCCGTTCGAGACCACCAAGGGCTATCACGGCGTCTCGGCGGCGGTCGAATTTGCGGTGACGCAGCTCGAAGTGCCCGAGGTGGTGGTGATGGGCCATGCGTCGTGCGGCGGCTGCGCGGCGGCGCTGTCGGGCGGGTTCAAGGACAGCAAGCCCGGCGAAGGCGGCTTCATCTCCGACTGGGTCGGGCTCCTCGACGGCGCGCGCGACAAGGTGAAGGCGAAGTTCGGCGATGGCGCGGACGCCAAGCGCGAGCTGGAGCATGAGGCGGTGCGGGTCAGCATCGCGAACCTGCGCACCTTCCCGTTCGTCGCCGAGCGCGAGGCGGCGGGCAAGCTCAAGCTGCGCGGCGCGTATTTCGCGATCGCCGACGGGCAGTTGCATGTGATGGACGACGACGGGGTGTTCGCACCGGCGTGATCGGGCGATCCCGTCCTCCCCCGCAAAGGGGAGGTAGGACGCCCAAGGCGTGACGGAGGGGAGGACGGGGCGGAGCCCCACGATCAGGCTCCCGCCCTTTCCTCCCCCTCCGTCAGCGCTTTGCGCTGACACCTCCCCCTGGCGGGGGAGGATTTAGAGGGGGCGTGCGTAGATGAAATCGTCGTGGAGCGTCGCGCCGACTTGGTACTGGCGACGGCCGGCGACGGTGAAGCCCTGCCGTTCGTAGAAGCGCCGCGCGCGATCGTTGCCGCCGTAGACGCCCAGCAGCATGCGGGTCCTGCCCATCGCCCGCGCATCGTCGAACGCGCGCGCAATCAGCGCCGGCCCGAGCCCGGTGCCGTACGCCACCGGCAGCGTGTAGATGCGGCGAAGTTCGATATCGCCCGCATCGATCGAAAGCGGCAGGTCGGGGGTGGTGAGCAGCGTATAGCCGATCGGTGCGGCGCCGTCGGGATGCTCGGCCAGCGTCACCACGCTGGCGGCATCGGCGGCCCAAGCGGCGAAGCGGTCGGCCGAACTGTTCTTGGCGACATGCGCGACGATGTCGGCACCGTCGAGGATGCCGGCGAAGGTGGTGAGGAAGCTCGCGGCCGCCACCATTGCGACCGCGGGCGCATCCTCCGGGGACGCGCACCGCAGCCGCCAGGTCATCAGCCGACGATCTCTTCGGGCTTGAAGAAATAGGCGATCTCGATCTCGGCATTCTCGTCCGAGTCCGAACCGTGGACGGTGTTCGCCTCGATCGATTCGGCAAGTTCCTTGCGGATCGTGCCGGGCTCGGCGTTCGCCGGGTTGGTGGCGCCCATGATGTCGCGGTTGCGCTGCATGGCGTTCTCGCCCTCGAGCACCTGCACGACGACCGGGCCGGAGATCATGAAGCTGACGAGGTCGTTGAAGAACGGCCGCTCGCGGTGGACGGCGTAGAAACCCTCTGCCTGCTCGCGGGTCATCTGGATGCGCTTCGAAGCGACGACGCGCAGGCCGGCCTCTTCGAGCATCTTGGTGACCGCACCGGTCAGGTTGCGGCGGGTGGCGTCGGGCTTGATGATCGAAAAGGTACGGTTCGCGGCCATGATGGTCACGGGCTCCTGTTTTGGGCGGTCGGGAAGTGGCGCCGCCCTAGTCGGGGGGCGCCATGTTTGCAACCGCTTCGGCTGGGCGGCGTGACGGGTTCGCGGCGGTGCGCCGATCAGGCCGCCTGTTCCCAGCGGCCGGCGTCGTTCTGCTTCCAATAGCGGCGTTCGATGCCGTCGCGGCCGCCGAGCGCGCGCCACGCGTCGCGGGCGGGGCGGATGAATTCGTCTTCGAAGAAGTGGAAGGCGCGGTCGAAGTCGAGCGCGGCATCGCGCCATTCGCCGTCGACCAGGGCGACGTAGCGGGCGTCGTTGGCGGCGCGGACCTCGGGCGCGATGAGGATCGGCTGGCGCGCGTCGTCGCCCGCGCCGAGCTGGGCGTGCGGCAGGAAGCTGTCGGGACGATAGACCCACAGCAACCGGTCGAGTTCGGCGCGCTGCTCGTCGCGGGCGCTGACGATCAGCAGCCGGTTGCCTGTCTCGACCACCTTCGCGGCGATCTGCGGCAGCGCGCGGTCGAGCGGGGTGGCGGTGAGATGGTAGAAGTCGACCTGCATCGGGACGGGGTAGCGTGGCGGTGGGGCGGCGTCACCCCTCGCGGTGACGCGTGCGTGGGGTGGTCGTTGGTTGGGTGTGGAGCCACGGCGGCCGCTCGAAGGTCCTACCCATCTTTCAGCAGAACTATTGCATATGCGCATCCGGGTGATTGGATGCGTTTTCAAACGCGCTTCGTCACCCCGGGCTTGCCACGGGGTCCCGCTTCTACCGACGGTGTGGAGAAGCGGGATGCCGGGTCAGGTCCGGCGTGACGGAGGATGTAAGGACCGTCACGACGTCCCAATCAGCGATTTGCAATAGCTCTGCCCCTTTCCGGAGGGGCGGAACCCGCGGTCAGCGCTCGAAATGGTCGGCGATGGCGCGGTCGAGGAGGCGGACGCCGTAGCCGGTGGCGCCCTTGTCGTAGGTCGCGCCGGCCTTGTCGCTCCACACCATGCCGGCGATGTCGAGGTGCGCCCAGGCGACGCCCTCGTCGACGAAGCGCTGGATGAACTGTGCCGCGGTGATCGAGCCGGCGCCGCGCGGGCCGACGTTCTTCATGTCGGCGATCGGCGAATCGATCAGCTTGTTGTAGGCGTCCGACAACGGGAAGCGCCACAATTTGTCGCCCGTCGCCAGGCCGGCGGCGAGCAACGTGTCGGCGAGGCCGTCGTCGTTGGCGAAGACGCCGCCATATTCGTTGCCGAGGCTGACGATCATCGCGCCGGTCAGCGTGGCGAGATCGATGATCGTCTTCGGGCGGAAGGTCTTCTGCGTCCAGGTGATCGCGTCGGCGAGCACCAGCCGGCCCTCGGCGTCGGTGTTGAGAATCTCGATCGTCTGGCCGGACATCGAGGTGACGACGTCGCCGGGACGCTGTGCGTTGCCGTCGGGCATGTTCTCGACGAGGCCCATCACGCCGACGACGTTGAGCTTGGCCTTACGCGCGGCGAGCGCCTTCATCGTGCCGGCGACCGCGCCGGCGCCGCCCATGTCCCACTTCATGTCTTCCATGCCCGCGCCGGGCTTGAGCGAGATGCCGCCGGTGTCGAAGGTGACGCCCTTGCCGACCAGCGCCAGCGTGGGATCGCCCTCGCCCGCGCCGTTCCACTTGAGTGCGAGGATGCGCGCCTCGCGCACCGAGCCCTGGCTGACGCCGAGCAGCGCGCCCATGCCCAATTCGGCCATCTCCGCCTCGTCAACGGTGACGATCTCGAGCCCCAGGCCCTCGACGCTGGCGCGGACCTGCTCGACGAAGCTTTCGGGATAGAGGATGTTGGGCGGTGCGGCGACGAGGTTGCGGGTGAGTTCGAGGCCCTGCGTGACCGCATGCTGCGCCGCCCAGGCGGCATCGGTGTCGGCGGGGGCGCCGACGACGGTCAGCGTGGCGAGCGTCGGCTTCTGCTTGTCGGGCAGCTTGGTGCGATACTGGTCGAAGCGCCAGGCGCGCTGCGCGGCGGCGGCGGCGAAGCGCGCGGCGGCCTTCGCCGTCGGGCTGGCGGCGGACAGGTCCGCGGTGACGTCGGTGGCGCCGGAGGTGAGCAATCTGGCGACCAGCGCGCCGCCCGCCTTCTCCCAATCCGCCTCGCCATTGGCGCCGACGCCGAGCAGCAGCACCTGCCGCGTGGCGTCGCCCTCGGCAACGAACAGCTCGACGATCGCGCCGGCCTCGCCATCGAAGCGCGCGGCACGCGCCGCGGCGGTGGCGAGTGCCTGATGCCCGTCGCCGAGCCCCGCCCAGCTGGCGCGGCCGGCGAGATCCTTTTCGATCGGCAACGCGAGGATCGCAGGGGCAGAGGTAGCGGCGGACGAGAAGGCGATCTGCATGTAGGGTGACTTCCTGGGACGAGAACAGGCACATGATCTAAGGTCGCCGGGCGGCAAGCACAACGATTGCAGCGCCGCGCGGGTGATGCGATAGGCGGGCGTGGGGTGCGGCGCCGTTCAGGGCGGGGCCGGCCACGCCGAAAGGGTATTCGGATAATCGTGTTGCGTTTCGACCTTATGGCCGGCTGTGCGCTCGCCGCGGCGCTGCTCGTCGCACCGGCGGCGGCGCAGGACCTGCAGAACCGCCCGGTCGCGCCGCCGCCGGCGAGCGATCCCGCGCTGGCGACGCCCGCGGCTGACGATCAGGTGCAATTCAGCGCCGGCAGCCTCGACTATGACAGCAACGCCGACATGGTGACCGCGCTCGACGAGGTGCGGATGTTCCGCCAGGGCGACCGGCTGCGCGCCGACAAGGTGGTGTGGAACCGCAAGACCGGCAAGGTCGTCGCGACCGGCAACATCGCCGTCACCAACCCGCAGGGCGACGTCGCCTACGGCGATTCGATCGAGCTGACCGATTCGCTGAAGGACGGAATCGTCCAGAACATGCTGGTCGTGCTCGAACAGGGCGGGCGGATGGCGGCGGAGCGCGGCACGCGCCACACCGACGGCTCGATGCAGCTCGACAAGGCGGCCTATACGCCGTGCGCGGTGCAGACCTCCGAGGGCTGTCCCAAGACGCCGTCGTGGCAGATCACCGCGGTGCGGATCACCTATCGCCCCGATCGCGAGCGCGTCTATTTCGGCGGCGGGCAATTCCATCTGTTCGGCTTGCCGGCGCTGCCCCTGCCCGCCTTCTCGATGCCGGTCGGCGGCGGTTCGGAAAGCGGTTTGCTCGCGCCCGACCTTCAGCTCGACCGGGTCAACGGGCTCGAACTGGTGACGCCTTATTATTTCCGGCTGGCGCCCAACAAGGGGCTGACGCTCACCCCGCACGTCTTCTCCGCGGTGCTGCCGATGATGCAGGCGCGCTACGAGGCGCTGGGCACCAACGGCGCCTTCCAGGTGACCGGCTACGTCACCGAGAGTCGGCGCAGCGACGATCTCAACACGGTGACGCCGACCGATACCGAGCGCGCGTTCCGCGGCTATATCGACGGCATCGCGCGCTACCAACTGACCCCCAATTGGAGCGTCAGCGGATCGGCGCGGATCGCCAGCGACCGCACCTTCCTGCGCCGCTACGACATTTCGCGCGACGACCGGCTGCGCACCACCGCCTCGCTCGAGCGGATCGATCCCAACACCTATTTCGCGCTGACCGGCTGGTACATCCAGACGCTGCGCGTCAACGATCCGCAGGGCAACCAGCCGATCGCGCTGCCCGAGATGGATTTCCGCAAGCGGATCGATCTCGCCGGCGGCAAATTGCAATTGCAGGCCAATACGCTGGCGATCACCCGCACCGAGGGACAGGACACGCAGCGCGCCTTCGTCGCCGGGCAATGGGACCTCAGGCGGCTGACCAATTGGGGCCAGGAGGTGACGTTCACCGCTTATGCCCGTGCCGACGCCTACAACACGCACAATTCGCTGCTGACCTCGGTCGCCAGCTATCGCGGCGTCGACGGCTTTCAGGCGCGCGCGATCGGCGCGCTGGCGGCGGACATCAAATGGCCGTTCGTCGGCGAATTCCTCGGCGGCACGCAGCGGCTGACGCCGCGGTTGCAGATCGTCGCCAGCCCCAAGGTCGCCAATCTCGACGTTCCCAACGAGGATGCGCGCGCGGTCGACCTCGAGGATTCGAACCTCTTCGCGCTCAACCGCTTCGCCGGCTACGATCGCTGGGAGGACAGCAGCCGCGCGACCTACGGCGCGGAATGGGCGGTGGCGGTGCCCGGCGTGACCTTCGACACGGTGATCGGCCAGAGCTATCGCCTGTCGGAACGCCCGACGATCCTGCCGAGCGGCACCGGGCTCAGCGACCGTTTCTCCGACTTCGTCGGGCGCACGACGTTGCGCATCCGCGACTTCGTCTCGATCATCCACCGCTACCGGCTCGACAAGGACGGCTTTGCGGTGCGCCGCAACGAGGTGGATGCGACGGTCGGGTCGCGCTCGACCTATATCCTCGCCGGTTATCTGCGGCTCAACCGCAACATCTTCCCGGCGATCGAGGATCTGCAGGATCGCGAGGAGGTGCGGCTCGCCGGCCGGGTGCAGTTCGCGCGCTTCTGGTCGGTGTTCGGCTCGACCGTCATCGACCTCACCGATCGCAGCGAGGACCCGCAGTCGCTGTCCGACGGCTTCGATCCGATCCGCCACCGGCTCGGTGTCCAATATGAGGACGACTGCCTGCGGCTCGGCATGACCTGGCGGCGCGATTATCAGGATACCGGCGATGCGCGCTCGGGTAACAGCTTCCTGTTGACGCTGGCCTTGACCAACCTCGGCCGCTAAGCCGCAGTTCAGATGGATCGGGGCATGACCGGAACAGGCGCCGTGCCCGATGCGCGACGCCGAGCTTTGGGGTAACGGAAGAACGTGACGCAGAACAATCGACGCAGCGCCCGGATCGGTCGCACCATGAGCTGGCTCGCGCTGGCGGCGATCGCCACCGGCGCGGTGGCGCAGACGGTGCCCGACCAGCAGGTGCCCGAGACCAACCTCAACATCCCCACCAATTTGCAGATCTTCGGCAAGCTCGACCCCAACGTGCGCAAGCCGACCGCGATCGTCAACGACACGGTCATCACCGGCACCGACGTCGACCAACGGCTGGCGCTCACCGTCTTCAACAACGGCGGCCGCGGACCGGCGGCGGAGCAGATCGACGAATTCAAGCTGCAGATCCTGCGCCAGCTGATCGACGAGACGCTGGAGATCCAGGAGGCGAAGACCGCCGAGATCACCGTCACCGCGGCGGAGCTCGACCAGAGCGAGGCGGGCCTCGCCAAGCGGTTCAACATGACCGTGCCGCAATTGCGCGTCGCGCTGCGCAAGGCGGGATCGTCGGAGCGGTCGCTGCGCCGGGCGATCGAGGGCGAACTTGCCTGGAGCCGCTATCTGCGCCGCAAGATCGAGCCGTTCGTCAACGTCGGCGACGAAGAGGTGAGCGCGATCCAGAAGCGCATCGAGGCGTCGCGCGGCACCGAGGAATACAATCTGCGCGAGATCTACCTGAGCGCCAACGACGGCAACCGTGCCGAGGTGTTCGCCAAGGCCAAGCAGATCATCGGCGAAATCCAGAAGGCGCAGCAGCCGTTCGAATTGTTCGCGCGCAATTATTCGGAAGCCTCGACGCGCGGCGTCGGTGGCGATCTCGGCTGGATTCGACTGGTGACGCTGCCGCAGCCGCTCGCCGATGCGGCGCAGCAGATGCAGGTCGGCCAGGTCGCCGGTCCCGTCGAGACGCCGGGCGGCTTCTCGATCCTCTATCTCACCGACAAGCGGACGATCGGTGCCGCCGATCCGCGCGATGCGCGGCTCAGCCTGAAGCAGCTCACCGTCGGCTTCCCCGCCGGCACGACGCAGGCGCAGGCGCAGGTGCGCGCCGCGACCTTCGCCAAGACGGTCCAGTCGATCCAGGGCTGCGGCACGGTCGAGAAGGTCGCCGCGACGATCGGTGCCGAAGTGGTCGACAACGATTCGGTCCGCATCCGCGACCTGCCGCCGCAGCTGCAGGAAATCCTGCTCAAGCTGCAGGTCGGTCAGGCGACCCCGCCGTTCGGTTCGCCGACCGAGGGCGTGCGCGCGCTGGTGCTCTGCGGCCGCGACGATCCGCAGCAATCGGCGGTGCCGGGCGCGGCGCAGATCCAGGGCCAGCTCGAACAGCAGCGCGTCAACCTGCGTGCGCAGAGCAAGCTGCGCGATCTGCGGCGCGACGCGGTCATCGAGTATCGTTGACATGAGCCAGGCGCCGCTCGCGATCACGATGGGCGATCCTGCCGGGATCGGGCCGGAGATCGTCGCCAAGAGTTGGGCGGTGCGGGCGCTGCGCAGCCTGCCGCATTTCGCGCTCGTCGGCGATCCCGCGGCGGTGCGGCGGGTGTGGAGCGGCCCGGTCGAGGCGATCAACGATCTGGATCAGGCCGCGGCGGTGTTCGACCGTGCGCTGCCCGTGCTGGCGATCGGCGATGCCGGACCGGTGACGCCGGGCACGCCAGAGGTCGGCGGCGCGCGGGCGGCGTTGCAGGCGCTGGAACGGTCGATCGCGCTGGTACGCAGCGGTGCGGCGCGGGCGCTGGTCACCGGCCCGGTATCCAAGGCGCAATTGTACGGCATCGGCTTCAACCATCCCGGCCAGACCGAATTCGTCGCGGAGCGCTGCGGCATCGCCGCGGAGGATGCGGTGATGATGCTTGCCGGGCCCAGCCTGCGCGTCGTGCCGATGACGGTGCACGTACCGCTGGCGCAGGTGCCCTCGCTGCTGTCGGTCGAATTGATCGTCGCCAAGGGCCGCGCTACGGCGCTGGGGCTGACCCGCGACTTCGGTATCGCCGCGCCGCGGCTCGCCTTTGCGGGGCTCAACCCGCATGCCGGCGAAGGCGGTGCGATCGGCCGCGAGGAGATCGACATCCTCGCGCCGGCGATCGCGCAGATGCGGGCGGAAGGGATCGACGCGACCGGGCCGTTCCCGGCGGATACGCTGTTCCACGCGCGCGCCCGCGCCGGTTATGACGCGGTGCTGTGCTGCTACCACGATCAGGCGCTGGTGCCGATCAAGACGCTGCATTTCGACGAGGGCGTCAACATGACGCTGGGCCTGCCGATCGTGCGCACCTCCCCCGACCACGGCACCGCCTTCGGCATCGCCGGCCGCGACGAGGCGCATCCCGGCGCGATGATCGCGGCGATCGCGCTGGCGGGTCAGGCGGCGGACCGGCGCGCGCGGGCATGACCGAGGCACCCGCGGGCGGCAAGCTGCCGCCCCTGCGCGAGGTGATCGCACGCTACGGCCTCAACGCCAGCAAGGCGCTGGGCCAGAATTTCCTGTTCGACGGCCAGTTGCTGGCGCGGATCGCGGCGGTGCCGGGCGATCTGCATGGTGCCGAGGTGTTGGAGGTCGGGCCGGGTCCGGGCGGACTGACGCGTGCTTTGCTCGCCGCGGGGGCGAGCGTCACCGCGATCGAGCGCGACCGGCGGTGCATCCCGGCGCTGGCGGAGCTGGGCGAGGCCTATCCCGGCAGGCTACGCGTGATCGAGGGCGACGCGCTGGAAGTGGATGCGCCGTCGCTGTTCGCGGGGCGGCCGCATATCGTCTCCAATCTGCCCTATAACGTCGGTACCGCGTTGCTGGTCGGCTGGCTCACCGCCGATTGGCAGCCGTGGTGGCAGTCGTGCACGCTGATGTTCCAGAAGGAGGTCGCCGAGCGGATCGTCGCCTCGGCTAACGACGACGCCTACGGGCGGCTGGCGGTGCTGAGCCAATGGCGATCGTCCGCCCGGATCGCGATGCCGGTGCACCGCTCCGCCTTCACCCCGCCACCCAAGGTGATGTCGGCGGTGGTGCATATCGTGCCGTGCGCGGCGCCCGAAGGCGTCGCGGTGCGCGTGCTGGAGCGGATCACCGCGGCGGCGTTCGGCCAGCGGCGCAAGATGCTGCGGCAGAGCCTGAAGGGCGTGCCGGGGGCATTGGCCGGGCTCGAGCAGATCGGGATCGATCCGACGCGGCGAGCGGAGACGGTGAGCGTCGCGGAATTCGTAGCGCTGGCGCGGGTGGTCGGCGAGGGCTGAGCGAGCGAGGCGGCTCGTACAGGCCTGCTTCCTTGTCTAAAAACCGAGCCTTTCCGGCATTCCATTCCTCCCCGGCACGGGGAGGTGGCACCGCAGAGCGGTGACGGAGGGGGGCTTCCCCCGACGTTGCGCGGCGTTGCGAGCCCCCTCCACCACGCCGCTATGCGGCGCGGTCCCCCTCCCCGTGCCGGGGAGGAGTTTATTCCTTGGGTGCCGTCGGCTTGGTCTCGGTCTGCGCGGTGGTCACCGGCGGGCCCTTGGCGATCACCGCGGCGAGCTGGTTCGCCTCCGGGCAGCCCGCCTTGCAGAGCGTGCGGATCTTGGCGAGGTTGGTCTTGGCGATCGCCACCGCGCCCTTGGCGACCAGCGCCTCGCCCTGCCCGCGCAACGCGGCGACGTCATTGGGTTCGAGCGTCAGCGCCTCGCGGTAGAGGCGGATCGCCTTGCCGGGCAGGCCGCGGGTCTCGGCCACCTCGGCGAGCGTGACGAACGCCTGACGGTTGCGCGGATCGACCGCCACCGCGGTTTCGAGCAGGTCGGTCGCGCCGTCGAGGTTGCCCGCCGCCTTGGCGGCGCGGCCCTGCGCGAGCAATTGCAGCGAGCGCGCGTCGATCTGGTCGTCGGGTCGCTGGCCGCTGAGCGAGGTCGATACACAGACGAGGGTCAGCGCAGCGGCAAGAGCGACGGACGTAACGCGCATGAAGGTCTCCACTGGGGGCACGGCCGATGGGTTAGCAGGGGCGGATCAGCCGCGCGACAAAAAAGCCGTCGGTGTCGTCGCTTGCCGGATCGAGCCGGCGCCCCTGCCCGCGCGCGCTGCCAGCGGGCAGATCGAGCGGCGCGGGCGTCCAGCCGGGATGATCGGCGAGGAAGGCATCGACCTGATCCGCGCCCTCCGCATCGAGCAGCGAACAGGTGATATAGACCAGGGCACCGCCCGGCCGGACCAGCGGCGCGCCGACGGCGAGGACGTGGCGCTGCTGCGCGGCGAAACCGGCGAGCCGGTCGGGGGTAAGCCGCCAGCGTGCCTCGGGATTGCGCCGCCACGTACCGGTGCCGGAGCAGGGCGCGTCGATCAGCACGCAATCGGCGGCGTCCTGCCAGTCGGCGAGCGCCTCGGCTTCGCGCCTGGGGTCTAGCAGCCGGGTCTCGACGATGGTCACCGCCGCCTTGGCGGCGCGTGGCATGAGGCGCGACAGGCGGCCGCGGTCGATATCGGCGGCGAGGATCTGGCCCTGGTTGCGCATCGCCGCGGCGAGCGCGAGCGTCTTGCCGCCGCCGCCGGCGCAGAGATCGACGATCCGCTGGCCGGGCTGCGCCTGCGCGGCGAGGCTGACGATCTGGCTGCCGGCGTCCTGCACCTCTGCCTGGCCGGCGAGCGTGTCGATATTGGTGCCCGCGGGCAGCCGCAGCGCGTCGGGCAGACCGGGGATCGGCGTGCCGCCGAGCTGGTCGGCAAGCGCGGCGGGGTCGGCGAGCAGCCGGTTGACGCGCACGTCGAGCGGCGCACGCCCGATCAGCGCCGCCTGTTGCTCCGGCGCGACCCCGGATGCGGCGAGCGCCTCGGCAAGCCACGCGGGCATGACGCCGGCGGGGGCGGCGTCCTCGCCTGCCCCGATCGGTGCCGGGCCGTGTGTAGAGCCGTCGAAGGTGGCGGCGATCGCGGCGTCGTCGGCGGCGATCGCGAGCAGCGCGGTGCGGCCCGAGGCGGGCACCTCGCCGGCGCGACGGATCGCGGCATAGACCAGCTCGCGCACCGCGCGGCGATCCTTCGACCCGGCGTAGCGGCGCGTCGCGAAATAGCGCGCGATCAGCGTGTCGGCGGCGGCGCCACCGCCGCGCGCGGCGGCGATGACCTCGTCGAGCAGCTCGATCGCGGCCTGGGTGCGAGCGGCGGGGGTCACTTAGCGGGTCGGGTAATTGGGCGCTTCCCGCGTGATGGTGACGTCATGGACGTGGCTTTCCTTGAGACCCGCGCCGGTGATCTGGACGAATTGCGCCCGCTTTTGCAGGTCGGGGATCGTCGCCGAGCCGGTATAGCCCATCGCTGCCTTGATACCGCCGACGAGCTGGTGGATGACGTCGCGCGCCGGCCCCTTATAGGCGACTTGCCCCTCGATCCCCTCGGGCACCAGCTTCATCTGGTCCTTGATGTCGCCCTGGAAATAGCGATCGGCCGAGCCGCGTCCCATCGCGCCGACCGAGCCCATGCCGCGATAGCTCTTGTAGGCGCGGCCCTGATACAGGAACGTCTCGCCCGGTGCCTCCTCCGTGCCGGCGAGCAGCGAGCCGACCATGCAGGTCGATGCCCCCGCCGCGAGCGCCTTGGCGAGATCGCCGGAGGTGCGCAGGCCGCCGTCGGCGATCACCGGCACGCCGTGCCTGGCGGCGGCTTCGGCGCAATCCATCACCGCGGTGAGCTGCGGCACGCCGACGCCGGCGACGACGCGCGTGGTGCAGATCGAGCCCGGGCCGATGCCGACCTTGATGCCGTCGGCGCCGGCGTCGATCAGCGCGCGCGTCGCCTCTGCGGTCGCGACGTTGCCGGCGACGACCTGTACCGAATTGGAGAGCTTCTTCACCCGCTCGACGGCGCGCGCGACGTCGCGATTGTGGCCGTGCGCGGTGTCGATGACGATCAGGTCACATTCGGCGTCGACCAGCGCCTCGGTCCGTTCGAACCCCTTGTCGCCGACGGTGGTCGCCGAGGCGACGCGCAGGCGGCCGGAGGCGTCCTTGGTCGCGGTGGGATAGGTCACCGCCTTCTCGATGTCCTTGACGGTGATGAGGCCGACGCAGCGATAGGCCTCGTCGACGACCAGCAATTTCTCGATCCGGCGCTGGTGGAGCAGCACGCGCGCCTCCTCCTGCCCGACGTCGGTCGAGACGGTGGCAAGATTGTCGTGCGTCATCAGCTCGGCAACGGGTTGTTTGGGATCGCCGGCGAAGCGGACGTCGCGGTTGGTGAGGATGCCGACGAGCTTGCCGTCGCGCTCGACCACGGGAATGCCGCTGATCTTGTGATGCGCCATCAGCGCCTGCGCCTCGCCGAGCGTCGCGGTCGGCGCGATCGTGATCGGGTTGACCACCATGCCCGATTCGAAGCGCTTGACCTGCCGCACCGCGGCGACCTGTTCCTCGACCGACAGATTGCGGTGGAGCACGCCGATGCCGCCCAATTGCGCCATGACGATCGCCATGTCCGCCTCGGTCACCGTATCCATCGCCGAGGAGAGGATCGGAATGTTGAGCGCGATGCCGCGCGTCAGCTGCGTGCGCGTGTCGGCGGTGCTCGGCAGGATGTCCGACTCGCCGGGTACGAGCAGTACGTCGTCGAAGGTGAGGCCGAGCCGGATGTCCAAGGTGCCGTTTCCTCGCGGGAGGGATAAGTGGCGGGCCATGTAACCGCAGCGCAGCATCTGCGCTAGAGGGCGGCGAGATGTGCCGCGACGTATTCCGTCACGACACCCACCAGCGAACCGCCGAAGCGCGGATTGAGTTCGAGGATGCGCAGCCGCCCCCCTCCCATTTGTAGTTGAAGCAGCAGGTGCCCTCGTAGTCGAGCGCCGCGAGGATCGCGGTGCAGGTGTCGAGCGCCGGGCCTGGGTCGGCGGGCGTGATGCTCGCCGGGCGATCGACCGCGCCGCGGACGCCGAGCGGCTGGCCCATGTCGTAGCGATAGGCGACCTGGAAACGGATCGTCCCGCCAATGCGGAGCAGGTGGAGGACGTATTCGTCGGCACCGGCGACCGCGCGCTGGCGGAAGACGTCGGGATGATCGCTGCCGTCGTCCTCGCCGGGGCCGCGGATCATCGCGCAGCCGAGGCCGAAATCGCCGCGCCGCGTCTTGCGGATATAGGGATAATCGGTCGGCCGGGTGCCGAGCAGCGCTGGGACGGTATCGCCGAAGCCGTGATCGATCAGCCAGAGATTGAGCGCCAGCTTGTCGTCGCACAGCGCGACGAGTTCGTCGGTCGGCAGCACGGCGAGGCCGCCGCGTGCGGGCGCGATCTGCTCGATGCGCAGCGGTACGACGAGATCGAAGCGCGAGAGGTCGACCGCATCGAAGGGCGCGAAGCTCGCTTCGTACCGGTGATGATCGATATGGCGCGCGATCGCGGGCATCTGTGTGGAATGGTTGCCGAAAAGAATGCGCTGCATGGTGACCTTTGTCGGACGTCGGGCTGTGCTAGGATCAGGTACCGGCGCGGAGACTCGCGCCGGCAGGAGGGCTCATGGGTATCACGATCGCCGCATTCGCACTGCTCCTGGTGCTGTTCTACCTGTTCACCAGCATCAAGATCGTCCGCCAGGGCTATCAATATACGATCGAGCATTTCGGCCGATACACCGCCACCGCGAGCCCCGGCTTCAACTTCTACCCCGCCTTCTTCTACCGGGTGGGGCGCAAGGTGAACATGATGGAGCAGGTGATCGAGATTCCCGGGCAGGAGATCATCACCAAGGACAATGCGATCGTCTCGACCGACGGCGTGGTGTTCTTCCAGGTCCTCGACGCGCCGAAAGCGGCCTACGAGGTGTCGGACCTGTATGTCGCGCTGCTCCAGCTCACGACCACCAATCTGCGGACGGTGATGGGGTCGATGGACCTCGACGAGACGCTGTCGAAGCGCGACGAGATCAACGCGCGGCTGCTGTCGGTGGTCGATCATGCGACGGTGCCGTGGGGCGTCAAGATTACCCGCGTCGAGATCAAGGACATCCGCCCGCCCGCCGATATCGTCACCGCGATGGGCCGGCAGATGAAGGCAGAGCGCGAAAAGCGCGCCAACATCCTCGAAGCCGAGGGCACGCGAGCGTCGGAAATCCTGCGTGCCGAAGGGCAGAAGCAGGCGCGCATCCTCGAATCGGAAGGGCGCAAGGAATCCGCTTTCCGCGACTCGGAGGCGCGCGAACGCGCCGCGGAGGCCGAGGCGAAGGCGACCCTGGTGGTGTCCGAGGCGATCGAGCGCGGCGGAACGCAGGCGATCAACTATTTCATCGCGCAGAAATATGTCGAGGCGATCGGCAAGTTCGCGACCAGCCCCAACGCCAAGACGATCCTGTTCCCGGTCGAGGCGACGCAGTTGATCGGGACGCTGGGCGGGATCGGCGAGCTCGCCAAGGATGCGCTGGGCAAGGCCCCTGCCCCGACCACCGGCCCCGGCGCGGCCAAGCCCGAGGCGAAGCGCGGGCCGTTCGAACTGCCGCCGGCGTGACGCTCGACACGATCGGCGGAGCGGCCGGCGCGTGGCTGATCGCGGCGCTGTTGCTGGGGATCGCCGAACTGGTGATCCCCGGAGTCTTTGCGGTGTTCATCGCGATCGCCGCGGCGGTGGTCGGCGTCGCGGTGCTGGTATTGCCCGGATTGCCGGTGGCGGCGCAGATCGCCGCCTTCGCCTTGTGGAGCATCGTCACCGTCCTGATCGGCAAGCGCTGGTACGTGGATTTCCCGGTGCCGAGCAGCGATCCGCAGCTCAACGATCGGGTCGCGCGACTGATCGGCACCACCGCGGTGGTGCAGGTGGCGATCGGTCCCGACGGCGGTCGCGTGACGGTCGGCGACGGATCGTGGCCGGCGCGCGGCGTGGTCGCGGAGGCCGGTGCGCGGGTGCGGATCGTCGCGATCCGCGACGGCATCGCGATCGTCGAGCCGGCCGGCGCTTAATTCGCAGGAAACCACGGTTGCCGGGTGTAAGCGGCACGACGATCTGCTATATGGAACGGGTGACACAGAGCATCCCCCACAGCTTTCCGATCGGCATCGATCCCGCCGACATCGATTTCATGGGGCACGTCAACAACGCGAGCTATCTGAAGTGGGTGCAGGACGCCGTGGTCAGCCACTGGCAGAAGCTCGCGCCGGCCGAGGCGGTCACCGCGCACCTCTGGGTCGCTCTGAAACATGAGATCACCTATCGCAAGCCGACCTTCCTCGGCGACGACGTGATCGCGACGGTGCTGCTCGAAAAGGTACAGGGCGCGCGCGCCTTCTACGAGACGGTGATCCGGCGCGGCGAAGAGGTGCTCGCCGAGGTCAAATCGAGCTGGTGCTGCCTGGATGCGGAGACGCTGCGGCCGGCACGGCTGGCGCGCGATATCGTCGAGCAGTTCTTCCAGCGGGGCGATGGTCCGTTGCCGGCGACGGGGTTGGTCGAGCGCGGCTGACCCGGTCTGCGGATCGACCGATAAGGTAGCGACGCTGCGCTTCCGTACGACCTATAGAAACCGGTCGGCGGCTTCTGCACTTGGTGGTTTCAGAACGAGGCCGGACCAAAAAGCCGGGCCGTTCCACCGCTCTTCACGAAGCCTAGGCGACCCACGCGATCTGCGAATAATCCCGCCAGAGCTTCTGCGTCTCGGACTTGCGGTCATGGCTCGCCGCTATCCGCGACACCTCCGCCGCCAGATCCGCGCGCGGCGTGACGTCGAAATGCGCGAGCCACGCCAGGAACGGCTTGCGCCAGATCGCCGGCCAGCCCGATTGCGTGCCGAAGTCGACCACCGCCAGTCGCCCGGTATCGCGCGTCACCGCCAGCCCCTGCTCCAGCGCCTCCCGCCATGGCGGTATCATCGACAGCGTGTAGCTGAACATCACGCGATCGAACCGCATGACCCCGAACAGCGCCTGCGCGTCAAAACCGGCGGCATCCCCCTGCGCCAGCGTTATCCGGTCCGACAGGCCGGCGGCGGCGACGTTGGCGCGCGCGGTGGTGAGCATCGCTGCGGAGATGTCGATGCCGTACAGCCGGGCACCGGGCCAGGCGCGGGCGGCGCGGACCAGATTGCGTCCCGTCCCGCACCCGATCTCCAGCAACGTGCCGCCCGCGTGGAGGTCGAGCCCGTCGATCAGGCGATCCCGCCCGAACAGATAATATTTGCGCGTGAGATCATAGATATGCCGCTGCCCACCGTAGATGCGGTCCATGCGGGTGGCGTGATCCCCGTCAACCATCGGCGAGCACGTAGAGGTGGACGCCGCCGTAGATCGCCGACCGGTCCTGCGTGGTGAAATGGCGCGACGCCTCCGCCTGATAGCGCCAGCGTGCAACGATCGGATCGGGGACGCGGCCGGGGATGATGTCGGCCTCGCCTGCGGTGCGGAACAGGATGCGCGCACCGGGACGCGCGGTGCGGGTGATCTGCGCCCAGAGATCGCCGAGCTGCTCGTCGGTCATCCAGTCCTGCGCGTCGAGCAGGATATAGCGGTCGCGCGACGCGGCAGGCAGGCCGGCGAGATGCTCGGTCATATTGGCGTGGCGGAGATCGACGCGGCCGACACGCGCGACGATCGCGTCATAATGATCCGCCTGCAGATAGGGTGGCAACGGTGCGGTCGGCCCCTCGCCGTAGCGGCGGCCGAACGCCTGCCACGCGAAATAATTGTCGCGCAGGTCGAAGCCGCAGGCGAGCTTTTCGAGCCGCTGGCGCAGCACCGCCGCCATCCGGCCATCGCCGGCGAGCGCCTCGAACTGCGCGGGCGGGATGCCGAGGCCGAACAACGAGGCGGGCTGGTCGGTCAGCCATTTGACGAAGCCGCGATCGAACACCGGCGCGAAATCGCGTTCGAAGATCGCGCGCTGTTCCTCGATCGTCTCGGCTTCGAGCAGCAGGCGCGGATCGACGCCGTTGAGCCTGGCGAGCAGATGCGCCGCACCGATGAAGCGGCCGAGCAGCCCGCGCTTGTGGACGCCGCTGGCGAAACCGGCGATGCGGCGGCGGCCGGTGAGATCGCGTCCCTCCCAGTAACGGCGGGTCGGCTCGTCGATATGCGGGCGGATATGACGCTGATAGGCGGCGAGATTGTCGCGGCTGGCGGCATGGCCAAAGAATCGGTGGAAGCTTGCGTGATCGGGCAGATGGCGCGCCGCGGCGAGCTTGAGCGTGCCGAGCGCGATATGCGCGGTGTTGAGGTCGACCGCGTCGATCGCTTTGGGGTTCGCCGTCAGATAGGACAGCATGTTGCAGCCGCCCGAGGCGATGGTGACGACATGGCTGTCGGGCGTGATCGCCAGCGCCGCCATGTCGACCACCGGGTCTTCCCAGATCTGCGCATAGACGAGGCCGCGGAACGCCCAGGTGAAGGCGCGTTCGAGCAGGCCCTGTTTGGAAAGCTGGCCGTGCCGCTGCATCGCGGCCGCGACGGCCTTTTGCGTCTCACCGGTCATTCATCCGCCCCTCATGGTCATGGGAGCGGCCCATGCGCCGCCATTGTGACGGCGCATGGTCGTTCGTGCGATGCTATCGTGACAGCATCACGCCGCTTCGGTCACCTGTGGTGCCGACTGGCGGACGCCGGCATCGACGTGATCGTCGAATTGCGCGAAATTCTCGACGAAGAGATCGACGAGTTTCGCGGCGGTGGCGTCATAGGCGGCGGTATCCGCCCAGGTGCTGCGCGGGTCGAGGATCGCGCCGTCGACGCCCGGCACCGCGACCGGCACCTGGAAGCCGAAATTGGGATCGGTGCGGAATTCGCCGTGCTTAAGGCTGCCGTCGAGCGCGGCGTTGAGCAAGGCGCGGGTCGCCTTGATCGGCATGCGATGGCCGATGCCATATTTGCCGCCGGTCCAGCCGGTGTTGACCAGCCAGCAATCCACCCCGCCCTCGGCGATCCGCTCCTTGAGCAGATTGCCGTAGACCGAGGGGTGACGCGGCATGAACGGCGCGCCGAAACAGGTCGAGAAGGTGGCGTCGGGTTCGGTGACGCCGATTTCGGTGCCGGCGACGCGCGCGGTATAGCCGGACAGGAAATGGTACATCGCCTGATCGGGGGTCAGCTTGGCGATCGGCGGCAGCACGCCATAAGCGTCCGCGGTCAGCATCACGATGTTTCTGGGCACCCCGCCCATATTGTCGGCTGAGGCATTGGGGATGAAGTCGATCGGATAGGCGCCGCGGCTATTCTCGGCGAGGCTGTTGTCGTCGAGATCGAGCTGGCGGGTGACCGGGTCCATCACGACATTCTCGAGCACCGTGCCAAAGCGCTTGGTGGTCGCGAAGATCTCCGGTTCGGCATCGGGCGACAGGCGGATCATCTTGGCGTAGCAGCCGCCCTCGAAATTGAAGACCGCCGTATCCGACCAGCCATGCTCATCGTCGCCGATCAGCGTACGGCTGGCATCGGCGCTGAGCGTCGTCTTGCCGGTGCCGGACAGGCCGAAGAACACCGCGGTCGAGCCGTCCGCGCCCATATTGGCCGAACAATGCATCGGCATCACGCCGCTTTTGGGCAGCAGATAGTTGAGCAGGCCGAACACCGACTTCTTCATCTCGCCGGCATAGCGGGTGCCGCCGATCAGGATCAGCTTCTCGGTGAAATTGACCGCGATCACGGTCTCGCTGCGCGTGCCGTGGCGCGCGGGATCGGCGCGGAAGCTCGGCAGGTCGATGATCGTATATTCGGGGACGAAGCCCTGCAGCTCACGCTCCTGCGGGCGGACCAGCATCGTGCGAATGAACAGATTGTGCCACGCGAGCTCGTTGACGACGCGCACGCGCACCCGGTTCTCGGGCTGCGAACCGCCGTAGAGATCCTGGACGAACAGATGCTCCTTGTCGCGCAGCGCAGCGAGGAAATCGGCCTTGAGCGCGGCGAAATGCGCCGGGTCCATGCCCTTGTTGGACTTGCCCCACCAGACGCTGTCCTCGGTCTCTGCGTCGCGGACGATGAACTTGTCCTGCGCGGAGCGGCCGGTGTGCGCGCCGGTTTCGACCACCAGCGGCCCGTCGGCGCTGAGCTTGCCCTCGCCGCGGGCGACCGCGGCCTCGACCAGCCGTGCGGTGACGAGGTTCCAGTGGAGATCGGCTCTCGTCTCGATATGTTGGCTCGCGAGACCTGCGTGCGGAATGCGCTCGTTCACGTACATCCTCCCAATGCGTTCGGCCCGGCGCGCGCATCCTGGGGAGGGTCTGCACGCACGCCGGTGATCGAGATGGCATAAGGGCACCCGGACGTAGCGTCAAACCGCAGCGCGACGGATGGTGGGTCGTTACGGGACGGGATGACGCTGGTTTCACTCGGCATTGCCCTCGATCGCATGGCGGCGGTTCGCGACGTGGCCCGGCCTGCCGCTTCACCCCGGTTGAGCCTAGCGCCGCTTTGCCCTACCGCATACCGATGATGCCGAGGGTTCCCCACGCATGACGGCGACGATCGCGCTGGTCGACGACGACCGCAACATCCTGACCTCGGTCTCGATCGCCTTGCAGACCGAGGGGTTCCTGACCCGCGTCTATTCGGACGGCGAGACCGCGCTCAAGGCATTGACCGACAATCCGCCCGATCTCGCCATCTTCGATATCAAGATGCCGCGGATGGACGGGCTCGAACTGCTGCGCCGATTGCGCGAGAAGAGTCAGATCCCGGTCATCTTCCTGACCAGCAAGGACGACGAACTCGACGAGGCGCTCGGGCTGGCGATGGGTGCGGACGATTATATCGCCAAACCGTTCAGCCAGCGGCTGCTGATTGCGCGCATCCGCGCGATCCTGCGCCGCACCGACCTCGCCACCGCGCCCACCGAGGACAATGAGGCGGCGGGCGCCGGGCCGCTGGTGCGCGGGCGGCTGTCGATGGACCCGGCGCGGCACCGCACCACCTGGGGCGGCGAGCCGGTGACGCTGACCGTCACCGAATTCCTGATCCTCGAAACGCTCGCGCAGCGGCCGGGGATCGTCAAGACGCGCAACCAGTTGATGGATGCCGCCTATCAGGACGACATCTACGTCGACGACCGTACCATCGACAGCCATATCAAGCGCCTGCGCCGCAAGTTCCGCGGCGTCGATCCCACCTTCGACGCGATCGAGACCCTGTATGGCGCCGGATACCGATTCTCCGAGGAGTGAGCCGCGGCCGGAGGGCGGCGATCTCGCGCTGCGCTGGTCGGGGCAGATCTCGCTCACCCGGCGGATCCTCGCGGTCAACATCATCGCACTGCTGCTGCTCGCCGGCGGCTTCTTCTATCTCGATTCGTATCGCAGCCGGATCGTCGACAGCCGCGTCGCGCAGGCGGGGCGCGAGGCGCGGCTGATCGGCGAGGCGCTGGCGATGGTCGCCCCCGACCAGCGCGACGACCTGCTGCGGCGGCTGGCGCGCGATACCGGTGCGCGGCTGCGCGTGTTCGATGCGGCGGGGCGGACGATGGCCGACAGCCGGGCGCTCGGCTCGCGCAACGCGGTGCTGCTCGATCCCGACAAACAGGCGTGGGATCAGGTGGTGGCGCGGTGGCTCGATGCGGGAATCGACATCATCGTCGGCGCGGCGCGTCCGCCGCTCTATCGCGAGCGGAGCGACGCGCGGCAATGGCCCGACGTGCGGCAAGCGCGTGCGGGCGAGAGTTCGGCGAGCGTCTGGCGTGCGCCCGACCGGACGCCGGTGATCACCGCCGCGGCGCCCCTGCCGAGCGGCGGCGTGGTGATGACGACGATCAACGCGCGCGACATCACCCAGACGGTGCGGATCGAGCGCTTCCGCTTGAGCCTCGTGCTGCTGCTGGTCACGATCGTGTCGGTGGCACTGTCGCTGTTCCTCGCGCGGACGATCGTGCGGCCGCTGCGCCGGCTGGCCCGCGCGGCTATCCGCGTGCGACTGGGGCGCGCGCGCGAAGTGGTGGTGCCCCGCCTGCCCTCGCGCCGCGACGAGATCGGCAGCCTCGCGCGGGCGCTGTCCGACATGAGCCTCGCGCTGCGCGCGCGGATCGATGCGACCGAGGCGTTCGCGGCGGACGTCACCCATGAGATGAAGAACCCGCTCGCCTCGCTGCGCTCGGCTGTCGAGGGGCTCGACGCGGTCAGGGACCCGGAGTTGCGCGAGCGGCTGCTGTCGATCGTCCGCGACGACGTGCACCGGCTCGACCGGTTGATCACCGACATTTCCGAGGCGTCGCGCCTCGACGCGCAGCTCAGCCGCGCGAAGTTCGAGGCGATCGACATCGCGGCGATGATCCGCGCGCTCGTCGACCAGCGGCTCGCCCGCGAGGTCGAGCGGGGCGTGCGGCTGCGCTTCGATCATGCCGGCACAGCGCTGGTGACGCTCGGCGAGGGCGCGCGGCTCGAACGCGTGTTCGACAACCTCATCGACAATGCGCTGTCCTTCTCGCCCGATGGCGCGCTGATCGCGATCGCGGTGGCACGCGAGGGCGACGATCTCGTCGTCCGCGTCGAGGACGAGGGGCCGGGCGTGCCCGAAGAGGCGCGCGAGGCGATCTTCCGCCGCTTCCAGTCGATCCGGCCCGAGGCGGAGGCGTTCGGGCAGCATTCCGGCCTCGGCCTCGCCATCGCGCGGACGATCGTCGAGGCGCATCAGGGCAGCATCGCGGTCGAATCGCGCGAGGACCGGCTGGGCGGTGCGCGCTTCGTCGTCCGCCTGCCGCTCGCCGAGCGATGAGCGAAACCGAACGCTGCCATGCGACCTGCGTCGCGATCGACGGGCGCGCGGTGCTGCTCGAAGGACCGCCGGGCGCCGGCAAGTCCGACCTCGCGCTGCGGCTGATCGATCGCGGCGCGATGCTGGTCAGCGACGACCAGACGTTGCTGGTTGGGGACGGCGCGATCGTGCTGGCGCGCGCGCCGGCGACGATCCGCGGGCGGATCGAGCTGCGCGGCGTGGGGATCGTGACGATGGCCGCGGTCGATGACGTGCCGGTCGCGCTGATCGTGCGGCTCGACGGCACGCCGCTCCGCATGCCAGAGCGCCACTGGCGCCGGCTGGCGGGAATCGCGGTGCGTGAGATCGCGCTCGATGCCTTCCACGCCGCGACGCCGCTGAAGATCGAATGGGCGCTGCGCCAGCCCGAGGCGACACCGGAATGAGGTTCGTGCCATGACCAAGGACATATTGCTCGTCACCGGCCTGTCCGGCGCGGGCAAGTCGACCGTGCTCAAGACGCTGGAGGATCTCGGCTGGGAGGTGGTCGACAATCTGCCGCTGGTGCTGCTCGACCGATTGCTCGACGCGCCGCTCGCCGCCGGGACGGCGGACGACAGCCAGCCGCTGGCGATCGGCATCGGCGCGCGCACCCGCGATTTCGACCCGGCGCGGATCGTCGAGCGCATCCGCTCGCTGCGCGACGACCATGGCCTCGACATCGGCATGCTGTTCCTCGACTGTTCGGGCGCCGAGCTGGAGCGCCGCTATTCGGAGACGCGGCGGCGGCACCCGCTCGCCCCCGACCGGCCGGCGGGCGACGGCATCGCCCGCGAACGCGAGATGCTGCGGCCGTTGCGCGATTGGGCGAACCGGCTGATCGACACCACCGACCTCTCCGCCAATGCATTGGCGCAGCAGGTGCGTACGACCTTTGCCGGGCACGGCCGCGACGAGCCGGTGCTGTCGATCCAGTCGTTCGGCTTCGCCCGCGGGCTGCCGCGCAACGCCGATCTGGTGTTCGACATGCGCTTTCTGCGCAATCCGCATTGGGACCCGGTGCTGCGGCCGGGGACCGGGCTCGACGCCGACGTCGCCGCTTATGTCGCTGCCGACCCTGCCTATCCGCAGGCGATGGAGCAGATCGGCAGCCTGCTCGAACTCCTCATCCCGCGGTACCGCGCCGAGGGGAAATCCTATGTCAGCGTCGCGATCGGTTGTACCGGAGGGAGACACAGATCGGTCCATGTCGCCGAGTATCTCGCTGACCGGTTGCGCAAAGCGGGTTTTTCGCCCACCATTACGCATCGCGACCTCGGGGCCGCACCGCAGGACTCGCTCGAGGGGCCGCCGGCCAGCAAATGAGTAACGTATCTGAGATGATTGGCCTCGTTCTGGTGACGCACGGGCGGCTCGCCGAAGAATTCGTGACCGCGATGATCCATGTCGTCGGTCCACAGGATCGCATCGCGACGATCTCGATCGGTCCCGACGACGATATGGAGGAGCGGCGCGCCGATATCGCCACCGCGATCGGTGCGGTCGATTCGGGCCGCGGCGTGATCGTGCTGACCGACCTGTTTGGCGGCACGCCGTCCAACCTCGCGATTTCGTTGATGGAACGCGGGCGGGTCGAAGTGATCGCGGGCATGAATTTGCCGATGCTCATCCGGCTCGGCTCGGCGCGCAAATCGATGAAGGTCGTCGAGGCGGTCGCCGCGGCGCGCGAGGCCGGGCGCAAATATATCTCGGTCGCCTCCGAAGTGCTCGGCGAGGCGGCGGCGTGAGCGCGGAGGTCACGCGCACCGTCCTCATCACCAACAAGCGTGGGTTGCACGCGCGGGCGAGCGCCAAGTTCGTCACGCTCGCCTCGACCCAGCCGGTCGAGGTCAAGGTCAGCAAGGACGACGGCGCGGTGACAGGCACGTCGATCATGGGCCTGATGATGCTCGGCGCCGCCAAGGGCGATTCGATCACGATAAGCGCGAGCGGCGACGGCGCCGAGGCGGCAGTTGGCGCGCTCTGCGAGCTGGTCGAGGCCAAGTTCGGCGAAGATTGAGCTTGCGCTGACCGGCCGCTGTGCCGGAGGGGGAACCTATGCCCCGTGAGATCACCGCCTTTTCCAACCCGCTCGTCAAATACGCCCGCGAACTGCGCGACAAGCGCCATCGCCGCGGCGCGCGCCAGTTCATGGCCGAGGGGTTGCGCATCCTCACCGAGGCGCGCGAGACCGGGCGACTGCCGCGCATCCTCTTCTACGCGGCGGGCAATGCCGACCACCCGCTGGTCCATGCGCTGTCGATCGACGTCGAGATGGCGGGCGGCGAGTCGATCCAGACGACGCCCGACATCCTGTCCAAATTGTCGGGCAAGGACAATCCGCAGGCGGTGGTCGGCGTATTCGACGAGTTCGACCGGACGCTGGCCGATCTCGATCGGACCACATCGAAGATCTGGCTGGTCGCCGAGCGGCTGCGCGATCCCGGCAATCTCGGCACGATCCTGCGCACCGCCGATGCGGTGGGCGCGGGCGCGCTGATCCTGATCGGCGAATGCGTCGATCCCTTCTCGGTCGAGGCGGTGCGCGCCAGCATGGGCGCGCTGTTCACCATTCCGGTGGTGCGCAGCGAATGGGGGCCGTTCCTCGGCTGGCTGCGCGAGGGGCCGGGGCAACTCGTCGGGCTGAGCCTCGATACCAACCATGATTATCGGGCGGCGCGCTACGCTACGCCGACCTTCCTGCTGACCGGCAACGAGGCGCAGGGGATGCCGGCGGACTATGCCGCGGCGTGCGACCTGCTGGTCAAGATCCCGATGCTGGGGAAAGCGGACAGTCTCAACGCCGCGGTGGCGACGGCGGTGATGGCCTATGAGGTGTTGGCGCAGCACGGCTAGGGGCGGCATCGAAGTCATTCCTCCCCCGCCAGGGGGAGGTGGCATGCCGAAGGCATGACGGAGGGGGAGGACACGCAACCGAAGTGATCGCTTTCCTCCCCCTCCGTCACGGCTTCGCCGCGCCACCTCCCCCTGGCGAGGGAGGACTTTCAATCTGGATGCCTATCCTCGCTACTGGTCCTGCCGCCGCCTCGCGCATGACGCAAAGATGGACAAGTTGGACACCTCAATCGAAACGATCGAGCCCTATCGTTTCGATTTCTGCACCGATGAGAAAGAGCCGGATGGGTAGCACGATGGCCGCCTGTAGGACAGCGGTGCCGGTTTCGGCCGCAGCGTCAACGCCTTGCCGACCGGCCTAGCCACCGACCATGCCGCTGACCCGGATTGAGCCGCCGCGGTCGATGATGCGGCCGGAGACCATGCCGCTGATCCGTGCGCGGGCGCCGGCCTCGACGTAGACGTCACCGGCGACCATGCCGCTGATCCTGACGTCGCAGCCCGATCGGACGATCACGTCGCCGGCGACCATGCCCGACACGCGCCCGTCGCGATCCATGATGACGTCGCCGTCGTGCATGCCCTTCACCGCCCGCTCCTCTATTCCGCCGCATCCGGCAGGCGCAGCGCTTCCTCGCCGTAGCGCGCGAGTGCCTCGACGGGTTCCGCGACGCCGATCTCGCGCGCGCCGGGTTCGATATTGAGGTCGCGGAACTTGCGCGCCGACACCAGGGCGCGGCTTTCGAAGCTCGAGACGAAATTGTTGTAATTGTTGACCGCGGTGGTCAGGCCCCCGCCGACCTTGCGGAGGTCCTCGCCGGCCTTGGCGAGCCGGTCGTAGAGTTCCTTGCCGAGCGCGCCGATCGCGCGGGCTTCGGTCGCCAGTTTCTCCTGCCGCCAGACCGCCGCCACGGTGCGCGCGATCGCGATCAGATTGGTCGGCGTGGCGAGCAGGACCTTCTTGTCGAAGGCATAATCCCACAGGCCGGCATCGTGCTCCAGCGCGGCGGAGAGGAAATGCTCGCCGGGGACGAACATCACGACATATTCGGGCGTATCGTCGAACTGAGACCAATAGGCCTTGGCGGACAGGCCGTTGATATGCGCGCGCATCGACGCGGCATGCGCGGTGAGGCCGATATGGCGCTCGCTCTCGTCGACCGCGCCGAACGCGTCCTGATAGGCGTTGAGCGACACCTTGGCGTCGATGATCAGCGACTTGCCGCCGGGAACGCGGACGATCGCGTCGGGGCGCAGGCGACCGCCCTCGCCGTCGGCGACGCTGACCTCCATCGCGAAGTCGGTATGTTCGGCGAGGCCGCAGGTTTCGAGCACGTTGCGAAGCTGCTGCTCGCCCCAGCGGCCGCGCGCCTTGGGCGCGTTGCGCAGCGCGTTGACCAATTTGGCCGCCTCGCCGGAGACGCGCTCCTGGCCGAGCCGCATCTGTTCGATCTGGCCCTTGAGATCGCCGAAGGCGTCGCGGCGCTCGGCCTCGACCTTGGCGACGCCTTCCTCGTAGCGGAGCAGGCGGTCGTTGACCGGCTGGAGCAGCGATTTGAGGTTGGTGCCGGCGAGTTCCTCCGACTGGCGGAAGCGGGCCTCGGCACGATCGAGGAACGCTTTTTGCGCGTCGGTCAGCGCCTTGTTGGCGAGGTCGTTGAACCGCGCCGCCATCTGCTCCTTGGCGTCGCGCATGTCGATCAGGCGCGCCTCGAACGCCTCGACCTGTGCGCCGGTGGTGGCGAGCGCGGTGCGGGCGGCGTCGCGATCGGCGCGGATTGCGGAGAGTTCGTCGCGCAGCGCATCGAGCGTGGCGGCGCGATCCTCCGCCTGCGCACGGAGCGCGGCGAGGTCGCGCATCGCCTCGTTGCGTTCGCGCTCGACCGCGTCGCGGGCGCGGGCGGCGATCTCGGCGTCGGCGGCCTTGCTCTGCGCGACGGCGAGATCGGCGGTGAGGCTGCCGGCCCTGCGGCTGGCGAGCAGCCAACCGACGAGCAGCCCCGCCGCGAGCGCGAGGATGGCGATGATGACGATCGTCAGGTCCACGGTCATTCCCTTTGGCGGCCGGCGGACGTCATGGCGGACGTCGGCGGCGGTCTTTTCGTGACGAGGAACATAGATCGAACGTCGGAGGGAGGACAGTCCCTAATTGCGGGATATGGACGCTCGACGCTGCCCGCCTCAGTCTCCCCCTGTCACGGGCGGGGCCGACACACAGGACCGTTCATGTAAGCACTTCGCGTTCCAAGCACTGGGCAGTGTCGCGGAGGTTTCGAACGAGTCCGGGGTGACGGATGCGGAGGAAGCGGAGCGAGCCGCCCCGCGCCTGTGCGTCAGCGGCGCATTTTCGTCAGTTTCTTCATGACCATGTCGCGCTTGAGGCGGCTGATATGGTCGATGAAGAGGATGCCGTTGAGATGATCGATCTCGTGCTGCATGCAGGTCGAGAGCAGGCCGGTCAGCTCTTCCTCATGGGCTTCGCCCTGTTCGTCGAGCCAGCGGACGCGGCAGCGCGCCGGGCGGGCGACGTCGGCATATTGTTCGGGGATCGACAGGCAGCCTTCGTTGTAGCTGCTCGTCTCTTCGCTGACCGATCGGATTTCGGGGTTGATATAGGCGTGCGGCGCCTTGATCGGCTTGTCTTCCTCGTCCTTCTCGTCCTGCAGGTCGATGACGAGGATGCGGCTGTCGACGCCGACCTGGATCGCGGCGAGGCCGATGCCGTTGGCGTCGTACATCGTGTCGATCATGTCCTGGACGAAGGCGCGCGTTTCGTCGGTGACCTGCTCGACGGGCTTGGAGATCAGGCGCAGGCGCGGATCGGGGACTTCGACGATGGGGAGGACTGCCATGCCCGGTCAGCTAGGTGGCGAGGGGTTTGGCGTCAAGTTCGAGCATAGTCCTCCCCGGCACGGGGAGGGGGACCATGCGTTGGCATGGTGGAGGGGGCTCTCCTCCCGCGTAGGCGCGTGTGGAAGCCCCCCTCCACCACGCATCTGCGATGCGCGGTCCCCCTCCCCGTGCCGGGGAGGAATTACACTGGACGCCGCGCGCGCAGCGCCTGCGCGAGCGTGCCTTCGTCGAGATAATCCAGTTCGCCGCCGACCGGCAGGCCGTGGGCGAGCTGGGTCACGCGTACCGGGAAGCGTTCGATGCGGTCGGCGAGGTAATGCGCCGTCGTCTGGCCCTCCAGCGTCGCGTTCATCGCGAGGACGACCTCGTCGATGCCGCCGGCCTCGATCCGGGTGACCAGGGTCTCGATCGCGAGATCCTCGGGGCGGATGCCTTCGAGCGCCGACAATCGGCCGCCGAGGACGTGGAAGCGGCCGGGGAAAAGCCGCGAGCGTTCGAGCGCCCACAGGTCCGCCACTTCCTCCACCACGCAGAGCGATCGTTGGTCGCGGCGCGGGTCGGCGCAGATCGCGCAGGGGTTGGCGGTGTCGACGTTGCCGCAGGTCGCGCAGGTCTCCAGCCGTTCGTCGACCGCCTCCAGCGCGGCGCGCAAGGGACCGAGCGCCGCCTCGCGCTTCTTGAGCAGATGGAGCACCGCGCGGCGTGCCGACCGCGGCCCAAGTCCGGGGAGGCGCGCGAGCGCCTGGGTCAGGGCTTCGATTTCGGGAGAGGCCATGACGGAACAGATAGGGGGTTGCGCCATCGCCCGCCAGCGCGTTGAAGACACCCCATGCGGATCATCTTCATGGGAACTCCCGACTTCGCCGTACCGACGCTGGAGGCGCTGGTTTCGGCCGGACATGACGTCGTCGCGGCCTATAGCCAGCCGCCGCGCCCCGGCGGGCGGCGCGGGCGCGAGACGGTCGCCTCGGCGGTGCAGCAGCGCGCCGAGGCGCTGGGGATCGCGGTGCGGCATCCGGTCAGCCTGAAGGGCGCGGAGGAGCAGGCGGCGTTCGCGGCGCTGGACGCGGATGTCGCGGTGGTGGCGGCCTACGGGCTGATCCTGCCCAGGGCGGTGCTGGCCGTGCCGCGCTTCGGGTGTCTCAACGTGCATGGCTCGCTGCTGCCGCGCTGGCGCGGGGCGGCGCCGGTGCAGCGCGCGATCCTCGCCGGCGATGCCGAGACGGGGGTCGGGATCATGCAGATGGAGGCGGGGCTCGATACCGGGCCGGTGCGGCTGGAGGGGCGCGTGGCGGTCGATCGCAAGACCTCGGGCGAGCTGACCGAAGAGCTGGCGGCGTTGGGTGCGGGGTTGATGGTCGAGGTGCTCGGCGATCTCGATGCGCATCCGCCCGTGGCGCAGCCCGAGGCGGGCGTCACCTATGCGAGCAAGATCGACAAGGCGGAGGCGCGGATCGATTTCACGCGCAGCGCCGTGGAGGTCGAGCGGCTGGTGCGGGCGATGAACCCCGCGCCGGGGGCGTGGCTGGAGATCGCGGGCGAGCGGGTCAAGGTGCTCGGCGCCGACGTGCTGCCGTTCAGCTTCCCCGGCGGCGAGGGGACGACGGTGGACGATGCGCTGACGGTCGCCTGCGGCGACGGCGCGATCCGGCCGACGCTGGTGCAACGCGCCGGGCGCGGTGTGACCAGCACCGCCGAGTTGCTGCGCGGCTTTCCGGTGCGGTCGGGCACGCAGCTTTGACGCGGTTCGCGCTGACGGTGGAATATGACGGCCGGCCGTTCATGGGCTGGCAGCGGCAGAAGCATGGGCCGAGCGTGCAAGCGGCGCTGGAGGAGGCGGTGTTCGCGGTGACCGGCGAGCGGACCGCGGTCCATGCCGCTGGGCGGACCGATGCCGGGGTGCATGGGCTTGGGATGCGCGCGCATGTCGATATCGCCAAGGATATCGCGCCGTTCCGGTTGATGGAGGCGCTGAACGCGCGGGTGCGGCCGGCGCCGGTCGCGGTGCTCGACTGCATCGTTGTGGCGGACGATTGGCATGCCCGGTTTTCGTGTCTGGGGCGGGCGTATGAGTATCGCATCGTCAACCGGCGGGCGCCGCTGACCTGGGAGGCGGGGCTGGCGTGGCAAGTGCCGCAGGTGCTCGATGCCGACGCGATGGCGGCGGCGGCGGCGGTGCTGGTCGGGCGGCATGACTTCACGACGTTCCGCTCGGCGCATTGTCAGGCGGACAGCCCGGTGCGGACGCTCGATCTGCTGTCGGTGGCGCGCGAGGGCGAACGGATCGCGGTGCGCGCGGCGGCGCGGTCGTTCCTCCATCATCAGGTGCGCTCGATGGTGGGGTGTCTGGCGCTGGTCGGTATGGGGCGGTGGTCGGTGGACGACGTGCGGGTGGCGCTGGAGGCGCGGGATCGCGCGCGGCTGGGGCTGAACGCGCCGCCGGACGGGCTGTTCTTCGTGTCGGCGGTATATTGAGGTTCAGGCGAAGGCGCGAAGGTGTTGCGATCGGGGAAGCCGCAGGACATTCCCGCATGCAATTGCTCGTCTTTCGGTCGATCCGCTCGCCCTTGGCGGGACCTCTTCGCGCCTTCGCGCCTTCGCGTGAACCAATTACCGGATGAAGCGCGCCGCCAGTTCGACGTGGGTCGACCAGCGGAACTGGCCGACCGGCTGGACCCAGTCGATCCGCCAGCCTCCTTCGATCAGCAATTTCGCGTCGCGGGCGAAGCTCGACGGGTTGCAGGAGACGTAGCCGATCACCTTCGCCTGACAGGCGGCGAGCGCCTCGACCTGATCGCGCGCGCCGGCGCGGGGCGGATCGATGACGATCGCGTCGAAGCGGTCGAGTTCGGCGACCGTCAGCGGGCGGCGGTAGAGATCGCGGTGTTCGGTGAAGACCGGAAGCTGCCCCCTCCCCGCCGCTGATTTCAGCGAGAAGAGCGCGTCGCGAGCGCCCTCCGCGGCGTAGACGCGTGCCGGCAGCGCGAGGGTGAAGGTGCCGAGACCGGCGAACAGGTCGGCGATCGTCGCGGCGCCCCTGGTGGCCTCGCGCATCGCGGCGACGAGCGCGTCCTCGCCCTCCTGCGTGGCTTGCAGGAACGCGGCGGGCGGCAGCGGCACCGGATGGCCGCCGAGCGTGATCGTCACCGGCTGCGGCTCCCAGCGGGTCTCGGCGCCGATCCCGCTGTCGAGCGTGAAGCGCGCGATGGCGTGGCGCTCGCAGAAGCCGGTGATCGCCTCGGCGGCGGCGAGGCCGTCGGCGGTGAGGTTGGTGACCATCACGTCCGGCCCCTGATCCGACAGCGTCAGGTGGACGTCGCCGCGGCGCTTGAAGCCAAGCTTCTGGAGCAACGTCCGCAACGGGACGACGACCGCGAACAGCTTCGGCGCGAGGATATGGCATTCGCGCATGTCGACGATCGCATGGCTCTTCTCGGCGGTGAAGCCGAGCGTGACGCGGCCGCCCTTCCCCTCCGCGTGCAGCGTCGCGCGACGGCGGGTGTTGGGCGGCGAGACCAACGGCGGGCGCAGCGTGGCGGTCAGCTCCTGCCCGTCGAGCGCGCTGGCGACGCGGTCGGTGACGAAGGCGGCATAAGCGTCGTCGTCGAGATGCTGGAGCTGGCAGCCGCCGCATTCGGGGAAATGGCGGCACGGCGGCGCCTGGTGATGCGGGCCGTGGGTCAGCGTGCCGTCGGCGCCGAGCAGGTCGCCGGGCGCGGCGAAGGCGGCGTGGCGGCCGTCGGCGGTGACGCCGTCGCCGCGCGCCGCGACGCGTAAAATGGTGTCGGTGGAGGTCATGGGCCGGCTCTGGCCGGGGTGAGCGCATTTGCCAAGTCGTCGGCGATGAAGCTTTTCCCCGCCAGCGTCGCCGCCCGAGCGTGGAGCCAGACGCCGGCATCGGCGGCGGCGAGCGGATCGGCGTGGCCGTATGCGAGCTGCGCGGCGATCGTGCCGGCGAGCACGTCGCCGGTGCCGGCGGTGGAAAGCCACGGATTGCCGGCGGGATGGACGCGGGCGCCGGCGGCGCTGGCGACGATCGTCGTAGGGCCTTTGAGGACGACGATGGCGTCGGCGCGGGTGGCGGCGCTGCGCGCCTGATCGAGCAGCGAGCCTGCGGGGCTGCCGAAGAGCGCGCGGAACTCGCCGGCGTGGGGGGTGAGGACGACCGGGTTGCGGCGGGCGCGGAGCGCGTCCGGGTCGAGCAGGTGGAGCGCGTCGCCGTCGATGACGAGCCGGTGCGTGTCGGCGGCGATCAGCGCGGCAAGCCGCGCGCGTGCCTCGTCGTCGCGACCGAGGCCGGGACCGATCAGGATCGCGCCGATGCGGTCGTCGGCGAGCGCTTCGGGGTCGTAGGGGCGGTGGACGATGGCATCGGGGCCGCCCTGCCCGCTGCCGCCGTAGAGCGCGACATAGCCGGCGCCGCTGCGCAACGCGGCGACGGCGGCGAGGCGGGCGGCGCCCTCCATCGCGCCGGCGACGATCGCAACCATGCCGCGGGTGTATTTGTGCGAGGTCGGGCCGGGGTGCGGGAGCGTCGGCCGGTCGGCCACCATGACCGCATCAGGGCGGTCGATGCCGAGGTCGATCAGGCGGACATTGCCGCAGGCCGCCGCGGCGGGGTGGAGGACGTGTGCGGGCTTGAGCGCGCCGAGCGCGAGCGTCAGCGTGGCGGGGTGGTTCTTCGCCCAGTCGGGGGCATCTGCGGTGTCGGCATCGGTGCCGCTGGGCAGGTCGGCCGCGATGACGAGGCGGGCGGTGCGCGACAGGCGGGCGAGCGTCGCGTCGATCTCCGGTGCGAGCGGACGCGTCACGCCGGTGCCGAACAGGCAATCGATCAGCACCGGCGCGGGTGCGGTTTCGGCGAGCGCCTCGATCGGGCCGGTCCAGCCGGCGCGCGCGGCGATGGCAGCGTCGGTCTTCGGCGGGGCGCTGGCGGCCACGTGGACCGGGTGGCCGAGGCGGGCGAGCGTCGTCGCGGCGACATAGCCGTCGCCACCGTTGTTGCCGGGGCCGCAGACCACGAGAACGTCCGCACCGATGGCGAGACGGCGCGCGGCGGCGGCGATGCCCTCCCCCGCCCGCTGCATCAGCGCCTTTACCGACGTGCCAGCGGCGATCGCGGCATCTTCTGCGGCGCGCATCTGCGCGGCGGTGAGGATCGGCTGGCCGTCGATCGTGATCATCGTCCGGCCTTGATCGTCGCCGGCAGACGGTAACGATCGGTGCCGAGCGCGACGTCGATCGTGCCGGGTTCGGGGATCGTCACCTTCGCCGGCTCGGCGCCATCCGCCGCGACCACGCCGCGGCCGTCGCGCGTCACCAGCAGGCGGTGGAAGCCGCCGTCCGCATGACGCACGGTGAGGATCAGGCCGCGTTCGCTCTGCGTCTGCTCGACGGTGCAGTCGCGCTTGAGCGCTTCACCGCCGCGCGCGCAGAGGATGTTGCCGTCGTCCTCCGCCGCCTCCGCCTGCGCCGATTCCACCTGCGCCAGCGCGTTGTCGCCGGCATGCGGATCGCTGCACGCGGCGAGGAGCAGCAGCGCCGCTCCTGCGCCCCGGCGATCAGATATCCGCATAGACGTGGGTTTCGGCCTTGGCGCCGGGATGGGTGACAGCGCCCTGCCAAGCAGGACCGACGTTCTGGGCATAGCGCCACAATGCGCCCGAGCCGTAATCGTTCACCCGCGGCTGCCAGGCGGCGCGGCGCGCGGCCATCGTCGCGTCGTCGACGATGAGGTCGATCGTGCCGGCCTCGGCATCGATGCGGATCGTGTCGCCGTTCTCGACCAGGGCGATCGGGCCGCCCTCGGCCGCCTCGGGGCCGACATGGCCGATGCAGAAGCCGCGCGTCGCGCCCGAGAATCGGCCGTCGGTGATCAGCGCGACCTTCTCGCCCATGCCGAGCCCGTAGAGCGCCGCGGTGGTCGACAGCATCTCACGCATGCCGGGGCCGCCCTTCGGCCCCTCGTAGCGGATGACGAGCACTTCGCCTTCGTTGATCGAACGCGCTTCGACCGCGGCGAAGCAATCCTCCTCGCAGTCGAACACCCGCGCCGGCCCTTCGAACTGGAGGCGGTGCATGCCGGCGACCTTGACGATGCCGCCATCGGGGGCGAGGCTGCCGCGCAGGCCGACGACGCCGCCGGTCGGGCTCAACGGCGTCTTGACGTCGTAGATGACCTTCTGGTCGGGGTTCCACGTCACCTGATCGATGTTCTCGCCGAGCGTCTTGCCGGTGACGGTGATGCAATCGCCGTCGAGCAGACCGCCGGCAAGCATCGTCTTCATCAGCATGTAGACGCCGCCCGCCTCGTACATGTCCTTCGCCACATACTGCCCGCCGGGCTTGAGGTCGGCGATATACGGGGTCGACTTGAACGCCTCGGCGACGTCGAACAGGTCGAAATCGATACCCGCCTCGCTCGCCATCGCCGGCAGATGCAGCGCGGCGTTGGTCGAACCGCCGGTGGCGGCGACGACGCGCGCGGCGTTGATGAAGGCGGCGCGGGTGCAGATGTCGCGAGGACGCAATTGCTTCGCGACCAGCTCCATCACCTGCGCGCCGGCGGCGACGGCGATCTGCTCGCGCGTGCTGTACGGCGCGGGGACCATGTTGCTGTTGGGCAGGCTGAGGCCGATCGCCTCGCCGACGCAGGCCATGGTGTTGGCGGTGAACTGGCCGCCGCACGCGCCGTGGCCGGGACAGGCGACCTTCTCGAGTTCGTGCACCTCCGACAGCGGACAGGCGCCGGCGGCATATTTGCCGACCACCTCGAACACGTCGACGACGGTGACGTCGCGGTTCTGGAAGCGACCGGGCAGGATCGACCCGCCGTAGACGAAGATCGACGGGATGTTGAGGCGCAGCATCGCCATCATCATGCCGGGCAGCGACTTGTCGCAGCCGGCGAAGCCGACCAGCGCGTCGTAGCAATGGCCGCGCACCGACAGCTCGACCGAATCGGCGATCACCTCGCGGCTGACCAGCGACGCCTTCATCCCCTGATGGCCCATCGCGATGCCGTCGGTGACGGTGATCGTGTTGAAGCGGCGCGGCATGCCGCCGCCCTGGATCACGCCGGCCTGCGCGGCATCCGCCTGGCCGTCGAGCGTCGTATTGCACGGCGCCGAATTGTTGCCGGCGCTGGCGAGCGCGACGAACGGCTTGGCGATATCCTCCTCGCCGATCCCCATGGCGTAGTAATAGCTGCGGTGCGGAGCGCGTTCGGGGCCGACCGAGACGTGGCGGCTCGGCAGGCGGGACTTGTCAAACTGGGTCATGGCGACGCCCTATGTCGCGGGAGGGCCCTTCAACGCAAGCTTGTTACGCGTAATATCGGATGCGGGCGCGACGCAGGATGCGATCCTCCAGCGAAAAATAGAGCGAGATCATGCCGTCCTCGATGACGGTCGAGGCGGCGAAGGCGATGTCGGTCTTGGCGCGATCCTCGGGCGGCGGCGGCAGGATGACGGGTTCGAGCCCGCGACCGGTGACCGCAGCGAAATCGGGCGAGAAGCTGATCCAGCCGATCCGCCAGCGCGCGTCGAGCGTCGCGCCATTGTAGAACATCACCGGATCGGCGCCGGGCAGGCAGCAGACCGGGCCGGTCGACAGATGCCAATTGTCCCACGAATCGGCGCGGATCGGAAAGGGATCGGCGAGAGAGGTCCAGGGATCGCCGAGTCGCGCGGCGCGAGCGATGCCGACGCGCGAGGCGCCGATGCCGCGTTCCTCCGCGGCGGCATATTCGTAGAACAGGCGCCAGTCGCCCGCCGCGGTCTGCGCGAAGGTCGCTTCCTTGATATTGCCCTCGCCGGCCGGGGCGGCGAGCGCGACGCGGCGCTTGACCAGCGTGTCGAGCGTGGCGCCGCTCGCGGCGATCAACACACCCTGCGAGCGGGCGGCGTCGACGCCGGTGTAATAGACGACATAGCCGCCGTCGTCGGCGATCAGTACGGTAGGGTCCTCGCAGCCGCCGGCATCGGCGTCGGCGGGATCGGTGCCCGGCGCGATCGCGAGCTGCGCGTCGAGCGTGAAGTGGAGGCCGTCGTCGCTCCAGCCGCTGGCGATCAGGCCGGTGGGATCGGCGGGGCCGAGCGGATCGGGAACGCCGCGCACCAGCATGCGGTACCGGCCCTGCTCCCGCCAGACGAACGGGCTCATCAGGTCCATGCCGTCGATCGGCGAGCCGGGGGCGATGGTGACGGTGTCGAGGGCCTCGACGGCATAAGTGGGCATCGGGGGCGCTCCTATGCGCCCTGCGCGATGACGAGGGACAGCGCGCCGTCGATCGTGACGGTGGTGCCGGTGATATAATCCGCCGCGGGCGAGAGGAGGAAGGCGACGAGCGTCGCGACCTCGTCGGCAGTGCCGGCGCGGCCCCAGGGGATGTTCGCCTCCAGCTTCGCGCGATAGGCGGCGTCCTCCACCGCATGCGCGTTCATCGGGGTCAGGATCATGCCCGGGGCGATGCCGTTGACCGCGATCCGCGACGGCGCGAGTTCGAGCGCCAGCGTCGCGGTGAGCTGCGCGAGGCCGCCCTTGGCCGAATCGTAATCGGCACCACCGGGGCGCGGCGCGCGTTCGTGGATCGAGGAGATGTTGACGATGCGGCCGCCGGCCTTCGCCGCCTCGGCGGCGCGGACGAAGCGGCGGCAGGTGAGGAACGGGCCGTAGAGATCGGAACGCAGCACGCGATCGAACTGGTCGAGCGGCATGTCGACCAGCTTGGTGCCGGCCATGTTGAGACCGGCGGAATTGACCAGCCACGTCGCGGTGCCGAACCGCGCCTCGGTCTCTGCGAAGAGCGTTTCGACCGCGGCTTCGCTGGAGACGTCGCATTGCACGGCATGGGCGCGCGTCTCGCCGCCGGCCGCCTGCGCGACCGCCGCTGCGGCGGCGGCGTCGCGGAAATAGGTGAAGACGACGCGGGCGCCGGCCTTGGCGAGCGCCGCGACGCAGGCCGCGCCGATGCCGGATTCCCCGCCGGTGACGATCGCAATCGGTTCGCCTGCCACATCTGTTCCTTCTCGAAAGCCTCGATCGGTCAATGCGATCGCAAGGACCTTCGTTCCGGTGACAAATGCGTCATGCATGCGCGGGGCGCGCCTGTCGCTTCGCGCGATCGCCTGTCCTGTCGACCGTCGCCATACTTCTTCCGCTGTTCCTGCGAAGGCGGGAACCCAGAGCCAAGCAAGGAAACGTCCGGTAGCGCGCGCGACTCCTGGGCTCCCGCCTGCGCGGGAGCACCGGCCGAGTTTTGCGGAGGTCCCGGCCTAGAGCGCGTCCAGCGCCTTCGCCACGCCGTCCATGGTGAACGGCTTTTGCAGCACCGGGCGATCGCGGAATTGCGCGTCGACGCTGTCGTCGCTGCCGCCGGTGGCGAAGATGAAGGGGATGTCGCGTGCCGCCAACGCTTCGGCGATCGGCGTGCTCTTCTCGCCGCCGCGCAGGTTGACGTCGAGGATCGCGGCGTCGATGCCGCCGTCCGCGACCCGCGCGAGCGCGCCCGCGACCGTGTCGACGGTGCCGGCGGACGTCTTGTCCAGGACCTCGAGAAAATCCTCGAGCATCATCGCAATGAGAGGTTCATCCTCGACGATGAGGATCTGCGTAGGGGAAGCCATCCTGCGCCCTTACCCGCGGTCGTTGCGCAATGCCAACAGATGATTTCGCGGAACCTGTCCCGTTCCTGCCGCAGCGCGCCGTGGCGACGGCATCACCGCCCGACCAGCACGTCCCTCGCCGCCTCGGCGAGCTGCTGGACGCTGAACGGTTTGGGCAGGAAGGCGACGTTGTCGAGGTCGATCGAGCGGCGCAATTGCTCCTCGGCATAGCCCGACATGAAGATGATCGGCAGATCGGGATAACGGTCGCGGGCGTGGCGGACCATCGTCGGGCCGTCCATCGTCGGCATCACCACGTCGCTGATCAACAGGTCGGGGCGGCCGTTGCGGTCGAGCAGCTCCAGCGCCGCCTCGCCATTCTCCGCGGTCATCACGGTATAGCCCTGGCGGGTCAGCGCGCGCTCGGCGACGGCGCGGACCATGCCTTCGTCCTCGACCAGCAGGATCGTGCCGGTGCCCCACATCTCCACCGGCTTGGGACTGGGCCGCGAGGCGGGGACGCGGGTGACGGTGCCCGCGGCGTGGACCGGCAGGTACATGGTGAAGGTGGCGCCCTGCCCCGGCTTCGATTCGGCGAAGATCCAGCCGCCCGATTGCTTGACGATGCCGTAGACGGTCGACAGGCCGAGACCGGTACCCTTGCCGACCTCCTTGGTGGTGAAGAAGGGTTCGAAGATCTTGGGCAGGATCTCGGGGGGAATGCCGCCGCCCTCGTCGCTGACGACCAGGGCGGTGTAATCCGCGACGGGCAGGATGTCGGACGCCATCGCACGCACCTCGGTGGCGGTGACCGACTTGGTCTGGATGGTCAGCGTCCCGCCACCGCCCGGATTGTGCGCGAGCATCGCATCGCGCGCGTTGACCGCGAGGTTGACGACGACCTGTTCGAGCTGGCCGGGATCGGCGCGCACCGCGCCGAGGTTGCGGCCGTGCGTGACGTCGAGGCGGATCTGTTCGCCCATCAGCCGCTTGAGCAGATTGGAGACCTCGGCGACGACATCGGGCAGTTGCAGCGTCTGCGGACGCAGCGTCTGCTGGCGGCTGAACGCGAGCAACTGGCGGGTCAGGCTGGCGGCGCGGTTCGAGTTGGTGCGGATCTGCTGGATATCGTCGTAGTCGCTGTCGCCGGGCGAATGGCGCATCATCATCAGGTCGCAATGGCCGATGATCGCGGTCAGGATATTGTTGAAATCGTGCGCGACGCCGCCGGCGAGCTGGCCGACCGCCTGCATCTTGGTCGCCTGCGCGACCTCGCGCTTGAGGCGGCTCTCCTCGCTATTGTCCTTGAGGCTGAGCAGCACCGCGGCATCGCCCAGTCCGCGCGCGCCGGCGATGGTGAGCGCGACCGGCTCCTCGGGGTGGCTCTTGAGGCGCACCGCCATGTCGGAGGAATGCGTGGCACCACCGGCGAAGCGGCGGATCGCATCGGCGACCGCGGCCTTGTCCTCGCGCACGACGAGATCGCCCGGGTAGAGCGGCGGGGTGCGCGCGTCGACACCCGCGGCGCGGATGAAGGCGTCGTTCATCTGGAGGAACTTGCCCTCGCGATCGACCAGCGCCATCCCGAACGGCATCAGGCTGACGAGGCTGCGCACATGCGCCGAGGCCGAGGCGCCGATCGCGGGTGCGCTATCCTCGTCGTCGAGCAAAGCGACGAGCACCGGCGCATCCTCCGAATCCATGAAGGGGATCTGGACGACGCGCAGCGGCGTGCCGTCGAGCCCCTCGCGCTCGAAGCGGACGAGGCCGCGGCTGTCGGTGATCAGCAGCCGGGCGAAGTCGCGGCCCTCCAGCCGCTCGCCGCCGCCGAGCGCGCGCTGGGCCAGCACGCGATTGGCGGCGCGGACGCGGCCGTCGGGGCAGATCAGCGCCGCCATCACCCCGGCGCCACCGAGCCGATCGCCGGTCGCGCCCTCGATCAGCGCCTCGGTCGAGGCGGCGACGTCCTGCTCCTCGGTGACGCTGAACCGCCAGACGAGCATGTCGCCCTCGTCACCGGCGCGGGTGATGCGCGCGCAGACGCGGTGGACGCCGACGTGAAGGTTACGGACGACGCCGTTGCCCTCGCGCCAGGCGATACGGCCGGCGTTGCCGAGCAGGGCGACGCCGTCATTGTCGAGCGGCAGGCCGGGCGGGGTCGGGAAACCGGCGAACAGCGCCTCATAGGCGTCGTTGGCGCAGACCAGCCGGCCGGCACGATCGGTGATCGCGACCGCGTCGCTGCTCGCCTGCGCGACGGCGCGGGTGAACTCCCAGTCGATCGTACGCGGCTCGGTGGCGTGCTGCGGCGTCAGCAGCCGCCAGGCGAAGACCATGCCGGCGGCGATGATCCCGACCGCGAGGAAACCCGCCGCGGCGACGAGGCTGCCGACGACGGCGAGGATCAGCACCGCCGCGGCGAGCGTGATCGCGCCGGCGAGCAGCGCAGCGGTGCGGGTGGGGTTATCGAGGATCGGGGACGATGCCATCTCCGCGCCGTCATCGCGGGATCGGGCCGGTCAGGTCAAGCGATTGGTGGCGGTCCGGCGCAGCAGCAAGCCGTTGCGGCGTATTGCTTCCTTTCCGCGATGGTCAAATCCCCCGTGGGGCGGGCGATCACGCAGCGACCGCCGTCACCCCGAAAAGACTCCGGGTGACGGCTTGCCTCTGGTGATCGCCGGAACCCCGCCCTGCTACCAGATGCGCACGCGCTGTTCGGGCGGCAGGACGATCTTGCCGGTCGGCGCCGGCTTGAACGCGGCATACCATGGGTCGAGGTTGCGGACGACCCAGGTGCGCTGCTGCGACGGGCTGTGCGGATCGGTCATCAGCCGCTGCTTGAGATTGGCCTCGCGATAGTTGCGGCGCCAGACCTGCGCCCAGCCGAGGTAGAAGCGCTGGTCGCCGGTCATGCCGTCGATCACCGGCGCCGCGCGCCCGTTCAGCGACGTCTTGTACGCATCATAAGCGACCGACAGGCCGGCGAGATCGGCGGTGTTCTCGCCGAGCGTGAGCGCGCCCTTGACGTGCATGCCGGGCAGCGGCTCGTAGGCGTCATATTCGGCGACGAGCTTGGCGGTGAGCGCCTTGAAGCGTGCGACGTCCTGCGGCGTCCACCAATCGGTGAGCTGGCCCTTGGCGTCGTATTTCGAGCCCTGGTCGTCGAAATGGTGGCTGAGTTCGTGACCGATCACCGCGCCGATGCCGCCGTAATTCACCGCCGGATCGGCGTTGGGATCGAAGAACGGCGGCTGCAGGATCGCGGCGGGGAACACGATCTCGACCATGCCGAAATTGGCATAAGCGTTGACCGTCATCGGCGTCATGCCCCATTCCCAGCGCTGCAACGGCTTGCCGAGATGGCCGATATTATAGGCGTAGCGCCATTCCGCCGCACGACGTTCGTTGCCGAAGGCGTCGCCGGGGACGATCTTCAGCGCCGAATAGTCGCGCCAGCGGTCGGGATAGCCGATCTTGGGGGTGAAGGCGGCGAGCTTGGCATGCGCCTTGACCTTGGTCTCCGGCGCCATCCAGTCGAGCTTGTCGATGCGCGTATCCATCGCCGCCAGCACGTTCCTGACGAGGCTGTCGGCCGCCGCCTTGGTCTCGGGCGGGAAATATTGCGCGACATAGACCTTGCTGACCTCGTCGGACAGCGCGCCGCTGGTGAAGCCGACCGCGCGCTTCCAGCGCTCCTCCTGCTGCGGCGTGCCCGAGAGCAAGGTGCCGTAGAAGGCGAATTGCTCCTGATCGAAGGCGGCGGGCAGCACGTCGGCGTAATTGTCGAGGCTGCGGATCAGCAATTGGTCCTGCAGCACCGCGATCGGCGCGTCGGCGATCAGCTTGGCGATACCGGTGATCGCCGAAGGCTGGCTGACGTTGAGGCTGTCGACCGGCGTGCCCAGCGCCTTCAGATAGGTGACGAAGTCGAAGCCCGGCGCGCTGTGCGAGAGGTCGGCGACGCTCGTCTTGTTATAGGTCTTGTTGGCGTCGCGGCTGTCGATCCGCGTCCAGCTCACCTGTGCGATCTGCGTCTCGAAGTCGACCAGCGCCTTGGCGCGTGCCGCGGCATCGGCTTCGCCGGCGAGGGTGAACATCGTGGCGATATGCGCCTCATAGCCCGCCTTCTCCTTGGCGTTCTTGGCGTCGAGGTAATAATCGCGATCGGGCAGGCCGAGGCCGGCCTGACGGACGCCGACGATATAGACTTCGGGGCTCTTGGCATCCTGGCCGACGCCGGTGCCGAACGGCGTGCCGACCCCCTGCCGCGCCGCCTTGGCGATCAGCGTCGGATAGCTCGCCTTGGTCGCCGCCTTGATCTCGGCGAGCCACGGCTTGATCGGGGCCAGGCCCTTCTTCTCGATCCCCGCGGTGTCGAGATAGGTCGCATAAGCGGTGCCGATCTTCGACCCGCGCATCCCAGCGGCGGTGTCGAGGATGCCGCGGGTGCGATCGCGCGACCGGTCGGCGAGCACGTCGAACGCGCCGAAGCTCGATTTGTCGGCGGGGATCGCAGTCGTCTTGGCCCAGGTGCCGTTGGCGTATTCGTAGAAATCGTCGCCGGGCGCGACCGCGGTGTTCATGCCGGCGGTGTCGAAGCCGTAGGTGCCGAGTTCGGGCTTGCCCGAAGTAGCGGCGGCCGGCGCGGGTGCCGTCTGGGCGTGGACGATGCCGGCAAGCGCCGATGCGCCGAGCAGCCCGGCGATGAGGAAGGACTTCATAACGTCTCCGGAAACGAAAAACGCCGCCCGCTCTTGTCAGAGCGGGCGGCGGAAAAGCGAAGGATTACCAGATCTTGATGCGGTCGGCGGGGGCGAGATAATATTTCTGCCCCGGCTTCACGTCGAACGCCGGATACCAGGCGTCGAGGTTGCGGACGACATAGGCGCGCCACTGGCCCGGCGTGTGCGGATCGGTGGTGAGCTGGTTCTTGATCGAGGCCTCGCGCGCCTTGGTCTGCCAGACCTGGCCGAAGCCCATGAAGAAGCGCTGGTCGCCGGTGAAACCGTCGAGCACCGGCGGCTTCTTGCCCTTGAGCGACAGCTTGTACGCGTCATAGGCGACGTTGATGCCGGCGAGATCGGCCATATTCTCGCCGAGCGTCAGCTTGCCGTTGACGTGGCTGCCCGCGATCGGCTCGTAGGCGCCATATTGCGCGACGACCTTGTCGGTCAGCGCGGTGAAGCGCTGGACGTCGGCGGGCGTCCACCAATCGGCGAAATTGCCCTTCGGATCGAACTTGCGGCCCTGATCGTCGAAGTGATGGCTCAGCTCGTGGCCGATCACCGCGCCGATCGCGCCGTAGTTCACCGCAGGATCGGCATTGGGGTCGAAGAACGGCGGCTGGAGGATCGCAGCCGGGAAGACGACCTCGTTCATCAGCGGGTTGGCGTAGGCGTTGACCGTCTGCGGCGTCATGAACCATTCGCTGCGGTCGACCGGCTTGCCGATCTTGTTGAGCTGGCGGTTGTATTCGAATTCGGCGACGCGGTCGGCATTGCCCAGCACGTCACCCTTGACGACGCGCAGCGCGGTATAGTCGCGGAACTTGTCGGGATAGCCGATCTTCGGCGTGAAGGCGGCGAGCTTGGCGCGCGCCTTCACCTTGGTCTCGGGCGCCATCCATTCGAGCTTGGCGAGGCGCGCGTCCATCGCGACGATGAGGTTGTGGACCAGCTCGTCGGCCTTGGCCTTGGCCTCGGGCGGGAAATATTTCTGGACGTAGATCTGGCCGACCGCCTCGCCGAGGCTGCCGTTGACGAGGTCGACGCCGCGCTTCCAGCGCTCCTTGAGCTGCGGCGTGCCGTTGAGCGTCGTGCCGAAGAAGGCGAACTGGGTGTTGACGAAGTTCGACGACAGCAGCGGCGCAGCGTTGGAGATCGTGTGAAACGCCAGATATTCCTTCCACACCGGCAGCGGCGTGGCGGCGATGATCTTCGCGGTGCCGGTCAGCGCCGAGGGCTGGCCGACGATGACGCGGGTCTGCGCGCCGAGACCCTGCGCGGCGAGCATCGCCTTCCAGTCGAAGCCCGGCATGCTGGTCGCGAGATCGGCGACCTGCGCGGGATTATACCCCTTCTCGACCTGGCGCAGCTCGGCGCGTTCCCAATGGACCTGCGCGATCTGCTTTTCGAGATCGTAGATGCGCTGCGCCGAACCCTGCGGGTCGGGCTGGCCGGCCATGCGCAGCATGTCGGCGATATAGGTGACGTATTTGGTCCGCGCCTCGGCGAACTTGGCGTCGTCCTTGAGGTAATAGTCGCGATCCGGCAGGCCGAGGCCGCCCTGGCCGAGATAGACGGCGTAGACCGTATTGTCCTTGAGGTCCTGCTCGACGCCGGCGCCGACCGGCACGTCGATGCCGTGCATCGTCGCCTCGCCGAACGCCTTGGCGAGATCGCTCTGCGAGCGGATCGCGGCGATCTTGGCAAGATAGGGCTTGAGCGGCGCGGCACCCGCCGCCTCGATCGTCGCGGCGTCCATGAAGGTCGCATAGGTGTCGCCGATCTTGGCGGCGACGGGATCGCTGCTCGGGCTGGCCGCCGCGCCTTCGATCACCGCTTTGGTGCGGGTGTCGGACAGGTCGCGCAGGATGCCGAAGCCGCCCCAGCTCGCCTTGTCGGCGGGGATTTCGGTGCGCGCCATCCACGCGCCGTTGATGTAATTGTAGAAATCGTCGCCGGGCGCGATCTTGCGATCCATCGCGGTCAGGTCGACGCCGAAATCGCCGAGCTTCGGCTTGCCATCGGTGGCGACGGGTGCCGTCGCGGAGCGCGCATTGGTCTGCGCATAGACCGCGCCGGATGCGGCCGAAGCGAGCAGAATGGCGGCAAGTACCTGTTTACGCATCAAAATCCCCCTGTCTTGTCGAATATTATGCTGCGTGTTGTACCGGCTTGGCACGGCCCGTCAAACCCGGTTTGGCGCATGACGGTGACGCCATTTGCGCGCGATCCACAACCGCCAGCCGAACGCGCTCAACGCATAGCCGAGGCCGGCGCTGACGCTGGTCAGGATGACGAGGCCGAGCGCGAACGCCGGCCCCTTGTCCCACAGCCAGCCGAGCGCGCCGGTGACGCGGTGCAGCCAGTCGGTCGCCTCCGCCACCGGCTGGACGATCGCCGGCGCGTCGCTGTGCAGCACCCAGGCGCCGATGCGATAGGCGAGGAACCACAGGAAGGGCGTGGTCAGCGGATTGGTGATGAAGGTGGTGAGCGCGGCGACCGGCACGTTGGCGCGGAACGGCAGCGCGAACAGCGCGGCGATCGCGATCTGCGCGACCGGGAACAGGAAGCCGGCGACCATGCCGAGCGCGACGCCGCGTGGCACCGACCGGCGGTTGAACCGCCACAGGCCCGGCTCCATCACCCGATGCGCGACCGGGCGCAGCAGCCGGTTCGATTCCATCGATTCGCGCGTCGGCATGTTGCGACGACACCAGGCGACGCTCTTGTGGAACATGCTCGCGTCGGTCGCCGGGTTCAGCCGCGGTCGCGCATGATGCGGCCGGCTTCGCGCTTCCACTCGCGTTCCTTGATCGCGGCGCGCTTGTCGTGGTCCTTGCGGCCCTTGGCGAGCGCCAGCTCGACCTTCGCCCGACCACGGCCGTTGAAATAGACGCTGAGCGGGACCAGCGTCATGCCCTCGCGTGCGACGGCGCCGTGGAGTTTGTTGATCTCGCGCTCGTGGAGCAGCAATTTGCGCGGACGCTTGGCTTCGTGGTTGAAGCGGTTGCCGTGGCTGAATTCGGGAACGTTGGCGTTGACCAGCCACACCGATCCGTCGCGCACCTCGGCATAGCTCTCGGCGATACTGCCCTCGCCGAAGCGGAGCGACTTCACCTCGGTGCCGGTGAGCGCGATGCCCGCCTCGTAGACGGTGTCGATCGTGTATTCGAACCGGGCCTTGCGGTTCTCGGCGACGATCTTCTTCTTGTCGAAGGTGGCAGGTTTGGGACGCGACATGTGGGGGCGATGTAGGAGGTGTTGCGAGCGAGGGGAAGCGGGGGCGGGTGATATCGTTTGGACGGTCTAATTCCCTCTCCGCCCTTATTCCTCCCCCGCCAGGGGGAGGTGGCAGGCCGTTAGGCCTGACGGAGGGGGAGGATACGGCGACCTAGCGTTTGCGGAGACGCCCCCTCCACCACCCGCTACGCGGGCGGTCCCCCTCCCCCGCTAAAGCGAGGGAGGACTTAGATAAGCCCCGCATGTGCGAGTGCGGCGTCCACCGCCGCCCGCGACGCCTCCGCGGGCCACGTCATCGGCAGACGCAGCCCCTTCGGAAAGCCCGGCCTCACGCGCGTCATCGCGTACTTCACCGGCCCGGGCGACGCGTCCGAGAACAAAGCGTCGTGCAACGGATACAAGCGATCCTGCAACGCCAATGCGGCGGCATAATCGCCCGCTTGGCACGCCGCCTGGAAGTCTGCGCACAGCCGCGGCGCGACGTTCGCGGAGACGGAGATGCACCCCCTGCCCCCCATCGCGTTGAACGCCAGCGCCATGTCGTCGTTGCCCGAGAGCTGGACGAAGTCGGGTCCGCAGCCGGCACGATGCGCCGAGACGCGTGCGATCGCGCCGCTCGCGTCCTTCACCGCGACGAAGATGTCGGGAAAGGCGGTAACGATCCGCACCAGCGTCGCTGGCTGGATGTCGGTCACCGTACGGCCGGGAACGTTGTAGAGCACGATGGGCAGTTCGGCGCGCGCGGCGAGATGCGCGAAATGCTGATAGATGCCCTCCTGGCTCGGGCGGTTGTAATAGGGTGGGACCATCAACGCGGCGTCGGCGCCCGCCTCCCGCGCCCGCGCGATGTTCGCGGCGGCGACCTGCGTGTCGTTCGACCCGGCGCCGGCGATCACCGGCACGCGGCCCGCCGCCTGTTCGACGCAGATGCGGACGATGCCGAAATGCTCGTCGGCGGTCAGCGTCGCCGCTTCGCCGGTGGTGCCGCAGGGGACCAGCGCCGACGACCCTTCGGCGATCTGCCACTCTATAAGATCACGGTAGACGGCTTCGTCGAACGCTCCGTCGGCGGCGAAGGGCGTGACCAGAGCGGGGATGGAACCAGAGAACATGGGACTTTTCGGGCTCCTGCTGCGGCCAGTCGGGATTTTCGTTCAGGACAGATACGGGTCGAGACCGTATGATGTCCACATGCACCCGACCAGCCTGCCGATCTCGATCCTCATCGCCGCCTTCGCCGGAGTAACCGCGGCGCCCGTACAGCAGCAGGTGCCGCCGAGCAATCAGGCGAGCAGCCCCGACGCACTCGAACGCTATCGCACGCAGATGGCGAACATGTCGCCGCAGGCGCCGCAATCGCCCGCCGACGGTGCGATCGCCGCCGCCATCGCGCAGTGGAAGACGATCCAGCAGACAGACGCGCTGCCGTTCGACAGCTACGCCGGCTTCCTGATGGCGCATCCCGGCTGGCCGAGCCAGACCGCCAACCGCCGCGCGGCGGAGCGCCAGGCGGTCAATGCCTCGCCGAACAGCGTGCTCGCCTTCTTCACCCGCTTCCCGCCGCAGTCGACCGCGGGGCTCGTCGCGCAGGCGCGCGCCTATCAGGCGGTGGGTCGCACTGCAGAGGCGCAGGCCGCCGCGCGCGCCGCGTGGCGCAAGGGCGGGCTATCGGCGAACGACGAGGCGACGATCCTGACGAGCTTCGCGAGCGCACTGACGCCCGACGATCACGATGCGCGGATGGACGCGTTGCTGTGGCAGAATGCGACGGGAGTCGCCTCGCGCCAGATCGCCTATACCAGCCCGGCGCGACGCCCGGTGTTCGAAGCGCGGCTCGCCTTCCGCACCAATGCGGCCAATGCCGCCGACCTCGCGATGCGGACGCAGGATCAATATGCGACCGACCCCGGCTATGTCGCCGATCGCGCCGTCTGGCTGCGCAATTCGGGCGCGTCGCCGACCGCGCGGAGCTGGCTGGCGCGGCCGCGGACGCTCGCCGGGCGGCCGGGCGCGGTCGAGGCCTGGTATGAGGTGCTGCTGACCAATGCGCGTGGCGCGGCGGCGGACGGCCAGTATCAGCTCGCCTATGACATCGCGCGGCAGGTCGACGATGCCTATCCGGCCGGCACCGACGTCTCGACCAAACCCTATGGCGAGCGCGACGATTATACGAGCCTGGTCTGGCTAGCCGGGCAGACCGCGATGAAGCAGCTCGGCCGGCCTGCCGATGCGATGGTGATGTTCGAGCGATACGGCCGCGGTTCGCAGGCGCCGCAGACGCGCGCCAAGGGCTTCTATTGGGCCGGCCGCGCCGCCGAGGCGGCGGGCAAATCGGCGGAGGCCGCGGGCTATTTCGCGCAGGCGGCGGGCTATCGCGATCAATTCTACGGGCAGTTGGCGCTGGAGCGGACCGGGCGGCCGTTGGTCGCGCCGCCGCGGATCGGCACGCCGGCGATCGCGCCCGAGGTGCGGCAGGCCTTCGCCAGCCGCGAAACGGTGCGCGCCGCGCGCTTCCTCGGCCAGATCGGCCAGTGGCAGGACCAGACCGCGTTCATCCGCCAGATCGCCGCGGACGCCACCAGCCCGACCGACCATCTGCTCGCCGCCGAGCTGTCGACGCAGATCGGCCGGCCGGATCTCGGCGTGCTGGTCGGGCGCAGCGCGATGCAGAACGGCTTAAGCGATTATTCCGCGACGGGTTTCCCGACGGTCGCGGTGCCGGTGGGTTACGAGGACAATTGGACGCTGATCCACGCGATCGCGCGGCAGGAGAGCCAGTTCGACAAGACCGCGGTCAGCCATGCCGGTGCGCGCGGCCTGATGCAGCTGATGCCCGCCACCGCGCGCGAGCAATCGGGCAAGATCGGCATCGCCTACGACCCCGCCTCGCTGACTACCGATCCCAATATCTCGATCATGCTGGGGTCGAGCTATTTCCAGCGCGTATTCAACATCTACGGCAGCTATCCGCTGGCGATCGCGGCGTACAATGCAGGCGGCGGCAACGTGAACAAATGGCTGCGCGCCAACGGCGACCCGCGCACCGGCGCGGTCGACATGGTCGATTGGATCGAGGCGATCCCCTATCAGGAGACCCGCAACTACGTGCAGCGCGTGGTCGAGAATGCCGTCGTCTACGACCTCATCAACCCGGCGCGCGCCAAGAGCCGCGGGCCGGCGAATACGAGCTGGTATCTCGGCAAGGGCCGGCCGGGCTGAGCCATGGCGATGAAGCAACGGCCGAATTACATCACGCCCGCGGGCTATGCGGTGCTGCGCGCGGAATATGAGCGTTTGTTCGGCAGCGAACGGCCGGCGTTGGTCGATACGATCGCCTGGGCGGCGGGTAACGGCGACCGGTCGGAGAACGGCGACTATATCTACGGCCGCAAGCGGTTGCGCGAGATCGACCGGCGGCTCGGCTGGCTGTCGAAGCGGATGAAGGCGGCCAAGGTCGTCGATCCCGCGCGCGCGGAGGACCGCACCCGCGTCTGGTTCGGCGCAACGGTGACGATCGCCGACGAGGACGATGCGACGCGCGTGCTGACGCTGGTCGGCGACGACGAGGCGGAAGCGGGCGCCGGCCGGATCGGCTGGAACGCACCGATCGCCCGCGCGCTGCGCGGCGCGACGGTGGGCGACGTGCGCCGCGTGCTGCTGCCCGCGGGCGAGAAGGACTATGAGGTGATCGCGATCCGCTATCCCGAGGCGTGAGCGGCAACGGACCGTTTCGGCCCTTCGCATTGCGCCGGACGATCGATCGCGCGATGTTTCGGGTCGACAACGAAAGGTCCCCGCTCATGCCGATCCCCGACCGCTGGTCGCCCCATCTCCTCAGCGTCTTCCGTTTCGTGCTTGGCCTGCTGTTTCTCGGTCACGGCGTATCGAAGTTCTTCGGCTTGCCGCCTTTTTCGATGCCGCTCAATCCGCTGCTTACCGTGGCGGGGGGGCTCGAACTGGTCGGCGGCGCGCTGATCGCGGTTGGGCTGCTGACCCGGCCGGTCGCCTTCCTCCTGTCGGGGCAGATGGCGGTGGCCTATTTCCTCGCGCATGCGCCACAGGGCTGGCTGCCGCTCGCCAATGGCGGCGAGGCGGCGATCCTCTATTGCTTCGGCTTTCTGTACCTTGCCGCAGCCGGTGGCGGGCGGTGGAGCGTCGACGCGCTGCGCTGGCGGGGCTGATCGGGCTCTGATAGGCCGGGCGCATGCCCGACGACAACAATCGCAACATCGCCCTGCTGATCGACGCCGACAATGCCTCCTGGCATGCGATCGATCCCGTGCTGACCGTGCTCGCCGAACTGGGCACGGTCAACATCCGCCGCGTCTACGGCAATTGGTCAAAGCCTGCGCTCAAGGGCTGGCGCGACATGACGCTCAAGCACGGCATCGAGCCGCAGCAGCAGTTCGACCTGACCAAGGGCAAGAACGCCACCGACATGAAGATGACGATCGACGCGATGGACCTGCTGTTCCGCGGCCGGATCGGCGGCTTCGGCATCATGTCGTCGGACAGCGACTTCATGCCGCTGGCGATGCGCATCCGCCAGGACGGCATCCCCGTCTACGGCTTCGGCAATCTCAAGACGCCCGAGGCGTTCAAACAGGCATGCACGCGCTTCATCGACGTCGGCGCGCTGGTCAGCGAGGCGAAGGCCGAGGCGATGCCCGCAGCGGTCGCGGCCAAGCCGGCCAACGTCGACGTGCCGATCGGCGAATCGCTACCGCCGTCGATCGCCGCGCCCAAGGCGAAGAAGCCGATCGACCCCGAACTGATCGCCTTGCTGATCGACGCCTATCAGTCGGTCAAGCGTGACGAGAAAGGCTATGTCAGCCTGTCGGCGATGGGCCAGCTCGCCGGCAACCGGTCGAGCTTCGACGCGCGCAACTATGGCTATCAGCAGCTATCCGACCTGATCCAGGCGGTGCCGAACTTCCAGACCGAACGCCGCGAAGACGGGCGGATCTTCGTCAAGCGGGTGCGGTAGCCTTTCGTCCGACGGTTCCGAATGGTATATAAACGCCATGTTGGCGCGGGACCGTCTTTCCCCCGGAAAATATGCCTTGCGGGTCGAGGACTATCTTCGTCTCTGCGATGCCGATGCGTTTGACGACCGGCGGACGGAATTGATCGGGGGAGACGTGCTCGTCATGGCGCCGGAATACCGCCCGCATGCCTTCGTCCGCGACGAGCTGACCTATCGCCTTCGCCGCATGCTCGAAACGATCGGGTCTACGCTCTATCCGACCGGTGGCAGCGTCTTCATCTCCGACAACGACATGCCGCAACCGGATATCGTGCTGACCCGCGAACCGCGCGGGCCCGGCGCCATCCCTTCCGCCTCCGTCGCCCTGATCGTCGAAATATCCTCGACGACGCTTGCGATCGACATGGGCCGTAAGCGCGAAGCCTATGCCGCCGCGGGCATCGCCGAATATTGGGTGGTGGAGGTTGAGAGCAGGATCATCCATCTCATGTCTTCCCCCGCCGGGTCGACGTTTCGTCACCACCGCCGTGTCGCGATCGGCCAACCGCTCGCGGCGGCGACGATCCCCGGCTTGACGGTCTCGACCAACGGTCTTTGATCCCGGTTCGCCTTTTTCTTAGGTACCGTCGGCATCACGCCCACCCGGTCACCGCGGAACAAGCCTGGGGTGACCGGGTCATCTAAAAGAAATGCGCTGATTTCGCGACGAGACGGGCGGCGCCGTTTCCGAAGCCGCCCCTGCCCCCTCAGCGCGTGAGCTTCTTGTACGCCAGCCGTGTCGGACGATCGGCCGCATCGCCCAGGCGACGGCGCTTGTCTTCCTCGTAGCTCTCGTAATTGCCCTCGAACCATTCGACGTGGCTGTCGCCCTCGAAGGCGAGGATGTGCGTGCACAGGCGATCGAGGAAGAAGCGATCGTGGCTGATCACCACCGCACAGCCCGCGAACGTCTCCAGCGCCTCCTCGAGCGCGCGCAGCGTCTCGACGTCGAGATCGTTGGTCGGTTCGTCGAGCAGCAGGACGTTGCCGCCCTCCTTGAGCATCTTGGCCATATGGACGCGGTTGCGTTCACCGCCCGAGAGCTGGCCGACCTTCTTCTGCTGGTCCGGTCCGCGGAAGTTGAACGCGCCGACATAGGCGCGCGTGCCCAGCTCCTGCTTGCCGAACCGGAAGACCTCGAGCTCGTCGGAAATCTCCTGCCAGACGTTCTTGTTGGGATCGAGATCGTCGCGGCTCTGGTCGACATAGCCGAGCTTCACCGTCGAACCGACCTCGATCGTGCCGCTGTCGGGCTGTTCCTGCCCGGTGATCAGCTTGAACAACGTCGACTTGCCCGCGCCGTTCGGCCCGATGACGCCGACGATGCCGCCCGGCGGCAGCGTGAAGTCGAGCCCGTCGAACAGCAATTTGTCGCCATAGGCCTTGGTCAGGCCCTTGGCCTCGATCACCTTGCCGCCGAGCCGCTCGGGCAGCTGGATGAGGATCTGCGCCTTGCCGGCGACGCGATTCTCCTGCTTCGCCATCAGCTCGTCGAATGCGCGGATACGCGCCTTCGATTTGGTCTGGCGGGCCTTGGGGGTCTGACGCATCCAGGCCAGCTCGTCCGCGATCGCCTTCTGCTTGCCGGCCTCCTCGCGCTCCTCCTGCTCCAGCCGCTTGGCCTTCTTTTCGAGATAGCCCGAATAGTTGCTCTCATAGGTGTAATAGCGGCCGCGATCGAGCTCGAGCACCCAGTTTACGACATTGTCGAGGAAGTAGCGATCGTGCGTCACGAGAATGACGTTGCCGTTGTATTCCTTGAGGTAATTTTCCAGCCACGACACGCTTTCGGCGTCGAGGTGGTTGGTCGGTTCGTCGAGCAGCAGGATGTCGGGCTTTTCGAGCAACAGCTTGCACAAGGCGACGCGGCGCTTCTCGCCGCCCGACAGGCGGGTGACCTCGGCGTCGCCCGGCGGGCAGCGCAGCGCTTCCATCGCCTGCTCGAGCTGGCTGTCGAGCGTCCAGCCGTCGATCGCGTCGATCTTGGCCTGCAGCTCGCCCATCTCCTCGAGCAACGCGTCGAAGTCGGTGTCATCCTTGGGATCACCCATCTCGGCCGAGATGGCGTTGAAGCGATCGACGAGGTCGGCGACCGGACGCACGCCGTCCTTGACGTTGCCCATCACGTCCTTGGTCGGATCGAGCTGCGGCTCCTGCGCGAGATAGCCGACGCGCACGCCTTCCGCCGCCCAGGCCTCGCCGGTGAAATCGGGGTCCATGCCCGCCATGATCTTCATCAGCGTCGACTTGCCGGCGCCGTTGGGGCCGATGATCGCGATTTTCGCGGACGGAATGAATTGCAGATGGATGTTGTTCAGAACGGGCTTGTTCGCGCCCGGGAAGGTCTTGGTCAGACCCTTCATGACGTAGGTATACTGGACGGCCATGTGCCGACGGCTCCTGATCGATAAGGACGGGAAATCTTGGAGCGGCATGTAGCGATCCGATGCCCCCCGTGCAAATGCCGCCGCGGTTGCCCGCCCCGGCTTGTGCTCGGCGCGGCCATCGCTCACACCCCGGCGATACGACCGAACAGGGGAACCGACCGAATGACGCGTATCGCACTGGCCTTGCTGGCCCTCGCCTCTTCCACCGCGCTGGCGGCGCAGCATAGCGTGCCGCCCCTGCCCGCCCCGGTCGATGCCAAGGTCGCGGTGCTGCGCGACGCCGCGCTCAAGGACGACGTCGCCTATGACATCGTCGAGGGGCTGACCACCGAGGTCGGCCAGCGGCTGGCGGCGACCGAGGCGGAGGCGCGGGCGCGGGCCTGGGGCGTCGCCAAGCTCAAGGCGCTCGGCTTCAAGAACGTCCACGTCGAGACCTATCAGATGCCGGTCTGGCTGCGCGGCGAGGAGCGTGCCGAAGTGGTCGCCCCCTTCCCGCAGGCGCTCAAGCTGGTCGCGCTCGGCAATTCCGGCGCGACGCCCGCGGCGGGCCTCACCGCCCCGGTCGCGGTGTTCCGCACCTATGGCGATCTCGCCAATGCGCCCGCCGCGGCGGTGCGCGGCAAGATCGTCTATGTCGGCAATGCGATGGTGCCGACGCAGGACGGGTCGAGCTACGGGGCTTATGGCCCGGCGCGCTTCGTCGGCCCGGCGCTGGCGGCGAGCAAGGGCGCGGCGGCAATCGTCATCAAGTCGATCGGCACCGATCATCATCGCAACCCGCATACCGGCGTCACCGACTTTCCCGCCGGCGTCGCGCCGATCCCCGCGGCGGCGCTGTCGGTCAGCGATGCCGAATTGCTCGAACGGATCGCCGATCGCGGAAAGCCGATCACGCTCAGGCTGGTGCTCACCCCGCGCTTCGCCGGCACCGGCACCTCGGGCAACGTCATTGCCGAAGTGCCGGGCAGCGACCCCAAGGCGGGGATCGTGTTGGTCGGCGGCCATCTCGACAGCTGGGACCTCGGCACCGGCGCGATCGACGATGCCTCGGGCGTTGCGATCACCACCGCCGCCGCCAAGCGCCTGCTCGACGGCCCGCGGCCGAAGCGGACGATCCGCGTCGTCTGGTTCGGCGCGGAGGAGCCGGGCGGCTATGGCGGCAAGGATTATGCGCGGGTGCACGGCGCCGAGCGCCATGCGACCGCGGGCGAGAGCGATTTCGGTGCGGATCGCATCTGGCGCTACGAGGTCAATCTGCCCGAAACCGCGAAGCCGATCGCCGACCGGCTGCAGACCGCCCTCGCCCCGCTGGGCATCGGCCGCGGTGCGGGCGTGGGTGGCGACGGCACCGACGTCGGCCCGACGCTGGCGCTCGGCGTCGCCGCGATCGACCTCAACCAGGACGGCACGCGCTATTTCGACACGCACCATACGCCCGACGACACGCTCGACCGGATCGACCCCGAACAGCTCCGCCAGAACGTCGCGGCATGGACCGCGATGCTCGCCGTGGTGGCCAATGCGCCCGAGGAAATCGGCGCGGTCACGCCGCGGCGATAACGGCCAAAGAATGTCGGAACCTTTCGCCTCGGTGAATTTCGTGATTGACCGGGGGGAGTCGTGCGGTATTTGAGCTGTCTCGCGACGGCGATCGGGCCGGCCGCGATTTTGCTTTGCTTTGCTTGGGAGCAACCGAATGAAGAAGATCGCTTTCGTTCTCGCTGCCGCCGGCCTGATGTCCGTCGCTGCCTGCCACAAGTCGCCTGAAGCTGCCGCCGTCGAGAACAACGGTGACATGCTGGCCGACAACATGGAAGCGCAGGCCGACAACATCGACGCGCTGGCCGACAACACCTCGAACGCCTCGGCTGCTGCCGTGCTCGAGAACGTTGCCGACAACACGAACGCCGCAGCGGACAACGTCCGTGACGCAGCCGAGGCCAAGGCCGACAACCTGTAATCGCGCGGCGTCGGGCTTGCCCGGCGCGCCGATCCTGCTGTCGCACGATCTCGAAGGGCGCTTCCCGACTGGGAAGCGCCCTTTTTCGTGATGCGCGACCCCACGCACCGGCTTTTTCTTTGCCGCCGGTTGCGCTAGCGAACGCCCAGGTGGGGCCTGTAGCTCAATGGTTAGAGCTGGCCGCTCATAACGGCTAGGTTGCGGGTTCGAGTCCTGCCGGGCCCACCAACATGATCGCGATACGGTTACCTAACCGGTAGCCCCCTGTGCCGTATCTGATCGGTTCGTTGCGTGATCGCCGGCTGTGGATACAGGGCTGGACGCCCTTGATCAGCGGGGCGTCTCTAAACCAGTCCGCGTCGTCGCGCGGTCGCCGGACAGCCGTTGCGCTTCCGACCCGGCACCTGCCGAGGCCAGTCCTTGGGGCAGATCGGCCTCAGCCGCTCGATCGGCTCGTTCGTCAGCCGACACAGGTCGCTGATCCTGATTTCCTCGCAGGGCCGGGATCGGATCGCGACGCTTATTTCGACGAGGGCTGGCAACCTGGCTCAAGACATTGCTCTCCGCCCAGTCTGTTTCAGCGATCACGAGGCATGGCATTTTCTCTAAAAAGGCCAAACTGCGCCGCTGCATTGGCGACCTCAGGGAGCCCATGCCTCCTCACCGTTAGAGGCACCGGCTTGTATGGTTGGCTGCACGTCGCTTGCCGCCTGTCTGCGCCGTTCGATCATGCGCTGCCGACTACCCGCACGGTCTGCCGCTGCCGCGTTAACAAGTTGATCTTCGACCCGTTCATCCAACGCTGACGTAGCGACCACAGGGATCTCATGACCATCTGTCGCGCGCGACGGGGCAGGCAGCAGCGCGGCAGGGGCTTGAACGATCCGTACGTGATCGGCATCCTGCAAAGGCACCTGGCGGGTCCGCGGCATCAGCAGATAACCGCCGCCAGCGACGGCGCCGAGCAGCGCAGTCGCACCCGTGATTAAGATACGGCGTCGCTCGATCAATACCTGCACGTTTTCGATACTCCCGTTGCGCTCCGAACGTCGCGAGGCGACGCTGGTTTGACCCAGCGCCGCCTGCGATATCAGCACAGATTGGATGTGAACGTCGTGAAGTCCGTATAGTAGGTATTGTTTCTCAGATCGCCCATGACATCCCAGACGATATAGTCCGGATGGACTGAGAAGTCCGAGGCGAAATTGGCCTTGGCCTGTCGCGCGCCGCCGTTGAAGCTGACCGCCCCGACATTGAAAGACTGGAACGAGAAGAGCTGGCACCTGCCGCTGATGAGCCGGCCGGCATCGGGATTGGGGATGATCGTCATCGTCTTGCGCCCGTGCGACTGCGCCCAGCGGATGACGGAATAGGCCGCACTGGTGGCGGAGACGTTATCCGCCGGCACGCTTGCGCTGACGATCGGCATCTTCGCTGCGTCGGCATGCTGCGACTGTGCGTCCGCCCAGCATTGCAGGAAATGCTCGGGCGACAGCCGCGTCTGGAACACGTTGAGACCGGCATCGTCATCCTCGTTGATGTCGAGTTCGCCATCGTTGATCTGTGGAATGACGTTCAGCCCGGTCAGATTGTTACCCTTCGCATATTCATAGCACGTGTCTGCACCGTTATACTTATACTGCGCGGCATTATAAAGCGCCTTGCTCGCGAAGAATTTGAGATAGAAGTGGCTTTCGACACCGAAGCTCTTGACCTGGTCGGCAGCCAGCTTCAGGATACGCGGATCCTGGATGTCCAGCACGACCATGAAGTTGCGGTCGTTGAGGATTTGCGCGCGATAGTTCTTCAGGTTGTTGAGCAGCGAATAGAGGCTTTGAATGTGGGCGACGTCGCCCGTCACCGACGAATTGTGGATAAGACGGGCGTTCCGACCATAATTCTTGAGCAACGCCCCGCCCCAGAACGACGACGGATGGTCGGCAAAGTGGATCGTCGATGGCGATTGCTGTAGATTGAGTGCGACGTCGACGGCATTCACGACGCCATCGCCGTTATCGGCATCGGTCGCACGATTGGAGATCATGTCGTGCACGACGAGCAGATTGTTGCTCGCATCGAGACGAAGATCAAGCTCGATACCGCGCAGACCTAGATCATGGGCGCGCACCACCGCATAATAGGAATTTTCCGACAGCGTCTGATTGGTATCGATGTCATGATAGACGCCGCGATGCGCGATCACCTCATAGGCCGAGCTGGCGGTCGGCATCACCGCGGCAGCCAGAGCGGCGAACATCGCCGTTACCTTGGCAAACTTGATCATTGATCTTTCCTTTTCGAAAAATGGCATGGGTCGAGGGCGGCATGCGCTATCCGCTGGTCATCGTTTCCTCCTGATCGTTGGCGTGATGCGCGGTGCGCAGCGTCACCCGTCGCCGGTGAACACCGACGGGCCGGGCCGGGGGACGTCGCTCGGCGAGGTCAGCCGGCCGGTATCGGGATCGTAGCGGAAGGTTTCGCGGATCGCGTCGGTGTCGACGGTCAGGACGCCGTGCGCGAGGTCGTCGTCGACGCTGATCCGCCGCGGCGCCTGCCCCGGACAGGCGACGATCGCACCAGAGGCAAAGCCGCCGGCGCCGGCCGGGCGGATATGGCATAGCGGGCCGTCCGACCGGCCGAGATCGAGCCAGCCTTCGGCGGTGATGCGGTGGGTGTAGACGCCCTGCCCGTCCGCGCCGATCGTCGTGAACGCCTGGCCGCGCTCGAAGCGGCGCTGCGGCGCATCGAGGCCTTTGACCCCGACGACATTGTGGGTCAGCAAACCGTCCGGCCCGATGTAATAATGGCCGATCTGCGTCCCCGTATTGCCCGGCCAGCGCAGATGCATGTGGATGTGCGGCGGGGAGTCGCGATGATCGTGGGGGGCGTTGGTGTCGAAGCCCATGATCTGGATCGTCCCCAGCCCCGCCCGCGCGACATGCTCGCCCAGCCCGAGTTCGCGCACCGCCTCCCGCTGCGCGAATTCCAGCACGTCGGCCGCGGCGCGCTCGACCGCGGGGAAACGGCCGCCGGCATAATCGCCCGCTTGCCGCGCCGGATCGGCATGTTCGAAGCGCAGCACCATGCCCGGCTCGACGATATGCGTCGCCACCTCGCCGGCGGTGATCGCATCCGCCGGCACCGGCGGCAGCGCCACGACGATCCGCGCGCCCTCGCGCCGGAACGGCAGGTCGCCGCCTTCCAGGATCACCCGCCAGATCGTCGCGACCGACCCGGCGAAACCGAGCTCCAGCGACCGCATCCGCGGCACCGTCACGGCGACCACGGTCTCTCGGTCGTTGTCGGCGTTCCAGTTGGCTTCGGTGACGAGGCGACAGGCCGGGCAGCTCGCCGCATCGAAGCGCACCCCCGCGCCTGCCCGGTGCTTGACGAATTTGAGCACGACGCGGACCGTCGCCTCGGCCGGCGCCCCAACGGCCGCGTCCGGGGCACCGGCATCGGGCGCGGCGGTGGCCGCGGTAGCGGCGAGCATCATGCCCGCCGCCATGGCCGACAGCAGCGGCCTCACAGCTTCGGCGTCCACGACAGGCCGAGCCAAAACGTCCGTCCGACGGGGAAGAAGTAATTGACGTCCTCGCGCCGGCGCCCCTGGCGGACGACGAACGCCTCCTTGGTGAGATTCTGCACCTGGCCGACGAGATCGAGCCCGTCGCGCACCGCGAAGCGCGCCTGCACGTCGACTTGCTGGCGCGGCTCCTGATAGAGATCGCGCAGCGGCGTATCGCCGTCCGCCGATTGCAGCGCGCGGCCGATGCGATTGTACGAACCGCGCAGCTCGACCGGCCCGGTGGCATAGAAGACGGTGAGGTTTGCGATATAGTCGGGCTGCTGGATCAACCCGCTGGTCCGCCGCGTCGCCGGCAGGCCGGCTGCGCGCCCCGCCGCGCTGACCGGCTGGCGATACGATCCGTCGAGCAGCGTGACGTTGGCGTTGAAGCCGAGGCCCGGCACCGCCGCGACCCGGTCGATGGTATAGCCGACCTCCAGCCCCTTCACCCGCGCCGACGCGGCGTTGCGCGGCGTGTTGACGAAGACGGTCTGGTAGGTGACGCCCTGGAACAGCGTCGCCGGCCCCTGCTGGCTGCTGGTGAAGATCTCGTTGCGGATATCCTTGGTGAAGGCGGCGACCGAGATCATGCCGGCGCCGAGATACCATTCGTAGGACAGGTCGTAATTCCACGCCTCGCGCGGTTTCAGGTCGGGGTTGCCGGTGCTGATCGTCAGCGTGCCGTCGGTGCCGACCCCGAACGTGTTGCGAACGGCATATTGGCTATAGTCGGGCCGGCCGATCGTCTTCGACACGCCCGCGCGCAGCCGCATGCCGTCGCCGAGCTGATAGGTGGCGAGCCCCGAGGGCAGCCAATAGGCGTAACCGGTCGTGCGCCGCACCGCCCGATAGGCGGTCGCCGCAGTGCTGGTCGGTTGGTTGGTGTCGACGACGAGGCGCGTGTCGTCGTAGCGCACCCCGGCCTGCACGTCGAAGCGGTCGGTGCGGAACAGTGCCTGCGCATAGGCCGCCTTGGTCGTCTCCAGATCGCGGAAATCGTCGGCGGCATTGTTGGCGATCTGGTTGGTGGCGACGAAGGCGCTGCGCGTTGCCGCAAACCGCTGCCATGCCGCCTGCCGGTCGATCAGCAGATAGGGGACGTCTGGCGTCATATAGGCGCCGGGACGCTGATCGTAGAGCAGGCCGCGCGCCGACCCGATCGTCGTCTGTCCAGCGGCATCGGCGGGGACATATTCGGCGTAGCGCTGGTCGTAGGCGAGATCGGTGCGCGTCGCCGCGACGCCGATGTTGGCGCCGAAGCCGCGGTCGGCTGCCGCGGCGTTGATGCCGAGGTTGACCTTGGCGTAATCCACCGTCGAATCGAGGTCACGGTCGATGCTGCGATAGTAGAGCGCGCGATAGCTGTCGGGATTGTTGGCCGCGGCGCTGTCGTTGAGCGTCAGCCGCGGGCGGCCGTGGACGATACGATAGGCATAGCCGAACGCCGGCAGATAGCCTGCCGTGGCGTTGCCAGGCTGCGGGTTGGTGTCGTATTTGATCATCTCGCGCAGCTCGCGATAGGTCGCCTGCGATCGCGCGAGGGTCGTGTCGAGCACCACGCCACCGCCGAAATCGTGATGCCCCTTGGCATCGACCAGCCAGGTGTCGCGCGTCACCGGTTGATAGGTCAGCCCTTGTTGCAGGTCGCCGCGCGCAAACCGGCCGCTGGTCGGCGTAACGTCGGTCGGCGCGCCGGTCGGGACGGTGAGCAGCTCGTACCGGGTCTCGGTATCGGTGTCGTGATAATAGCCGCCGAACAGCGCCAGCGCGGTCGCATCGTCGGGTCGCCATTCCAGCTTCAGATTGCCGCTGAGCCGGGTGCGCATGTTCTCGAAGAAATAATCTTGGTTGCGTACCGGTACCGGATAGCCGGTCGACGGAGCGGCGAACGGCGTGCGCGCGCCCCTTGCGGTGAAATAGGACCAGCCCGCGCCGTTGCTGTCGCCGGGCAGTTCGGCGCGCGCGGTCGACGGCAGGCGCTGGTATTCGGCGGAGGCGACGACGCCGAACTCGCGGTTGGCGCCGAACCGCGCCGCGGCGGTGGCATCGGTACGGATCGTCACGCCACCACCGCGAACGAGCTTGCCGGCGGTGTCGTTGTCGCCGGCATTGGCGTTGAGCACGAGGCTGCGATCGCCGCGGCCGTCGAAGGCGCTCTTCGACACGATGTTGATCTGCCCGCCCAGCGCGTGCGGATCATATTGCGCGGTGACGCTCTTGATCGCCTCGATCCGCGAGACCAGCGATGCCGGCAGCATCTCGAGCCGCGCACCGCGATAGACCCAGTCGGGCGAGGCGAGCGGGATGCCGTCGATCGTGACGAGATTGTAGCGCGGATCGAGACCGCGGATCGTCGCACGCTGATAGATGTCGCGGTTCTTGGTCGCATCCGCACCGCCGACCACCGACACGCCGGTGATCCGCCGGCTCGCCTCGACGATGTTGAGGTCGGGCAATCGGCCGACGTCGTCCTGCGCGACGGAATCGAGGATCACCGCCGCGTCGCGCTTCGCCTTGGTCGCCGAGCGCTGCGATGCGCGGAAGCCGGTGACGACGATGTCCGGCTGATCGCTGTCCTGCGTGCTCGCGTCGCCTGGCACAGACGCACCGGCCTGCTCCTGCGCCTGCGCCGGCATCCCCGCCAGCATCGTGCCGGCCGCCAGCGTCAACAGCATGGAACGTCTCGTAAAATATATCATGGACCCCCTCGACATCGTAGAATACATTTCATTCTGTACGATATGTATTTGACAGTCTGAAGACGGCGGGGCTAACGCTGGGCCGTTGGCCTCTGCGTGAAGTTAGTGAAGATGAACCACCTCTCCCTCACCCCGCGCGCGCGCCGCGTGCTGACCCTCGTCAGGCGGCACGACGGCCTTTCGCGATCGACGCTGATCCGTGACACCGGCCTGTCGGGCACCGCGATCTTCCGCGCCACCGAGGAACTGGAGGCCGCGGGGCTGGTCCGTGCGGGCGAGGCCGTGGCGCAGGGCCGCGGCCAACCGAGCGCGACGATCCACATCGTTCCCGACGCCGCCTTCAGCCTCGGCCTGTCGGTAATGACCGACCGCGCCGACGTGCTGCTGCTCGACCTCGCGGGGGCGGTTCGCGCGCGGCGGGAGATCAGCCTGCCGGGGATGCCGCGCGCTGCCCTGCTCGATGCGGTCGCGCGGTTCCGCGACGAACAGCCGCTGCGCGAGCGGATCGTCGGGATCGGCGTGGCGATCGCCGGCTTCTTCACCGCCCCGCGGATCGTCAACCCCTCCCCCGAGCTCGACGCCTGGGCGCTGGTCGATCTCGAGGCGCTCGTCGGCCGCCGCCTCGGCCTGCCCGCGATGGTCGAGAACATCGCGGCGGCCACCGCGGTCGGCGAGCATCTGCTCGGCATCGGCGCCGACTTCGGCAGCTTCTGCTACGTCAACGTCGCTGCCGGCTTCCGCGCCGCGACCGTCATCGACGGCCAGTTGCTCCGTGGCCATCACGGCAATGCCGGCGAGATCGCCGGGCTGTTCACCTTCGCGGGCCGCACCACGCCGAACCTCGGCGACCTCAGGGTCACGCTCGCGGATCACGGCACCGTGTGCGACGGCATCGGCGATCTGGTGGCGCGGTTCGATCCGCGCTGGCCGGGGGTCGACGCGTGGCTCGCCGCGCGCCAAGACTCCTTCACCTGGCTGTTCCAGACGCTTCGTTATGCCTTCGACTGCGAGGCGATCGTGCTGGGCGGCCGGTTGCCGCGCGCGCTCGCCCGCCGGATCGTCGACGCGGTGGAATGGCCCGAACGCACCCTGCCGGAACGCCGCGGCGTCCGCGAACCGCCCGCGACGCTTGCGGTGGCTGCGCTGGAGCCGGATCTGGCGGCTCCGCTGGGCGCCGCCGTGTTGGTGCTCCACCACCGGATGTTCATTTGACGCCGTCGAGGTCCAGACAGACACATCCACCGACCAGAAGCGATGCTCTCGATTGCCTAAGCCACGTCGCGCAGCGTTTCCAACACCGTATGCACCACGGTCTTCTCACTGCCCGCTGCCGCCGTTTCCAGCTGCTCCTCGAGTTCTGCCGCGCGTACGCCGAGATCCCTCTGCCCGAACATCGCAGCGGAGCCGGCTAGCTTGTGGAGCAGCCCCGCAAGCTGCCTGACCTGCTCTTCGCTCAACTGGTCGTCGGCGGCGAGGCGTTCGGCCAGGGCAACCAGTTCCGCCTTACGATCGTCGAAGCGGGCTTGTAGTGCCGGGCTCACGGTGAACGTCGGTGTGGCGATGACCTGGAAAGGCGCGGAACGGGTCCATTTCTGGACGGCGCGCGTCAGCATCGCCAGGTCGAGCGGCTTGGCGAGATGGTCCTGCATCCCGGCGTCGAGGCAGGTGGCGACGTCGTCGGCATAGGCATTGGCCGTCAGCGCCACGATCGGCAGGTGATCGGCGGTGATCCCCGCCGACCGTATCGCTCTGGCGGCGTCCAGCCCGTCCATGACGGGCATCTGCACATCCATCAGCAGCAGGTCGAAATGCGCATCGGCGGCGGTCGCCGTCTGCACGGCGCGCAGGCCGTTGTCGACGATGACGCACTCGTGGCCGAGCCGCGACAGCATCGCCTTCATCAACACCTGATTGACGTCGTGATCCTCGGCGAGAAGGATACGGAGCGGGCGCTGCCCGGTCGCCCGGGCGGCGATCAGGACCGCCTCCCGCGCGTCGGTTTGCGCCGGCAGCAATGGCAGGCGCAGCGTGAACGTCGTGCCGATCCCCTCGTCGCTGGTCAGTTCGAGGCTGCCGCTCATCAACGCCGCGAGTTGCTTGCTGATCGTCAGGCCGAGACCGGTGCCGCCGAACCGTTTCGCCGTGGATTGTTCGGCCTGGGTGAATTGATCGAATACCGCCGCCTGACGATGCGCGGGGATGCCGATGCCGGTATCCTCCACGGCGACTTCGAACATCGCACGCCCCTGCCGCTCGACGCCATATGCACGCAGGCACACGCTGCCCGCCGGGGTGAATTTCACCGCATTCGCCAGCAGGTTCAGCGTGACCTGACGCAGTCGCAGGCCATCCAGCAGCACGCAGACCGGCAGCGCGTCGTCGATCTCGACATCGAGCTGCAGGCCCTTCTGGGATGCGGCGGGTTGTACGAGCTTGATGCAGTTGCGCAGAGCATGGCGGAGATCGATCGGCTCGGGCGAGATTTGCATCTGCCCTGCCTCGATCTTGGAGAGATCGAGAATGTCGTTGAGCAGGCGCATCATCGCCTTGGCGGAATCGACGATCAATTGCGCCTGATGGCGTTGCTCCCTCGATATCTCGCTGTTGAGCAATAGGTCGGCGAACCCCAGAACGCCGTTCATCGGCGTGCGTATCTCATGGCTCATATTGGCGAGGAAACTCGACTTGGCGCGCACGGCGGCTTCGGCATGTTCGCGCGCCGCCTCCAGTTCTGCTTCGAGGCGTTTGCGTTCGGTGACGTCGCGCAGCGACGTGATGATCTCTCGCGGTTCGCCGGTGGCCGGGTCGCGGACGAGGCCGGAATGCGCTTCGATCCATAGCTCGTACGCCGGCATGTCGATCCGCCTGGCGCGATAGGCCCGCACGCCGCGATCGAGGCTTCCGGTGACGAGCGCGCGGTGGAATGATTGCATTTCGGGACGATCGTCGGGGTGAACCGACGCGCCCAGCCGTTGCCCGACCAGCACACTGGCCTTGACCCCGAACAATTGCTCGACCGATGGCGACGCATAGATGCAGCGGCCCTTGAGATCGACGCGCAGCACGGCATCGGTGGCATTCTGCGCGAGGAGCGCCAGTTCCGACTCCGCCATTTCGCGGCGCAGGATGTCCGCCTCGAGGCGCTCGTTCGCGATGCGCAAGGCGTCGAGCCGCCGCCAACGATCACGGTAGACGAGCACGGCAAGCAGCACGATGAGCAAGCCGCTCACGATCAGGCCCGCCTGGATCGGCTCGCGCAGATTCTCGGCGTGCTTCAGCCGGATGGCCAGCAGGCGCCGCTCCTCGGCGCTGATGCGCTTGATCAGGTCGATCAGGGCGGCGGTGGCCTCATGACTGTCGGGGCTCGCCATGATCCCGATTGCGTCACTCGCCCTGCCCTGCCGGGTCAAAGCGATGGTCTCGTCGATGTCCTTCAGCCTGGTGGTTGCGATCTGCGCGAACGCTTCGACTCGCGCGTGCTGATCGGGATTGTCGTCGGTCGACCGGCGCAGCGTCGACAATTGCCGCGGCACTTCGCGGGCGATCTGCGTGAGCGTGTCGCGCGCCTGAGTGTCGCCGAGGACGAGGGCGCGGCGGTATACCTCCGCGCGCAGCAGATCGACGCGGACGTCGGAGAGATGCTCCTTGACAGTGTAGGTGTGGCGAACCCAGGCGTCGGCCTTCTGCTTCTCGTGGACCAGCCAGAGCCCGGACCCCGCACAGCAGATCAGCAGGACCATCGCGGCGATGAGCGCGACCTGCGACCTGATCCTCTCCGTGTACATTGCGGCGTCTCCCGTTAGACGTCGCGTCTACGGCGGGATTGGTTAAGGCCTTGTTGAACCATTGGTTCTTAAAGATGGGCGCTCGGGTTTGACGGCGTTGCGCCACCCCGAACCGCGGATTTCGAAACCTAGAGCGAGACACTTATGGCCCGGATCATCATCGCAGACGACGACGAGATCGTCGGTGAAATCGCCCGCGATGCGCTCATTTCGGCGGGCCACGGCGCCGGACTCGTCCTCGACGGTGGCGAAGCGCTCAAGATCATCAAGGCGCGAAAGCCCGATCTGGTGATCCTCGACTGCAACATGCCGGGCCTGGCGGGCGTCCTGTTGGTGCAGGAACTGCGCAAGAGCGCTGCCTTCGCCGATCTGCCGGTCATGATGCTCACCGGGCGTCAGGGGCAGCGCGACGAGGAGCTCGCCCGCTTCGCCGGCGCCAACGATTATATGAAAAAGCCGTTCGACCCGGACGAGCTCGTTTTCCGGGTCGAGCAGCTTCTCGCAAAGGCATAGCGCCTACTTCGACAGATTTGGCACAAAGCGTCGCGCGAACCGCCCTGTCCGCTTTCCAATTTCGGTTAATCGTTCATCCTGATCGCCGCGCTGCGCGCCGGTCGACTCGGCGGCCGCCGTTTCGACGCAGGGAGCATTACGATGACCAAGATGATCTTCGTCAACTTGCCGGTCGCCGATGTCGCGGCATCGACGGCCTTCTATGAGGCGATCGGCTTCGAGAAGAACGCCCGCTTCAGCAACGAGCAGTCGTCTTCGATGGTGTGGTCGGATGCGATCTACGTCATGCTGCTCGCCAAGCCCTTCTTTGCGACATTCACCGAGAAGACGATCGTCGACGCGACGACGAACTCCACCGGACATTACGCGCTGTCGTTCGATAGTCGCGAAGCGGTCGACGCGATTACGCGGGCAGCGGTCGAAGCGGGCGGACGTGAGGTGCATGAGCCGCAAGACATGGGTTTCATGTACAGCCGCGCGTTCGAGGATCTTGATGGTCACGGCTTCGGACCGTTCTGGATGGACGCGGCCGCGATCGAGGGCGGACCGCCGGATCACGCATAGGCGGGGGGCGCTGCGCCTCGCGTAGGCGCCCGTTTGTTCGGTTCGGCTGTCTCACGGGCTTTCGGCACGGCAACATCCGTGTTCGATCTTCCTTGAGCTGATCACGCCCGACGGTGCATCAGCGGGGCACAGGCCCGGTCGACTGACGGATGATCAGCTCGTGTCGATGCTTGCGACACATGTCAGGGCTTTGGTCATTGAGCTGGGCCACGACCATGTCGGCGGCGGCGACCGCCATATCGAACACCGGCTGACGCACCGTCGTGATCGCCGGCCAAGCGATCCGCGCGACTTCAGAATCGTCAAAGCCGGTGATCGACAGATCGCCCGGGACCGTCAGCCCCGCCTCGAGCGCGGCGATCAGGGCACCAACCGCCATATCGTCGTTTTGCGCGAGGATCGCGGTCGGCCGATCGGCGCGATGCAGCAAGGTCTGCGCCGCCGCATAGCCGCTGTCATAGGTGTAGAAGCCGGTCGCCACGTGATCGCGCGGCATCGGCAGACCCGCTACCGCGAACGCCTCGCCATAGCCTTTCATCCGCGCATCGGCGGAGGCATGCGTGGGATCGCCCGTGATGATGCCCACGTTGCGATGGCCGAGCGCGATGACATGCGCCGCTATTTCGCGCGCGGCCGTCACGTCGTCGATCAGATTGCTCGGCCCCGCCTCAATCAGGCGCGTCGGGGCGATCCGCGCGAAGCAGATGCTCGCCGCGGTGAGGTCCGCCATGATGCGGGCGCTGTCCGACGCTGGCGGGGCGAGCACGACGCCGTCGAGCGCTGCAGACCGTAACAGTCCCACGACGTCGGCTTCATGCTCCGAGATCGAGGCGATCGGAATGACGACGAGGCGGAAATGTTCGCCGCGCAGGCGTTCCAGCACACCCTTCTGCAGATCGACCACATAGCTGGGCGACGGATTTTCGTAGACGAGGCCGATCAGGTGCGACCGGCGCTGAACCAGCGCGCGTGCCAGCATGTTGGGATGGTAGTTGACCGCGGCAGCCGCCTCCCTGACGCGCCGGATCACCTCCTCCGTCACATGCGGTTGCCCGTTCAGGACACGGGAAACCGTCTTGATCGACACCCCCGCATGACGGGCGACATCGACAATCGTAGTGCGGCGCTGATCGTGGATCATGAGACGGCGTAGGCACGATCGTGCATTTGGTCCACATCGGCGTCCGGACAGCATAGCGAAATATCGCTCGCAGCCGATTGACAACGTAGGACAAAAAGGCCGTTATGCCAGCAACGCTACAAAAGCGATATATCGGAGAGGGCAGATGAACCGCCGCGACATGCTACGGAACGGATTGACGGCCGGCGTCGGCCTAGCAGCGGGGATGCAACGGGCATCTGCCGATCCCGTCGACCTCTCGTTCCCCGCCGACTTCCGCTGGGGCTGTGCCACCGCCGCCTATCAGATCGAAGGTGCCGTGCGCGAAGATGGTCGCGGCCAGACCAACTGGGACGTCTTTTCGCATACGCCCGGCAAGGTCGCCAACAATGATACCGGCGACGTCGCCTGTGACAGCTACCACCGCTATGCGGAGGACATCGCGCTGCTGAAGGCGCTCGGCGTCAACAGCTACCGGATGTCGATCGCGTGGTCGCGCATCTTTCCGGATGGGCGCGGCAAGGTCAATCAGAAGGGTCTCGACTATTACAATAAGATCATCGATGCGCTGATCGCCGCAGGCATCCGGCCGTACGTGACGATGTTCCACTGGGATCTTCCACAGGCGCTGCCGGGCGGCTGGCAGAACTGCGACACGGCTTATGCTTTTGCCGATTATGCGGGATTCATGGCGAACAAGCTGTCGGATCGCGTCCAGGATTTCATGACGGTCAACGAACTCGCCTGCTTTACCGATCTGGGCCATCAGCGCGGCATACACGCACCCGGACTCAAGCTGGCGGCGGCGGCGGTCAACCAAGTCCGCCATCATGGTGTGCTCGCGCACGGGCTGGGCGTTCAGGCGATCCGCGCGCATGCCAAGCCGGGCACGCGCGTCGGCCTGGCGGACAATACCAGCTTCCATATCCCGGTGATCGAAACGGCCGAGCATATCGCCGCGGCGAAGAAGGCGACACGGGAAAAGAATGCGATGTTCCTGACCGCGATCATGGAGGGACATTATCTCGACAGCTATCTCGCCGAGCAGGGCGCGGCCGCTCCCAAGGTGCAGCCGGGCGACATGGCCGCGATCGGCAGTCCGCTCGATTTCGTCGCGCTCAACATCTACGCGCCCGAATGGGTGCGCGCCGATGCCGGCCCTAAGGGATATGCCGTCATCCCGCATATCGCATCCTCGCCGCGGATGGCGTCGCCCTGGCTCGTCGTCGGCCCGGAAGTCGCTTATTGGGGCGTACGGATGGTGAGCGAGCTGTGGCGGCCCAAATCGCTCTTCATCTCGGAGAATGGCGCATCGGCGGACGATCCCGTTGCCGACGGCCGTATCGATGACGTCGACCGGATCATGTATCTGCGAAACTATATCGGGCAGTTCCGTCGCGCCGTGGCGGAAGGCTATCCGCTCAAAGGCTATTTCCTGTGGAGCCTGATGGACAATTTCGAATGGGCGGACGGCTACGGCAAACGCTTCGGAATCCACTATGTCGATTTCGCCACGCAGAAACGGACCCCGAAGTTAAGTGCGGCCTGGTACAAGGAGGTCATACGGCAGAACCGGTTGGTATGACCCTTCGGGCGCAGCGCCTGATCCGCGGTGAAAAGGCAGCCCTGCCGAAAGTGATCGAGCGATGACGACGAGTTTCGACCTTGCGACGGGGGTCAGGCTTGGCGCATCCGTGATCGGGAGCGAGCAGGAACCGCTGCTTCAAGCCGAAGGATTCCTCGCCGACCCGGCCGGGCTGCGCGACATCGCCGCGGCGCAGGCGTTCCAACCCGCCTTCGGCCCGACGGGAGGCTATCCGGGACTGCGCGCGGCGCTGCCCGATGCCTACATCCAGGCGGTCGTGAACGTGCTCGTCAGGCCGCTCGCCGAAGCCTTCTCGCTGGGGTCGGTACGCCCGCTGCATGCGCAGGGCGCGTTCTCGCTCGTGACCCTGCCGCCGGCCAATCTGAAGCCGGCGCAACGGGTGCCGCATGTCGATTCGGTGAATCCGATGCAGTTCGCGATCCTGCACTATCTCTGCGACGAAGCGGCCGGCGGCACCGCTTTCTATCGCCATCGCGCCACGGGGTTCGAGCTGCTGAGCCAGGCGCGACTTGCGGCATATGATGCGGTGCGCGCTACCGAAGGCGCACCCGCCGGCTACGTCGACGACGGCGCCCCTTGGTTCGAACGGACCGCGCGGGTGACGGCCAGGTGGAACCGGCTGGTCGTCTACCGCAGCTGCGTCCTGCACTCGGGAACGGTGCCCTCGCCCGAAATGCTCAGCTCCGATCCGCGGCGGGGGCGCCTGACGGCGAACGTGTTCCTCACGCTCGCGCCATCGGGACCGACGATCGCCTGACGTCGCGCGCCTTGTGGGCCGACATGTACGCGCGCGGCGTCGACCACACGCGGCGAGCCTCATGCATACCAATATAGCCCGCGCAAAATGGCGGTGTGACACAACAGACGCAATGGATTGTATATTTTTATTGCCGTTGACAACGTAGGACACGACAGTAATTTACAGTCATCGGGTGGGATGTGGCTGCCTGCAAAAAACGGCAACTTAGCCGTACGGGGAGGAAGTATGAGGGGTTTCAAATTAGCGGGTGCGCTCGTCTGCACGACATCGGTCGGCACGATCGCGATGTGCATCGCAAGTCCGGCAGCGGCACAGGTCGTCGGCGGCGGCAACGATGCCAACGCCCCTGCGACCAATGCGCAGCCGGGGTCCGAAGACGCGCCGCGTGCTGCGCAGGACGGCGCGACGACCACGCCTTCCGCCGATAGCACGAGCGACGATATCGTCGTCACCGGCATCCGCGCATCGCTGAACCGCGCCATCGACATCAAGCGCAATTCGAACGGCATCGTCGACGCGATCTCCGCCGAGGACATCGGCAAGTTTCCCGACACCAACCTCGCCGAATCGCTCCAGCGCGTCAGCGGCGTCTCGATCAATCGCGTGAACGGCGAAGGCGCCGAGGTCACCGCGCGCGGCTTCGGCGGCGGCTTCAACCTGGTGACGCTCAACGGCCGCCAGTTGCCCGCGACGAACCTGCAGGGCGTGGGCGGCGATCAGAGCGTCGATTTCGCGACTGCGACGGGACGGTCGTTCGACTTCGGCAACCTCGCCTCGGAAGGCGTCAGCACGCTGGAGGTCTACAAGACCGGTCGCGCGGCGATCCCCACCGGCGGCATCGGCGCGACGATCAACGTCATCACGCGCAAACCGCTCGACTCGCGCCAGGCCGGCTTCTCGGGCTCGGTCGGTGCCAAGGCCTCGTACGATACCAGCATCGAGAAGGACGAAGACGGCCTGGCGAAAGTCACGCCGGAAGTGTCCGGTCTTTTGAACTGGAAAAATGATAGCGATACCTTCGGCGTCGCCTTGTTCGGCAGCTACCAGAAGCGCAACTCGGCGGCGGCCAGTTCGACGTCCAACGCGTGGAACATCCGCACGATCGACAATCCCGGCGATATCATCGGCGCCAACACGATCGTGACCAACCGTCCGGCGAGCGGCAGTCTGATCGCCTTCCCGAACGACGCGCGCTATCACTTCTCCGAATCGACGCGTGAGCGGATCAATGCTTCGGGCGTGCTGCAATATCGTCCCGTCGAAAGCCTGCTGCTGACCGCGGACGTCCTGTGGGCGCAGAACCGGCAAAGCGAAGCGCGGCAGGATCAGACCAACTGGCTCAATCGGCCGTTCGGCAGCGTCACCTTCGACGACAGTCCCGTGCCCACCGCGACGGTCATCTCGCAGGCCGTCCCCGACCCCAAGGACACCGGCTACGAGCAGCAGTTCCGCGCGACCAAGGACAAGCTCCAGGAATATGGCCTGAACGCCGCCTGGGACGTCACCGACAAGTTCAAGCTCATCGCGGATATCCAGCATTCCAAGTCGGAGGCGTTGCCGGACGCGTCGAATGGCGCCAGTTCGACCCTGTTCTCGATGGGTGCGAACGTCGTCAACGGCCAGACGATCGACTGGTCGCGCGGCTTCCCGCAGATCAACGAGACGATCAACGACTGTAACGCGCTCGCGACCAGCACCGGCCCCGGCCGCGCGATCGGCAATTGCAACGGCCAGCTCGACGTCGGCGATCTCGGCACGCAGGTCGCCCGGACCAACAGCGCCAGGCAGATCCAGACCATCAATCAGGCACAACTCGGCCTCGGCTGGGATCTTGGCGAGGGCAGCAAGGCGGAGTTCGGCGGCAGCTATATCGACTCCAAGCTGCGCTCGACCCGCACGCAGACGACGCAGACGCTCGGCGACTGGAGCATCAGCAACCCCGGCGAGGTCGCGGCGCAGGCCGGCGACCTGATCAAGACGTTCTGCCTTGTCTGCAAGTTCGACCATTTCAAGCCGGGCGTGACTGGGCCGGGCCTCAACGCGTTCCGCGGCAATGCTGTCGCCCTGACCAATCTGTTCTCGCAACTCTATGCGGATCGCGGCAATCCGGTGACCGCCGGTTCCGCGAACGACGACAGCATTCGTGAGAAGATTGCGTCGGTCTACGGTCAGCTGACGTGGAAGGGGCAGATCGCCGGTGCCGATGCGACCCTGGTCGTCGGTGCACGCTATGAAGTGACGAAGGTGAGCGCCTTCTCGCGGGTCAACGGACCGTCGGCGATCATCTGGACGTCGGACAATGACTTCAACGTGCCCGGATCGGCGACGGCGTCGCCGCTGAGCGGCCGCGGCAGCTACGACAATCTGCTGCCCGCGCTCGACTTCCAGATTTCGCCGTTCACCAACGTGATCACGCGCGTGTCGTTCAGCCGGACGATCGCACGCCCCTCCTACGGCGATCAGTTCGTCAGCTCGACGGCGGGTGCGGGCAGCCGCGCCACGCTCTTCGGCGGCCAGCCGAACGGCACGACAGGCAATCCGAACCTGCGACCGCTGGTCTCGGACAATTTCGACGTCTCGGCGGAATGGTATTTCAAGTCGTCGAGCTATGTGTCGGCCGGCTTCTTCGACAAGCGGGTCCGCAACTTCGTCGGCACCGGTCTGACGAACGGCAATCTGTTCGGGCTGCGCGATGCCACAACGGGCGCCGCGGGATCGCGTTCGGGCACCGCCGCGGCAGCGCTCGGCCGCCTCGGCCTCGACCGATCGGACATCAACCTGTTCAGCTATACGGCCAGGCTGATCCAGAACGGCGGCAACGTCGGGCAGACCGATGCCGATATCCGCGCGAACAGCTCGGGGACGTCGGTCAACCAGGGCTATTTCGACACGCTGTCGCGCGCCGTCGACATCACGCCAGACGGCAACGACCCGCTGGCCGTGTTCTCGATCGCTTCTCCCATCAACAACCGCGACGCGGAGATCTATGGCGCCGAATTCGCGGGCCAGTATTTCTTCGGCCAGACCGGCTTCGGTGTCGCGGCGTCCTACACGCTGGTGCGCGGCAATGTCGGGATCGATGTCCTCGCCGCGCCGACCGTCGATCAATTCGCCCTGCTCGGCCTGTCCGACACGGCGAACGCGTCGCTCATCTACGACAAGAACGGGATATCGGCACGCCTGACCTACAATTGGCGTGACAAGTTCCTGTCGGAGATCGGGCGCGGCGGCACCACCGACCGCAACCCGGTGTTCTTCGCGCCCTACAGCACCGTCGATCTGAACGTCAGCTGGGACATCAGCAAACAGATCGCCGTCTCCCTGGAGGGGATCAACCTCACCAGCGAGTCCGTGCGCAGCTACGGTCGTTCGAACAACCAGACGTTCTTTGCGCAGGAAAACAAGCCGCGGCTTCTGCTCGGCGCGCGCTACCGCTTCTGATCCCCGGATCAGCCTCGTCCCCCTCTGAGGCCGCTCTTCGGAGCGGCCTTTTTTTTTCGACGGCCGCCCTCTCTCGCTGGTCGATCCACGGTAAATCGTGCAGCATCAAGAGCATGCTGCTTTTCAGCACCGAGTGTCCAAGTCATGAACCGCGTCCTGCTCAACAATGTCGATCATGCCGATCTTCGCGTCGCCATCCGGGCGGGTGCCGATTACGGCGACAGCGTCAATCAGCTGCCGATCTTCCCGGCAGAGTTCGAGGAGGCGCAGCGGTCCTTCCCGATCATCTTCCGCCCGGAAGGCGATGGCCTTCAGGCCTACGTGCTGCTCGGCCTGGATCGCGACGAAAACCTGTTCCTCGATGGCGGGCGCTGGACCAGCAGCTACGTTCCCGCCTTCCAGCGTCGTGGCCCCTTTTCCATCGCGATCGGCCCGGCCGGCCCCCACGAGATCGAGCCCGGCGAGCCGATGATTCATGTTGATGTTGATGATGCTCGGGTGGGCATGTCGGATGGGCTGCCGGTTTTTCGCGAGCATGGCGGTAATGCGCCGCTGCTGAACCATGTGAGCGACGTCCTGCGCACGATCTACGAGGGTTTGGAGACGGCGCCGGCGATCTATGCGGCGTGGCGGGAGGCTGGCCTGTTGCAACCGATCACCTTGCAGATCAGCCTCGACGACGAGAGCGCCTACGAGCTTCCCGACCTGCTCACCGTCGATCGGCAGGCGCTTGCCGAGCTCTCGGGCGAGCGGCTCGAGCGGCTGCATCGCGCCGGCCTGCTGGAGGGGGCGATCCTCGCGGCGGCGTCGCTCGGCAACGTGCAGCGGCTGATCGAATTGAAGACGCGAAAGCGAGCCGCGGCGTGACCGCTCCGCCGATCACCGCCGCCCGCGTCCGCGAAATCGATGCCGGACAGGCGCGGATCGATCCCCACGCGCTGGTGCTGGCCGGCGAGCCGGTCGTCGTGCGCGGCCTCTGCCGCGACTGGCCGCTCGTCGCCGCCGGACGCGACGGCGCGCAGGCGGCGGCCGATTATCTCCTGTCGTTCTACAACGGCCGGCCCGCGGTCGGCTACACCGCGCCGGCGGAACTCGGCGGCCGCTATTTCTACGACGAAAGCCTGACCCGCCTGAACTTCGAGGCGCAGCGGGTGTCGCTGAGCGAATATCTCGGCCGCATGCTCGCCCATCTGGGTGATGCCGACGCGCCGTCCTTCTATGTCGGCTCCACCGATCTCGATCAGTATTTCCCCGGTCTTGCCGACGCGGGCAACGATCTCGCCACGGCAGACCCGGCGTTGGCGAACCTGTTGCGCAGCATCTGGATCGGCAACCGCACGACCGCGTCCGCGCATTACGACATGTCGAACAACATCGCGTGCGTCGCCGTCGGCGCGCGCCGCTTCACGCTCTTTCCGCCGGACCAGATCGCCAACCTCTATCCGGGACCGCTGGAGCCGACCCCCGGCGGCCAGGTCGTGTCGCTGGTCGACTTCCGCGCCCCCGATCCCGACCGCTTTCCGGACTTCGCCAAAGCGGTGGCCGCCGCACGCGTCGCCGAACTCGAGGCAGGCGATGCCGTCATCTACCCAGCGCTCTGGTGGCATCACGTCGAGGCGCTGTCCGACTTCAACATGATGATCAATTTCTGGTGGAACGACGCCCCCCCCTTCCTCGATTCGCCGATGAACACCCTGCTCCACGCCCTCCTCAGCCTGCGCGACCGGCCGGCAGCGGAAAAGGCGGCGTGGTCGGCGATGTTCGACTATTATGTGTTCGGCCCCGCCGGACGCCCCGCGGCGCACCTGCCCGACGCAGCCCAGGGCGCGCTCGCCCCGCTCGACGCCATGTCCGCGCGCCGGTTGCGCGCGCAGCTTCTGCAACGGATCAACCGATGACCGGAACGACCGGGATCAGGCGCATCGTGATCGCGGGCGGGGGCACCGCCGGCTGGCTGGCCGCGGCGATCCTGACCCGTCAGCTCGGCGCGCTGGCCGAGGTGACGCTCGTCGAATCCGAGGATATCGGTACGGTCGGCGTCGGCGAGTCGACGATACCGACGGTCCGCGCCTTCCATGCCCTGATCGGCATCGACGAGCAGGAGTTCATGCGGGCCACCGGCGCCAGCTTCAAGCTGGCGATCTCGTTCGAGAATTGGGCGCGCGACGGGGATCGGTACATCCATTCGTTCGGAGACGTCGGGAAATCGACCTGGATGAGCGAATTCCACCATTTCTGGCTGGAGGCGCAGAGCAAGGGACTGGCGCAGCCCTTCGGCGCCTATTGCCTAGAGCATGAGGCGGCGATCGCCGGCCGGTTCGCCGTCGGGGCGAGCCCGGCGCTGAACTACGCCTATCATTTCGATGCCGGCCGGTACGCGCGCTATCTCAGGGACAAATGCGAGACCAACGGCCTGCGCCGGATCGAAGGCAAGATCGAGCGCGTGGAGCAGGATGCCCACACCGGCGATATCGCGGCGCTGGTCATGGCGGATGGTAGGCGCGTCGAGGGCGACCTGTTCTTCGACTGCACCGGGTTCCGCGCGTTGCTGATCGGCGAGACGCTGGGCGTCGGCTTCGAGGACTGGAGCCACTGGCTGCCGACCAACCGCGCGCTCGCGATCCAGACGCGAGCGACCGGACCGGCGGTGCCCTATACCCGCGCGATCGCACACGATGCCGGCTGGCGCTGGAAAATCCCGTTGCAGCATCGGGTCGGCAACGGCCTGGTCTATTGCGCCGACTATCTGAGCGACGAAGCCGCGCAGGCGCGCCTGCTCGACGCCGTCGAGGGCGAGCATCTCATCACGCCCCGGCTCATCAAATTCCGTACCGGGCGCCGTCGCGCGGCATGGCACCGCAACTGCATCGCGCTCAGCCTTGCCAGCGGCTTCGTCGAGCCGCTGGAATCGACCAGCATCCACCTCATCATGATCGCCCTGACCCGCTTCCTCCAGCTGCTGCCCGCGGGACGGCCGAGCGACGCGACGGTGGCGCGCTTCAACGAGCAAGCCGCGCGCGAGATCGAGGGGGTGCGGGACTTCATCATCCTCCATTACCACCTGAACGAACGCGACGAGCCGTTCTGGCGCGACCGGCGCGAGATGCGCATTCCCGACAGCCTCGCCGAGCGGATCGCCTTGTTCCGCGACAGTGCCAACGCCTATCAGGACAATCACGAATTGTTTCGCGTCGCCTCATGGTTGCAGGTGATGCTCGGCCAGCGGCTCGGTGCGGCGAGCCATCATCCGCTGGTGCAGTTGATGCCGCCGGCGCAGCTCAAGGCGACGCTGTCGAACATGGCCGACGGGATCGCCGGTGCCGTGCGACAATTGCCCCCTCACCAGACGTTCCTCGACCGGTATTGCGGGATACCGGCGGAGGCCCGGACGTAGCGCCGGACGCTCTAGCGGCGCCGTCCGCTCAATGCGCGACGGCGTCGTGCACGCCGAGCCCCGTCTCGGAGCGCAGGCGCTGTGCGGCATAGCCCGCCTTGTCGATCGCCGCGCGCGGCGAGCGGTCGAGCGTCGAGATCAGCCAGATGCCGAGGAACCCGGCCGGCACGGAGAACAACGCGGGCGAACTGTACGGGAAGACGGCGTGATCGAAGCCGAACACCGCGACCCAGATCACCGGCGACAGGACGGTCAGGCCGAAGGCGGACGCCAGCCCGATCGCGCCGCCCCATGCCGCGCCGTTGGTGGTGCAGCCCTTCCACAGCAGCGACATCACCAGCACCGGGAAATTGCCCGACGCGGCCAGCGCGAAGGCGAGGCTGACCATGAAGGCGACGTTCTGCTTCTCGAACACGATGCCCAGGACGATCGCCAGGATGCTGAGCAAGACGGTCGTGACGCGCGACACGCGCAGCTCCTTGACGGGATCGGCCGTCCCCCGGCGGATCACGCTGGCATAGATGTCGTGCGAGATCGCGGACGCCGCCGACAGCGTCAGCCCCGCGACCACCGCGAGGATCGTCGCGAACGCGACCGCCGAGATGAAGCCCAGGAACAGGTTGCCGCCGATCGCATGCGCCAGATGCATCACCGCCATGTTGTTGCCGCCGCGTAACGCGCCGCCCACGCCGACGTAATCGGGATTGAACGAGATCATCACGATCGCGCCGAAGCCGAGGATGAAGGTCAGCGCGTAGAAATAGCCGATCCACACCGTCGCCCACATGATCGATTTGCGCGCTTCGCGGGCATCGGGAACGGTGAAGAAGCGCATGAGGATATGCGGCAGCCCGGCGGTGCCGAGCATGAGCGCGAAGCCGAACGACAAGGCCGAGATCGGATCCTTGATGAACCCGCCCGGGCCCATGATCGATCGCCCCTTCACCAGCGCCTCGGCGGGCGAAAGACCGGTTTGGAGCGCCAGCCGCGTCTTCACCGCGACGGCGCGCGCGAACAGCGTCTCGAACGAAAAGCCGACATGCGCCATCACGCCGAGCACCAGGAAGCTCGCACCGCACAACAGCATCACCGCCTTGATGATCTGCACCCACGAGGTCGCGCGCATGCCGCCGAACAGGACGTAGATCATCATCAGCCCGCCGACGACGGTGATCGCGTAGAGATACGGCAGACCGAACAGCAGCTGGACGAGCTGCCCGGCGCCGACCATCTGTGCGATCAGATAGAATGCGACGACGAACAGCGTGCTGACCGCCGCGAAGCTGCGCACCGGGCCCTGCAGAAAGCGATAGGATGCCACGTCGGCAAAGGTGAACTGGCCGAGATTGCGCAGCTTCTCGGCGACGAGGAACAGCACGATCGGCCAGCCGACGAGGAAGCCGATCGCATAGATCAGCCCGTCATACCCGTCGTTGAAGATCTGTGCGGTGATGCCGAGGAACGACGCTGCCGAGCAATAGTCCCCCGCCATCGCCAGGCCGTTCTGGAAGCCGGTGATCCCGCCGCCGGTGTAGAAGTCCGATACGGTGCGCGTGCGGCGGGCCGCCGCGCCGGTGATGAACAACGTGATCGCGACGAACCCGGCGAACATCAGGATCGCGGTCCAGTTTGTCGGCTGACGCTGGATCGCGCCGCTGATCGCGGCATTCGCCCCGGTCGCCCAGCCGAGCAACGCGAGCAGCGCGAGCGTCCGCCACAGGCTGCGCGTCACGCGCGGACCGCCGCGAGCAGCTCGGCGAGCCGCGCATCATATTCGCCGTTCGCGCGTCGCACGTAGACCGCGCAGATCGCCACCGTGCCGATCAGCATCGCGAAGCCGAGCACCACCGCAAGGCTGATCGTGCCACCGCCGATCGGGCGCGCCATCAGCGGCTTGTCGAAGGCGATGAGCGAGATGAAGCTGCTGTAGACGGCGATCGTGATCGCGGTCAGCGTCCACGAGAAGCGCTGTCGATCGCGTACCAATGCGGCGTAGCGGGGGTCTTCCGCGACGCGCGTCGCCAATGCATCGTCGGATTGCGTCGATATGCCCATAGGACATCCTTGCCGAGGATGCCGGGGTTAGCAAGCGCCCTCCTCATGAGGATGGGTGCCGTGTCCTTGCCGCCCTACCCCAGTGGATTGCTGCCTGCCACGGGGAGACCTTCCGGCCGTTCAGCCTCGCGTCCATAGCGTAGGGATGCAGCGGCGGGGCCGAATGCGCCCTTCAGCAATTCCTTGATCGAACGGTCCAACGGGCACGCCTTGTATCGGGCCAAGGCGATCCGCAGGCCGCGCGGCGACAGATAGATCGCCAGCGACCAGACGACCAGCTGGACGAGCTTCCCGGGGGGCGCCCGATCGGCAAAGGTCGACTGGCAATAGCGCAGCAGGGAGGAAAGGCTGGGCCGATGGCCGTCGCACACCGCCGTCATCACCGATTTGATCAGGACCACGGAATGGTGTCGCGTATTCGTGATCGGTACGAAGCTTCTGTCCAGCGCCTGCACCAACGTGTTCAGGTGTTTGATGCGTTCATGATGGATCCGGATTTCATCGCGCAGCCGCCGTGCGTCGAGCTTGCCGTGCTGAGAGTAGTTCGCGTCGTGATATCGGTACGATGCCAGCGGATGATTGATGTGCCGGACGTCGCCGACGAACGGCGCATACAAATAGATGATACCGTCGATACTGGTTTCATAGTCGATGCTGTCGATCGATCTGACCACATCTGCACGATAGGCGTTGCCGGAGGTGGGCGGCGAAGGATAGCATCCGTTGCGCCTGATCCGGGATATGATCGTCTTGCTGTCGATGCGATTGTTCTCGATCGGCCAGGGGTCGCCGACGACCTCGCCCTTGCTATCGATCGGGCAAAGCTGGAACTGGACCTTCGACACGCCGGGTTCGAACTTCTGGACGATCTGACTGAGTGCGCCTGGAAGGAGGTAGTCGTCGGAATCGAGAAACTGGATTATGTCGCCGGTCGCGTACCGCGCGGCGATGAGGCATGACCGCGCCTGCCCCATGTTACGGTGCGCGATGATCTGTACGACGTCTTTATACTGGTGGATGATCGAGCGGGATTCATCCGTCGAGCCGTCGTCGACGACGACGATCTGCTTGTTCGGATAGCCCTGCCCGATGACGCTTTCGATCGCCTGCCGGATGTATCGGCCGTAATTGTAGGAATTGATGATGACCGTGATTTGAGGCGGCATTTCAGTCTCGATATCGCGGCGCTATCGAGTTCTGATAATGGCGATTAGTTAATGTTATCCTGACGCTTAGTGGGCTGGAGACTGTGCTGTAGGGCGAAGAGACGCTGCCCACGCCAAATATTCAGCAAGTCGCGTCTGGCCGATGGCGGTTGGTATCGCGAATGCTTCGGCCGCACCTCCATACCGCCTGCCGTTTGGCTAATCGGCCGATGAGGTTGCCGCGTTTCAGTCCGTCACCTCTGCCACGCATCGGCCTGCGTATCGATCGCCCCGGCGATGCGGTCGGCGATCACCTTCTGATCCGCTAGCGACGGGTGCGCGTTGCAGGCCGTGAACGCCAGACCGTTCACCGGGACATAGGCCAGCCGCCGCTCCCCGGACGCGCGCAATTTGGCGACGACCTTCGTGACCTCCGCTGCGATCTCGCCGTCGGCCAAATCGGTCGCCCACAGCACGATCAACGCCTTCGGATCGCGCGCGCGCAGCGACTGCACGAAGCGTACATATCGCGCTTCGTAATCCGCATGGAGCGCGTCGCGGGTGGCCCATGTCTCGCCGGCATGAAGCGGGGTGGTGAAGTCGTTGGTCCCCAGCGCGACGACGATCACCTGCGGGTGCCAATCGGGGTCGGTGGCGCGGGATTGCCGGTCGAACACCGTATAGGGATAGGCGTCCGGCAGCGTGTTCGCCGCGAAGCCGTTGTAATTGCGGACGATGCCTCGTCCCGAGATCGCGTTGATCTCGTAATCCGCGTCGTAGCGATGCGCCAGGAGCGCGCCGAAGCCCCGCGACGTGTCGGTTGTCCTCCACACCTCGTCCTGCGTGCATTCGCGCTTGGCGGACGTCACCCCATAGCCGACCGTGTGCGAGTCGCCGACGAATTCGATCTGGCGGGCGCGGGCCGGTGGCGGTGGCATCACGGCGCGCTGCGCGGCGTAGAACGGTCCCAGCCGCGTCGGCCCCGCCTGGCTTTCGGAGGCGACTTCGATACGCAACTCATGTCGGCCGCCGGGCAGTCCGTCGATGCGGTAGACGCCGGGTGCGGGCCTGACGAGCGTGTCGATCTCACGCCCGTCGACGATGACGTGCAGCCCGACCTCACCCGCCCCGATCGTGAAAAGCGCCGTCGCCCCGTCGAACGCGGTCTCGACATAGCTGCCCGGCCACTGCCGAACGAGCGCATCGCCCTTCCGCTCGACGCGTCCATGGACCCGTACCGGTAGGATCGTCAGGTGGGCGGGCATCTCCGCGACGCGCTCCACCCGCTGCGCCGCTGCGGAGCCGACGGGGGCCATCGCCATCGTCAGCGCCGTCGCGATCCCGGCCACCAGCCTGTGCTTCGTCACTCTATCCTCCCGATCCGTCGCCGCTCCCTACCATGGCCGCTGGCCTGAACCAGGCCGCAACTCGGGTGACCGGTGCCGACCATGCGATTGCCGGGCCACGGTTTCATTCGCGACTAAGGTCGCAATAGCTACTTTCGTGCCCTGCCCTCAGTGTCGGCCGGGTGCCGGGTCGGATGCCGCACCAATCGGCAGTCCGTCGTCCGGGCTCGCAAGACGGTCACGAAGGGATCATGCCAGTGCTACGCGCGCGCCATTCTCTTGCGCTCCTGCTCACGCTGGCGTGCCCGGCGGCCGCCGCCGATACCGCCGCCATCCCGATATGGTCCAAGGCGCCGCCGGGGTCGGAACGGCGCGCAGGAGAAGCCGAGCAACTGGAAGCCGGAGTCTACGTCCACAACGTCCATCGGCCGTCGGTGACCGTCTCCCGCCCCGACGCCCGGCGCGCCAACGGTGCCGCGATCATCATCGTGCCCGGCGGCGGCCATCGCATGCTGGTCTTCCAGAACGAGGGCATGGCGCCGGCCCGCGCGCTGAACCGCTACGGCATCACGACCTTCGTCCTCAAATACCGGCTCGCCCGCGAGGCCGGCTCTTCCTACACGATCGAGGGCGATGCGGTCGCAGATGCCAGGCGCGCGATCCGCTGGGTCCGCGCGCACGCCAAGGAATATGGCGTCGACCCGCACCGGGTCGGCATCATGGGCTTTTCCGCCGGCGGGGAACTCGTTTCGCTGCTTGCGGACAATCCCCAGCCCGACGCTCCGGCAGCGGCGGATGCCATCGATCGGCAAAGTGCCCGGCCCGATTTCCAGATACTCGTCTATCCCGGACCACTCGGCATACCGGCGCGGTCGGTCGCGGGCGCGCCTTCCGCCTTCATCGCGGCCGGCTCGCTCGATCGCTGCTGCGCGACTCCAGCGCTTACGCTCTACACGCAGCTTCGCGAGGCCGGCGTGCCTGCCGAACTCCACATGTTCGCCAGCACGGATCATGGTTTCAACGTCGCCGTGCACAACGACCGTGTCTCGATACAGCATTGGCCCGATCGCCTGGCCGACTGGCTCAGCGACGAGGGGTGGCTTACCCCAAGCCATTGATCAGCGACACCGTAATCAAAAGTCGTCGTCTTGCCCGGCACCGTCCGAATGATGCGACGGGTGATGCTGGACAGACCCGCCGCGCCATGGTTTCGGCGACCTATGTCCAGCATGGCCCCGCAACGCGTGTGATCGCAGATCTCGACCTTCTGTTTCGCGGCGGTGCGATCGGGTTGCTGGTGCTGGCGGCGGTGGTGTTCGCGCGGGCGCCGGCATCGCTGCCGAGCCGGTTCGGGTTGGCGCTGACGTCGTGCACGGTAGTCGGGACGCTCGCCGGCCTGCCGCATGCGCCGACCGCGTTCGATCCGCTGCTCGACCTGAGCGCGAGTGCTGCGATCCCGTTGTTCTGGCTGTTCGCGCGCGCGTGGTTCGACGATGCGTTCCGGCCGACGCGGGTCGATCTCGGCCTGTCGGCGGCGTTCCTGTGCTGCACGCTCTACGCCAGCCTGCAGGGCCGCGGATGGGTGGCGCCGATCGCGGGGTTGGACGTTGCGGTCTATCTGGGCGGAATGGCGTTCGCGATCCATGCGCAATGGCTGGCATGGCGGAATCAGCAGGGCGATCTGGTCGAGGCGCGGAGGCAGGCGCGGACGATCTTCGTCGTCTCGATCGGGCTCATCATCCTGTGGCTGCTGGGCAGCGAGATCGTCGGCCGCGCGACCGGCGCGTTCGCGCTTTCGCGCATCGCGGCTGCCGCGGGGCTGTTCATGGGCGCGCTGGCGATCACCGCGCTGCTGTTCGGATTGCGGCATCCCGAGATCTTCCCGCAACCGGCAAGCGGCATCCCGACGGGCGACGCGGCGCCGGCCCGCGCACCCGTTCCGGACCCCCTCGACCCGTCGCTCGAACAGAGCCTTGCGCGGATGATGACGGAGGAGCGCGCCTATCGCGATCCCGACCTGACGATCGGGATGATCGCCGTGCGCGTGGCGACACCGGAATATCGCGTGCGGCGGCACATCAACGGCGGCCTCGGCTATCGCAACGTCAGCGATTACCTCAACGCGCACCGGATCGCCGAAGTCCGCAGCGCGCTGGCCGACCCGGCGCAGGCGGACGTCCCGATCCTGACGATCGCGATGGATGCGGGGTTCGGCAGCCTCGTGATGTTCAACCGCGTGTTCAAGGACCGGCTGGGCGAAACGCCGAGCGCGTTTCGGCGGCGGCATCTGGAGTCGTAAAAGCGATCGACATTCGGGGTTTTTGGCCAGGATTTCTCCCCCGCCAGGGAGTGTCGGGTTGAACGGCCCCCGGTCCGTTCAAGGTCGTGCCGGGGGCATGACCGACCCGGCACTGTGGCATGCCGCAGGCATGACGGAGGGGAGGACACGCAACACAAGACATCGCTTACCTCCCCCTCCGTCACGGCTTCGCCGCGCCACCTCCCCCTGGCGGGGGAGGACTTACGTCACGACGATGAATGTCGATTCCGCTTAGGCGCGGGATCGAGACTCGCCGGCGGCCGGCGGCGGCACCGCGCCTCCGCCAGTCGCTTTCGAAAATGACTGGTCGGTTTCGAGGATCGGCAGGCCGGGAAGAGCCCGGATCGGCAGGGCGGCGGCGTTCACCAACGGGACGCGTCGATGCCGAAGATATTCACTCTACCCGCGGGGCTGCTGGCCGCCGGTCTTACCCTGGCCTGCGCGGGCTGTTCCCCCGCACCGGTCGCCACGCCCTTGTCCGACGCCACTTTGGTCGATGTCGTCACGATCCATCACGCCGGCGGGCGGAGTTCGGCGTTCGACGGCATCCTGCGCCCGCGTCGCGACCTCGCGCTCGGGTTCAAGACGGGAGGCCGGCTGCTCGCGCTGACGGTGCAGGTCGGCGATCATGTCCGCGCCGGGCAGGTGCTCGCCCGCCTGTCGCACACCGCTGCGATCGCGGACAGCGGACAGGCGCGCGCCGACCTGTCGGCGGCCACCGCGGAGGCGATGCGCGCGGGCGACGCGGCACAGCGCGCCTCTGGGCTGGACGGGATCGGCGCCTTGTCGGCGGCCGAGGTTCGCGATCGCGCGCTGGTCGCCAGCGCCGCGGCTGCGAAGCGCGACGCCGCGCGGGCGGCGCTGGCACGCAGCCGGGCGACTCTCGCCGACGCGATACTCGTCGCGCCCGAGGACGGGGTGGTGACCGAACGCGCGGTCGAGCCCGGCAGCGTCGTCGATGCCGGCAGCATCGTCGTCCGGGTCGCAGCGGGGGGTCCCGAGATCGAGGTTCGCCTGCCCGAGCGCGCGCATCTCACCGTAGGCACGATGGCGGAGGCGAGCTTCTGGTCCGCGCCCGAAACGATCGCGGAAGCGCGGCTGCGGCTGGTCGGCCCGGCGGCGGACGGCACGCTGCGGTTACGGACCGCGCGGTTCACGTTGCTCCGCGACGTTGCGGCCATCCCCTTCAACAGCTCGGCGACCGTGACGCTGCGGACGCCCGATACGGACGCGACGGTGCGCGTGCCGATGACGGCGCTGGGCGCGCTTGGCGGCCGGCCGCACGTCTGGTCGCTGTCGACGGCCGGAGACCGCGTTCACCGGACACCGGTACGCCTCGTCGACCTGCGCGGCGACGACGCGATCGTCTCCGGGCTGCGCGACGGCGAGCGGATCGTCGCGAGCGGCGGCGATACGCTGTCGGAGGGGCAGCGCGTCGTCCTGACCGGCGTCGTTCCGGGCGGCAATTGAGCGATGGACCGTTTCAACCTGTCGCGCCGGGCGATCCGTCACCCCGCCCTCGTCGGCTTCCTGATCGCGATGCTGTTCGCCGCCGGCACCGCCCAATTCTTCGCGCTCGGCCGCGACGAGGACCCGGGTTTCACGCTCAAGGAGATGATCGTCGCCGCCGCATGGCCCGGCGCGACGCCCGCTCAGATGCAGGCGCAGGTCGCCGATCCCATCGAGCGGCGGCTGCGCGCGACCGAGCAGCTCGATTTCCTGCAGACCTATTGCGTCGATGCCCGCTGCGTCATCCGCGTCTCGCTGAAGGACGGCGCCCCCGGCAAAAGCGTGCCGGCGATCTGGCAACAGGTGCGCAAGCGGCTGAAGGATATCGAGCCCGATCTGCCCGCGGGGGCGTCCGTCGCCGCCGACGACGATTACGCCGATGTCTACGGCTATGTCTTCACGCTGACCGGGGCGGACAATGCACGGCTCGTGACGCTTGCCGAACAGGCGCGCGACGCGATGCTGCGCGTGCCGGGCGCGGGCAAGGCCCGGATCGTCGGCGAGATCCCGCGCAAGCTGTTCGTCGATCTCGACGGCCGCCGGCTTGCCGCGATGGGGCTGTCGCCAGATGCGGTCGTGCAGGCGCTGGCCAGGCGCAGCAGCGTCGCGCCGTCCGGCGTCGCGGAACGGTCGATGCGCGTGCCGGTGCGGATCGGCGGTGCGGTCGATGGCGTCGATACGGTCGGAACCACCGCGGTCGCCGCGGCGAACGGGACCGTGACGGTCGGCGACCTCGGCATGGTCAGCAACGGCTATGCCGATCCGCCCGACGGGCTGGTCCGCCATGCCGCGAAACCTGCGGTGGTATTGGCGATCGCCATGGCGCCGGGCGCGGACGGGCTCGGCTTCGGCAAGCGGCTGGCGCAGGCCGCCGCGGATGTCGGGCGGACGCTGCCCGCCGGGGTCCGGATGACGCAGGTCCAGGACCAGAGCCGCAACATCCGCGAGGCGGTCGATGCGTTCCTCATCAAGTTCTTCTGCGCGCTGTCGGTGGTGCTGCTGGTCGCGTTCGTGACCCTGGGCTGGCGGACCGGCGTGGTGGTCGCGCTGTCGGTGCCGTTGACGCTGGCGATCGTCGCGCTGTTCATGGGGGTGAGCGGGATCGGGCTCGAGCGGATATCGCTCGGCGCGCTGATCCTGTCGCTCGGCCTGCTCGTCGACGATGCGATCATCAGCGTCGAGGCGATGGTCGTCCAGCTCGACCAGGGCGCGACGCGCGCCGACGCCGCCGCTTATGCGTGGACGCATACCGCGTTTCCGATGCTGACGGGCACGCTGCTGACGATCGTCGGTTTCCTGCCGGTGGGCTTCGCGCAATCGACGACCAGCGAATATGCCGGCGGCATCTTCTGGGTGACCGGGTCGGCATTGCTGGTGAGCTGGGTCGTCGCGGTCGTGTTCACGCCCTATCTGGGCGTGCGGCTGCTCCCCGAGGCGCGCGCGCATCACGATGCCGCGACGCTCTACGATACGCCGCTCTATCGCCGGCTGCGCCTCGTGGTCGAGGCGTGCATGGGCCGCCGCAAGACGGTGGTCGCGGCGACGGCGGCGCTGCTGGCGGTGAGCCTCGCGGGTGCGACGCTGATCCGGCAGCAGTTCTTTCCGGTCTCCGACCGTCCCGAGATCATCGTCGACGTCAGCCTGCGGCCCGGCGCGTCGCTCGCCGCCACCGCGGCGGCGGTGAAGCGGATCGAGGCGGGCGTGGTTGGCGATCGCGACGTCGCGCAGGTCGACAGCTATGTCGGCGAGGGCGCGCCGCGCTTCTATCTGCCCTACGGCCCCGCCCTGCCCGATCCGGCGACCGCGACGATGGTCCTCGTCGCGACCGATCTGCGGGCGCGCGAACGCGTCATCGCGCGGCTGGCGGCGAACCATGCCGCGCCCGAAGCCAAGCTGCACATCCGTCGCCTCTCGCTGGGGCCGAGCGCGGGTTTCCCCGTGCAATATCGCGTGACCGGCGCCGATCCCGAGATGCTGCGGAGCATCGCGACGCGGATCGAGGCGGTGCTGCGCGCGACGCCGGGCACGACCGCGGTCCAGGCGGACTGGGGGACGCCGTCGGTCGCGATGCGGCTCGATCTCGACGGCGAGCGGGTGGCGCGGCTGGGGCTCGACCGGGCGCGGCTGGCGGGCGAGGTCGCGACGATGATGGCGGGCCAGCCGGCGGGCGAGGTGCTGCGCGGGACCAAGCGGATCGGCATCGTCGTGCGCGGCAGCGCGGCGGAACGCAACGATCCGGGGCGGCTCGCCGATCTGGCGGTGAGCACGCCCGGCGGCCCGGTCCCGCTCGGCCAGGTCGCGCGGATCGGCGTTACCAGCGAACAGCCGATCATCTGGAAACGCGACGGCATGCTCTGCATGACGGTGCAGGCGGACATGACCGGCGACGTCCAGGCGTCCGAAATCGCCGCCGCCGCCGCCGGCCGCATCGCCGCCATCGCGCGATCGCTGCCCGCCGGCTACGGCATCGAGGAGGGCGGCGACGGCGAATTGTCCGCCAAGGCGAACGACGCGATCTACCGGCTGCTGCCGATCACCTTCGCCTTGATGCTGCTGCTGTTGATGATCCAGTTGCAGAGCATCGGGCGGACGGTGCTGGTGCTCGCCACCGCGCCGCTCGGGGTGATCGGCGCGGTGGCGGCGCTGCTGCTGACCGGGGCGCCGTTCGGCTTCGTCGCGCTGCTCGGGCTGATCGCGCTCGCGGGCATGATCATGCGCAATTCGATCATCCTGGTCGATCAGGTGACGCACAACCAGGCCGGGGGCATGGATCTGCACGCGGCGATCCTCGCCGCGACGATCGGCCGCTCGCGCCCGGTGGTGCTGACCGCGCTGGCGGCGGTGCTCGCGTTCATTCCGCTGTGCTTCAACATCTTCTGGGGACCGATGGCGATCGTCATGATCGGCGGGCTGATCGGCGCGACGATCCTGACCCTCGTCGCGCTGCCGGCGCTCTACGCGCTGGCGTTCGCTTCTCCCTCACCCCTTATCGCGCAGGACGATAGACATGGTTGACCGCAAGTGGCCGCTGATCCTCGCCGTCGCGCTGGCGGGCTGCACCGTCGGGCCGGATTTCGCGCCGCCGGCACCGATCCTGCCGCCGGTCTGGCAGGCGGCGGGTCCCGCCGCGTCGCCGACCGCCGGCGATGCGCGCTGGTGGCGCAGCTTCGACGATCCGGTGCTCGACACGCTGGAGGCGCGCGCCGGCGCCGGCAATCTCGACATCGCATCGGCGATCGAACGGATCACCGCGGCACGGATCGAACGGGGCCAGGCACGTGCAACCGGTGCGCCGCAGGTCGAGGGGCAAGCAGGCTATAGCCGCGAACGGCTCGGCACCGCGGGGGTCGCCGCGGTCACGCGGACGCTGCTGGGGATCACTCCCACGTCCGCCCCGCCGAAGGGGGTCGATTTCGATCTCTACAGCGTCGGCGTCGGCGCCAGCTGGGAGCTCGACCTGTGGGGCGGCCATCGCCGTCAGGCGGAGGCGGCGCAGGCCGCGGTTGCTGCGAGCGAAGCCGCCGCGCGCGGCGTGCGGCTGTCGGTCGCGGCGGAGGTGGCGCGCACCTATGTCCAGTTGCGCGGCCTGTGGGACGAGCAGCGCCTCGCACAGGACAATGCCGCCATCGCCGAGCGTAAGGTCGCGATCGCCCGCGCGCTGCTGGCGCGCGGTCTCGCCGCGCAGATCGACCTCGCCGCGACCGAGGACGCCTTGCGCAGCCTGCGCGGCGAGATCGTCGAACGCGATCGTCAGGCGGCAACGACCGCGCGCGCGCTGGCGATCCTGGTCGGCGCGACGCCGGACACCGCGCCGGTCGACCGCGCGATGCTGCGACCGCCGCGGCCGCTGCCCCCGGCGACGATGCGCGTGCCGTCGGATGTCGCGCGGATGCGTCCCGACATCGTCGAGGCCGAAGCGCGGCTCCACACCGCCACCGCGCGGATCGGCGTCGCGCAGGCGGATTTCTATCCGAAGATCAGCCTGACCGGGCTGTTCGACATCGATGTGCTCAACCTCGCCGATTTCGGCTGGGATGCGCGCAGCACGAGCATCGGGCCGGGTCTGTCGCTGCCGATCTTCTCCGGTGGCCGGTTGCAGAGCCAGCTCGACCTCCGCCGCTCCGAAGCGCGTAGCGCCGCGCTCGCCTATCGACAGACCGTCGTCGCCGCGTGGCGCGAAGTCGATGACGCCCTGTCGGCAACCCGTGCTGCGGCCGAACGCGCCGATCTGTCCGACCGCGACCTCGCGTCGCGGCGGCGAACGCTCGCGATGGTCGAGGCACGCCATGCCCGCGGCGATATCGGCGCTGAGCCGGTGCTCGAGGCAAGGCAGGCGCTGCTGTCGGCGGAACGCGCGGTGGTTCGCCAGCGCGTCGCCGTTGCGCTCGCACGCATCGAGCTTTACCGCGCGCTCGGCGGCTAGGCGATCGCGTGCCCGGTCGTTCGACCAAGGTATACCTGTGGCTGATACCCGCATGCAGCGACAACTGGCGCCGCGACGGGCCAGTCCGCGACACGCTGGGGCGATTGAGGTATCGCGCGGCGATGGCGAGGAAGAAGCGCTACCTGACCGCGACGATGGCCGACGGCTATGTGAAGACGATCGGCCCCACCGCCGCGCGCTTGACGCACTATTGGCGCATCGTCGCGCATCTGCACGACGGCAAGACCGAGGTGTTCTGGGGCCACGCCTCGTCCGCGAAGGACGCCGCGGCCAAGGCGGCGCTGACCGAACAGGCCGCGCGGCGACATGGCTGGCAGCACTATGAGTTCGAGGTCGTCGCGCTGACCGAACACTGACGCCCTTCGACGCCATTCGGTGGGCAGATCGACCTTCCCGCAACAGATTTCGGGACCCGGGAATAGCGGTTCATGAATCGCGTGATCGTCGCGATCGACAGCTGGTTGGTGATGCTGTTGAAGGTCGTGTTGAAATTGTGCCCCGAATAGGGGAGCATGACCAGATCGACGGCGTTGCCCGCCGCCGTCGACCGGCGCGCGAAATCCTCGACGCTGGCTGCCGGCAGCAGCGGATCGTTCTTGCCCGCCAGGATCAACGTCGGCGGATTGCCGGGCGTGCTCAGCCGCCGCAGGTCCAGCGCGGCGTATCGTTCGGGATAGCGCTCGGGAGAGCCACCGATGTAGCGGCTCATATACAGGCGCTGCTGCCCCTGCAGTTCGCCCTTGCGCTGCCACGAGGCCAGCGGCGAGATCAGCGGCGCCTTGACGATGACCGCGGCGATCGATGGCGTGCGCGACCCGCAGCGCGCGTCGCCTGCGCCATCGTCGTTCGTATAGGCGGCGGCCATCGCCAGATTGCCGCCGGCCGACACGCCGAACAGCGTAACGCGATCCGCATCGGCATGAAGCCCGCGCGCATGCGCCGCGACCCAACGCAGCGCGCAGCGGACGTCGCGCGTGGCGAGGTTCCAGGTCGGCCGATCGGGTCGCGCCAACCGATAGTCGATGCTCACCACGATCCAGCCGCTATCGGCGTAACGGCGCATGTTGGCGGCGCCGACCCGGCGGCTGCCCTCGATGAAACCACCGCCATGAACGACGACCAGGACCGGGCGGCGCGGACCGGTATGCGCGTCGGCCGGCCGATAGACGTCGAGCCACAGCGCCTCACCTTGGCGTCGTGCGTAGACAAGGCTGCGATCCGGGCTGGCCGCCTCGCTGAATTCGCGTACCGAGAGCGTGCTGGGCAGGTCGATCCGCGCGCCATTGGCCCAGGCGACCTGCAGCAGATGGGTCATGACGATCCCCGCCGCCAACGCCGTGCCGGCCGCAGTGGCCATCAAAGCAAGCGTCACCCGCGTCGCGCGCGCACGATGCGCCAGCCCGCCGAGCACGCCGACGATCAGCGCGCCCAGCAGGAACCAGGAAATCCAGTTGGGTACGATATCGCTGGCAAAGATGCGTAGCCACGGCACGACCGGCACCATCGCGCCGAGCAGCATCGTGAGGATCGGCAGGATCGCGAGCCAGGCGAGGGTGAGCACGCCGGTGCGCGCGAGGGCCTTCGCCGATGTCATGCGCTGCGTTTCCGCAAGGGCATCGGGTCGACCGCGACGGCTTCGAACGGGGGTTGGGACGGGCGGCGGGTGATGCCGAAGACGCCGGTGGCGGCGTCGCTGCGCGCGAGCAAGGCGCAGCCGGCGAACAAGGTCGCGATCGAGAGCAGCAGCATCGGCATGCCGATCACGCCCGAACTCGACCAGAGCGCGAAGACCATCGGGTGCCATAGATAGAAGAACAGGCTCTGCCGCCCGATGCCGCCGATCAGGGGAAGGACAAGCGACGCACTGCGGATGCCGGGCAACAGGCAGATCAGCGACAAAGAGGTGATGAGGCTGGCCGCCACTTCGCCGGGGATGGAGGGGTGGACGTACAGCGTGCACCACCACAACAGGCCGATCGGCGCCAACGCCAGCGCCGCGTACAGCTTCGTACGATCGAGCCGACGCTGGGCGACCCACAGGCCGTAGAAGAAATAAATGGGATAGATGAAGAAGCGGCGATCGGGCAGCCAGGCTGCATAGCCCTGCTGGATGACGTGCTGGACGCCGAGCACGTACATGGCGGCGATACTGACCGGGATGGCGAAGCCGAGCATGGCGAGCGGTGAGCGGCGGCTCAGCGCGGCGATGAGGATGAAGGTCATCATCACCGGCACGAACCAGAAGTGGAACGGCGGCCGCAACGGCACGGTCAGCAGCGACAGCGGCGTGAGCTGCGTCGCGCTCGTCAGATACACGCCGCATGCGACCGCCCAGGGGATGATCAGCCGCTGCCCGTATTTGCGCAGCGTGATCGCCAGCGGCCGGGTGCGGGCACTCTCGAGATTGAAGAGATAACCGGCAAGACCGATGAACAGCGGCATCCGCACGCCGGCGCCGAGCCATGCCAGGAAACCATGCCGGTCGCTCAACTCGTAATAATGGCCGGCGATGACGGCCAGCACGAGCAAGCCCCGCAGGCTGTCGATCGCCTGGTTCCGCCGGCCGGCCGCCCCTTCCCCGCGCATCCGCATCATTGCTGCCCCCGGCTTTTGCCAGACGGGCATAAGATATGGAGGTTAATGACAAATTCGCGCGCCTGAAGGTTTGCGCGTCACCGGCGACATGGCTGCCGGACGCGCACGAGGCTCGCCGCTCTCCTTACCGCTCGCCCATCCGAGCAGCCTTTACCCGGCGGCGTGCTTCTCGTCGTCGGGCAGCCCCTCCTCACGGCCGGGCACGGATATGTCGTAGGCGTTGAGCAGCAGCGACACGAGGCAATAGCCGCCGACCAGATAGATCAGCTCCGCCGTTTGCTCCTGACCGAATGCCTTGATCGCACGGTCGTAGGTGGATTGCGGAAGCTGCCGCCCGCCGGCCAGCGTCACCGCGACGTCATAGGCGGCCTGTTCCTCCTCGGTCAGGTCGGCGGGACGTTGACCCGCGGCGATCGTCGCGATCTTCTCCGGCGACAGGCCGACACCGTCCGCGACCCGCTCGTGCGCGTACAATTCGTAACGCGAGTTGAAGACGGCGCCGGTCGCCAGGATCGCCACCTCATGCGCGGGCTTCGGCAATTTCGTATTGTCGATGAGCGCCTTGGTGTAGGTCCAGGCCGCCCGTCCGAAGGCGGGGAAGCGGAGCATCGGGGCGAACGGGCCGACCAGCGCGCCATCGGCACGATGCGACACGAAGCCCTTCAGATGTTCGGCGATATAGCCGTCCATCTCGTCGTGGAGCGGGCGGAGATCCGCGGGCAGCTCGGCCGGCGGGACAGGAGCGGCGCGCATCAGGCCACGATCTCATGCTGGAGGCCGACCAGCGGCACGAAGTGGCCGAAGCGGGCGGCCTCGTTCCTCGGTTTCTCGTATCCCAATGCCTTGGTCATGCTGGTGCTCCTGAAAGCCGCGAGCCGCGGCCGGTCGTTGAACGCGTGGGATCGGTCTTCGGGCGATAGCGCGGGGCTCGCCCTCGATCGGTGGATATTCGGGGGGTACGGTTCCACTGAAGGGCGGTAGGCCGTTGGACGCGGTCAGCCTGCCGTCGACCGGCAGGTTCACGCCGGTCACGAACCGCCCTCAAGCTTCATGACCGTCCTTTCGAGTTGCAAGAATGTGTGCGGCGCCGAGCGGCGATGTCGGTGATGCCAACGGTCGCTCGCGCTGTTCGACGGACTAAACACCGGGACGCGGCGCAACGTTTCGGTACGGTTTCGAACAAATCCCTGCCTGTCCGCGGCGCCACAGCGGCAATCCGTCACCTGCGCTTTTCCACGGGAACGCGAGCGGCGGGATCGGGTTCAGCAGGAACGTGGCAACGACCCACCCCCCGGTCGTTCCGAGGACGAAGGAAGTAACCGTGACCATCCAAGCCGTCCGGGTTCACCGTTTCACCGATCCCGAAACGCTCGCCGTCGAGCGTATCGCCGCGCCCTCCCCCCGCGACATGACCGCGCTCGTTCGCGTCGCGGCCGCGAGCGTCAATCCGGTCGATTGGAAAACGGCGGAGGGCCAGTATCCGCCAGTCGGTGCCGACAGATTGCCGATCGTTCTCGGCCGGGATCTGGCCGGCGAGATCGTCGAGCCGGGCGATGGCATGGCGGGTTGGTCGATCGGTGCCCGCGTGTGCGCGTTCATCGGGCAGGACCGCGGCGCACAGGCCGAGCAGGTGCTGGTCAAAGCCGAGGAACTGGTGCGCGTGCCCGATAGCGTCTCGACCGACGTCGCCGGCGCCGTGCCACTCGCCGCGATGACGGCGTGGCAAGGGCTGTTCGACCATGGGAGATTGCAGGCGGGCCAGCGCGTCCTGATCCATGGTGCGGCGGGCGGCGTCGGGCATCTTGCGGTGCAGTTCGCGCGTTGGAAGAAGTGTATCGTCTTCGCTACCGCGGCGGCGGATGACCTCGACTTCATCCGCTCGCTCGGCGTCGACACGGCGATCGATTACGAGACCGAACGGTTCGAGGACATCGCGACGGACCTCGATCTGGTGTTCGATACGCAAGGGGGCGAGACCCAGGCGCGTTCGTTCGAGACGTTGAAGACGGGCGGCATGCTGGTATCGACGCTGGAACCGGACGAGGCGCGCGCCGCCGAATTGGGCGTGCGCACGGTACCGCGCTGGCATGCGCAGCCCGACGCCGTCGCGCTGGGCAAGGTGCTGGACCTGATCGCCACGGGTGATGTGCGCGTGGAGATAGCCCGACGCTTCCGCCTCGACGAGGTCGCCGCCGCGCACCGTTTCGCCCGCAACGATCATCCGCGCGGCAAGGTGATCCTTATCGCCTGAGCGAAAGGGGCTATTCCGCGTTGCTATAAAAAAGCGATCCGATCGAGCCGCTTACGATCTGGTTACCCTTGTCCGCTACTATGCAGCGTCAGGGAGAACATCGATGACCTGCTACGTCGTGATCGGCTCTTTCATTGCCGCGAACCTGACCTTGATTGCGGGGGTCGTGCTGAACCAACGCGGTATGAGCGACCTGCGGGCGCTCAACCGCGTCGGCGAGCGTCGCCGTCACCCCCGCGTCTGAACAGTCGATGGGCCAGGCCCGTGCCTAACCCGTTCAGGGCTGGTGCGGGCCTCCCGGATAGTATCCGAGGAGGGCCTTTCAAGAGGCTGTTGCCGCAATGCAACATGCCTGCCGCAGCGTCTGCAGCGGGGGGATACGCATCAGATCACGGCGGTTCTATCACCTGACAGGCTGTGTTTCGCCTGCCGCTTACAAGGTGATTGATATGAAGAAGCTGCTTCTCGCAGCGGCCAGTGCCGCGTTCCTGATCCCCGCCGCAGCCTCCGCGCAGGACACCACGTCCGACGGTTCGCGCGCTTTCGGGATCGATCCCTATGTCGGCGTGACCGGCGTTTACGAAGGGTTCGAGAGCAACCCGGGCCATGGCATTCCGTTCTCGGCGCCGGGGGATCGCCTGAAGGGCGGGCTGGTCGAGGGCGTCGCCGGCGTCAACGTGCCGCTCGGTTCCTTCTTCGTCGGCGTCGAAGGCAATGCCGCCAAGGGCTTCAGCGGCGATATCGACTGGGAATATGGCGTCCACGGCCGCGCCGGCGTGCGTGCCGGTGAAACCGGCCTGGTCTACGGCAAGGTCGGCTACCGCTGGGTGAACTTCGACCGCTACGGCAACAACAGCCCCGACTTCGGCCGCATTTCCTACGGCGTCGGCGGCGAGTTCGGGCCGAAGGCGATCGGGCTGGACGGTCTGGTGAAGAAGGAGGGCGTGCGCTTCCGGGCGGAAGTCGCCACGACCGGCAATTTCGAGACGGTTCGTCCCTCGCTCGGGATCATTGGCCACTTCTGATACGTTTACAGGATGTTGCCTCAGGGAGCCTCGGACCTCGCGTCCGGGGCTCTTTGCGTATGAAGCGGTCTGTCCGGCAGGGATATGGTCTTCAGGGCCCCTGCCCGCGCCTCAATCCTGCGGATCGGTCGACCGGCGGCCCGTCTTGCGCTCGGCCGCGACGAACTCCGACGATCGCAGGTTGATGCGATCGTATAGCTCGAGCAGGTGGTTCACCTCGTCGATCACCGTTGCCTGCTCACGCCGCCAGCGATCGCTCGCATCGGCGGTCGGGGCACCATCGCGGCCGTCGTGGATCGTGAAGCCCTGATCGAGCAACCACAATGCATCCTGCGCGCGCGAACGCTGCCGCCTCAGGTGAAACACCCATTGTTCGATGACCCCTGACGGGACCAGCCTTTCGATCTCACCCATCGTCCGCGCCTATCCGCCTTGGGCGGCCCGCGCCAGCCCATGGATGAACACCGGGACCGTGCCTGCCGATCCGCACCCTTGGACGACGTGCCCGCGGAACAGGGCTCAATGTCCCATGAAAGTGAGGAGCAGCACCGTCGTCGCGCCGTAGAACGCGAGCTGCCACAGTGCGAGCATCGCGAGCGCGACGCCCGGCTTGCCGCGTGCCCATTCGTATTTGATCGCATTCTTCACGCTGCCGGGGATGAGCCAGCTTCGATCGAGAACGTGCAGCATCTTGCGTTCGGCAGGCGACATGGGATCTTGCATTCCGACCTCTTGCGAACGTGACTGTCGTTGGTTGCGGCGCGCGGCGATGGCGGGAGGTGCCGGCTTCGGCGAATGGCGCTCCGTCCGTGGTGTCAGGTGGGGAAACGGACGGAGCGCCGGCACACTCTCCAGTACGCAACAGGGAGTCTGCGCTCCGGTGCTGTGTGATCGCACTATCCCATTAAGATTGAACGAAGATGTGGGTTCGTTTCGGTCCTGCCCGAAGCGATCTGGCGGGGCCATTCAGAAGCCCCCGCTGATGATCCGCCACCAGCGCCTGATCCGTTGCCGCCACGTCGAGCGTTCGGGCTTCGGCGGACGGCCCTGGTCGTTGGGGCGTCTGGCGCGGTTGCTGATCGGTCGGCGGGCCATGCCGCGTCTTGGCCGACGCTGCGTGCATCAGCCGTGAACGCGGCGGACTGACGCGGTTCAGCTATGCCCTGGCGGCCGACACTCGGGTGAACATTCCATAGAAGTCGATGTGATCGAACGACTTGGCGGATGACGGCCCTCGACGTGGGGGGCGTGGACCATTACATACCGACCGTTATGCAATCCGCCCCTGCCGCTGCGACGCGAGGTCGTCCCCGCGCCTTCTGCCCCGAGACGGCGCTGGCCGCCGCGCTCGGCGTGTTCTGGGCGAAGGGCTATGACGGCGCGTCGATGGCGGATCTGACCGCGGCGATGGGCATCACCAAACCCAGCCTGTACGCCGCGTTCGGCAACAAGGAGCAACTGTTCCACCGCGCGCTCGACCTCTACGGCGCGGAGAAGATGGCCTATACCCGCGACGCGCTGAAGCAGCCGAGCGCGCGGGCGGTCGCCGAGCATCTCCTGCGCGGGGCGGTCACCGCGCAGACCAGCAGCTCCGATCCCAAGGGCTGCCTGGGCGTCATCAGCGCCACCAACTGCGGCGCCGAGGCCGAGTCGATCAAGAGCCATATCATCGAACGGCGCGGCGCGGCGCATGCGGCGCTGGTCGAGCGCTTCCACACGGCGCAGCGCGACGGCGACCTCGCCCCCGGCGCCGACCCCGAGGGACTCGCGCAATATCTCTACGCGATCCTGCAGGGCATGGCGGTGCAGGCCGGCTCGGGCGCGACCCGCGCCGACCTCGACCGCGTCGTCGACATCGGGCTGATGATGTGGCCCAGCCGATGAACGCGAAATAAATTACCGGCCGGTACAGAAAGACGTTGATCTTCTCTGCACCGGTTAATATACCATGCGGTACGGAATGAAGCGCCACGCCGGCGGTTCACGATCGAAGGAGCCGACATGGATCCTGGACTGACCGGACGACCCGACGCGACCTGACGGTCGCGCACCCATTTTTCATCTGCACCTGCCGCAACGGGCCGTCAGCGCCCGCCGGTTCCGTGCGCCCGCCGCCGTTCCCGAACGGTGCGCCCCGTCATCCTCTGCGATGCCGGGCGGTGGTGACGCACGCCCATTTTCAGGGATTTCGCATGGCCTATCTGATGCTCGACGCCGACCGCATCCTCGACCGCCCCGCCACCGCCACCGCCCCCGCGCCCGCCGCCCTATCCGTGGACGACGGCGAACCCGCCGCACGGCTCACCGGGCTGGAATGGTCGGTCGTCGCACTGGCTCGCAAGGACGCCTTGTCCTCGCTGCGCCGACCCGGCCGCATGGCCAGCGCGCTCGGCGCGTTGTTCAGGCAGCCGCACAATCCGATGCTCGCGGACGAGCGATTGGAGGCACTGCGCCGGATCGCGGTGTTCGCCTGGCATTACGGCTACACCATCCCCAGCACCGAACTGACCCGCTTCCTCGATGCCGGATTCTCGCCCGCGCAATACGAACTGATGACCGACAGTATCGGCGTCGCACGCCGCAAGTCGACGGGAGCGCGTCGATGACCGTACACGCACCCGTCGACACCGCCGATGCGACGCCGCTCGACCCGCCGGCAGCGCGGCATCGTCTGCTCCGCCGCGGGCTGTGGATCGGCGTCCCGGCATTGCTGGCGGTCGCTGCCGGCGTCGCGGTCGATCGCGGCCAGCCCGCGATCGCCTCCGCCCCGCCCGCGCCGACCGTCACCGTCGCCGCCCCGCTCGAGCGCGACGTGGCGCAATGGGACGATTTCGTCGGCCGTTTCGAACCGAGCCGCTCGGTGGAGGTCCGGCCACGCGTCTCCGGTGCGGTGACCGCGCTGCACTTCACCGACGGCGCGATCGTACGGCCGGGGCAATTGCTGTTCACGATCGATCCGCGCCCGTTCGCCGCCGCGCTCGCCGAAGCGCGCGCCGGGCTGGCGATCGCACGCAGCGACCTCGCGCTGGCGCAGGCCAATCTCGCCCGCGCCAACCGGCTGGAGGCGGAGGATGCGGTGTCGAAGGGCGAACTGGATCAACTGGCCGCCCGCGTCCGCGCCGCCACCGCGGCGATCGCCGCCGCGGATGCCCGCGTCCGCGCCCGCGCGCTCGACGTCGAGTTCACGCAGGTGCGCGCGCCGATCGGCGGTCGCATCTCCAACCGCCGCGTCGATCCCGGCAATCTCGTCGCGGGCGGCGATACCAGCGGGACGTTGCTGACCACGATCAACGCGCTCGACCCGATCTATTTCACCTTCGACGGGTCGGAGGCGCTGTTCCTCAAGAACAAGCGCGCGCATGCCGGTGCCGCCCCGGCGGTCGACGTGCGGTTGCAGGACGAGAGCGACTATCGCTGGCACGGCAGGCTCGACTTCACCGACAACGGCTTCGATCCACGCTCCGGCACGATCCGCAGCCGCGCGGTGCTCGCCAACCCGGACATGTTCCTGACCCCCGGCCTGTTCGGCAACATGCGGCTGGCGAGCGGCGGCACCACGCGCGCGTTGCTGGTGCCGGACGCGGCGGTGCAGACCGATCAGGCGCGCAAGACTTTGCTGACCGTCGCCGCCGACGGCACGGTGGTGGTCAAGCCGGTGACGCTCGGCCCGGTGGTCGACGGCTTGCGGATCGTCAGCGGCGGGCTGTCGCGCGGCGATCGCATCGTGATCGGCGGCACGCAGATGGCGATGCCGGGGACCAAGGTGCAGGTACGGCCCGGCCGCATCGCGCCGATCGTCGCCGCCCCCGCCCCCGGCGGCCTGTCGCCGACCACCGGCGAGGCGACCTTCACCTCCTGACGCTTCGCCGAGCCACGTCCCGGCCGTCCTCATCCTCGTAAAGGGGGAGCATATCATGCGCCTGTCGCGCTTCTTCATCACCCGCCCGATCTTCGCGGGTGTCATCGCGGTCGTCATCACCCTCATCGGCGCGATCGCCTATTGGGGCCTGCCGGTCGCGCAATATCCCGACATCGTGCCGCCGACCGTCACCGTATCCGCGAGCTATCCCGGCGCCTCCGCCGAGACGGTCGCGGAGACGGTCGCCGCGCCGATCGAGCAGGAGATCAATGGCGTCGACGACATGCTGTACCAGTCGAGCCAGTCGACCGGCGACGGCAACGTCACGATCACCGTCACGTTCAAAATCGGCACCGATCTGGATGCGGCACAGGTGCTGGTGCAGAACCGCGTCGCGGTCGCGGTGCCGCGTCTGCCCGAGGAGGTGCAGCGACTGGGCGTCGTCACGCGCAAGACCAGCCCCGATTTCCTGATGGTCGTCAATTTGATCTCGCCCGACCATTCGCTCGATCGCGGCTATATCTCCAATTACGCGCTGACGCAGGTCCGCGACCGGCTGGCGCGGATCGACGGCGTCGGCGACGTGCGGCTGTTCGGCAGCCGCGACTATGCGATGCGCGTCTGGATCGATCCCGGCCGCGCCGCCGCGCTGAACCTGACCGCCGGCGATATCGTCGCGGCGCTGCGCGCGCAGAACGTGCAGGTCGCCGCCGGCTCGCTCGGCCAGCCGCCCTATTCGCAGGGCAACGCCTTCCAGCTCAACGTCGAGACGCAGGGGCGGCTGCTCGAGCCCGGGCAATTCGCCGATGTCGTGATCCGCAGCGACGCCGACGGCCGGCAGGTGCGCGTGCGCGACGTCGCCCGCGTCGAACTGGGCGCGCAGGACTATAATTCGAACACCTATCTCTCCGGCCAGCCGACCGTGATCGCGGCGGTGTTCCAGCGCCCCGGCTCCAACGCGCTCGCCGCCGCGGAGAAGGTCGAGGCCGAGATGCAGGCGATGTCGAAATCCTTCCCCAAGGGGCTGGAATATCGCGTCATCTACAACCCCACCGAATTCATCGCGCAATCGGTGGATGCGGTGATCCATACCTTGTTCGAGGCGATGGTGCTGGTCGTGCTCGTCATTCTGGTGTTCCTCCAGAAATGGCGGGCGGCGATCATCCCGATCGTCGCGATCCCGGTGTCGCTGGTCGGCACGTTCGCGGTGCTGGCGGCGGTCGGCTATTCGCTCAACACGCTGTCGCTATTCGGGCTGGTGCTGGCGATCGGCATCGTCGTCGACGATGCGATCGTCGTGGTCGAGAATGTCGAGCGAAACCTGGCGCGTGGCCTGCCGCCGCTGGAGGCGGCGATGATCTCGATGGACGAGGTGTCGGGCGCGCTGGTCGCGATCGTGCTGGTGCTGTGCGCGGTGTTCGTGCCGACCTTGTTCCTGACCGGGCTGTCGGGCGCCTTCTACCAGCAATTCGCGGTGACGATCGCGACCGCGACGGTGATCTCGCTGATCGTGTCGCTGACGCTGTCGCCCGCGCTCGCGGCGATCCTGCTGCGGGCGCACGACACGCACGAAGGCGGCAACCGCGCCGTCCGTTTCGTCCGCGTTGCGGGCGACCGCTTCAACACCGCGTTCGAACGGCTGAGCGTGCGCTATGCCGCGCTCACCGCGCGACTGGTGCGACGGCCGAAGCGGATGATGGCGGTCTATGCCGGGCTGATCGTCGCCACCGTCGCTTTGTTCTGGGCGACGCCGACCGGCTTCATCCCGGCGCAGGATCAGGGCTATTTCCTGACCATCGTCCAGCTACCCGCCGGTGCCTCGGTCGAGCGCACCGATGCGGTGGTGCAGAAGGTCGCCAAGCGCATCCTGCCGCTCGCCGGCGTCAAAGGCGTGGTGATGCTGGCGGGCTTCGACGGCCCGTCGCAGACGCTCGCCCCCAACACCGCCGCCGCTTATGTGCCGCTTAAGTCGTTCGCGGAACGCGAGAAGCTGGGCGTTACCTTCGCCGGGCTGATGGATGCCACGCGCAAGGCGACCGCCGACATCGACGAGGCGCGCATCCTCGTCGTGCCGCCGCCGCTGATCCAGGGCATCGGCTCGGCGGGCGGCTATCGGCTGATGGTGCAGGACCGGCAAGGCGCGGGCTACAAGCAACTCGACGCCACCGCCGGCGCCTTGATCGCCAAGGCCAATCAGACCGAGGGTCTGGCGCAGGTCTACACCTTCTTCAACACGGCGACGCCGCGCATCTTCGCCGACGTCGATCGCGCCAAGGCCGATATGCTCGGTGTGCCGCCGGCGCAGGTGTTCGAGGCGTTGCAGGTCTATCTGGGCAGCGCCTTCGTCAACGACTTCAACCTGATCGGCCGCACCTATCGCGTCACCGCGCAGGCCGACGCGCCGTTCCGCTCGACCCCCGCCGACATCGCCGATCTCAAGACGCGCTCGGCGGCGGGCGGGATGGTGCCGCTGGGATCGGTCGCGACCTTCCAGGACCGGACCGGGCCGTATCGCGTCACGCGCTACAATCTGTATCCGGCGGTCGAGGTGGATGGCGACACCGCGCCCGGCTATTCCTCCGGCCGTTCGCTGATCGCGATGGAGAAGCTCGCCGCCGACGCGCTGCCGCGCGGCTACGGCAGCGAATGGACCGGCATCGCCTATCAGCAGAAGGCGGCGGGCAGCACCGCGGGAATCGTCTTCGCGCTGGCGGTGGTGTTCGTCTTCCTGGTGCTGGCGGCGCAATATGAAAGCCTGTTGCTGCCGCTGTCGATCGTGCTGATCGTACCGATGTGCCTGCTGGCGGCGATGATCGGCGTCAATCTGCGCGGCATGGACAATAACGTGCTGACGCAGATCGGGCTGGTCGTGCTGATCGCGCTCGCCGCCAAGAATGCGATCCTCGTGGTCGAGTTCGCCAAACAGGCGGAGGAACAGGACGGCCTGTCGCCGGTCGAGGCGGCGGTGCAGGCCGCGCAGGTCCGGCTGCGTCCGATCCTGATGACCAGCTTCGCGTTCATCCTCGGCACGGTGCCGCTGCTGGTCGCCAGCGGTGCGGGCGCCGAGCTGCGGCAGGCGCTGGGGACGGCGGTGTTCTTCGGCATGATCGGCGTCACCGGCTTCGGACTGATCTTCACGCCGACCTTCTACGTCGTATGCCGCGCGCTCGGCCTGCGACTGGCGGCGCGGCGCGCCCGCCGCGGCGCCGCCGATCCCGCGCTTCAGCCTGCCGAATGAGGAGGGCCAACATGCTCAAAACCCTGACCGCCGCCGTCTCGCTGCTGGCGCTCGCCGCCTGCGCCGTCGGGCCGGACTATCGCCCGCCCGCCACGCCGGCGACCGCCGCCGCACCGTTCGTCTCGACCAGTGCCGCGACCAGCGTCGCCGCACCCGACGATCATTGGTGGCGGCTGTACGACGACGCCGTGCTCGACGGCCTCGTCACGCAAGCGCTCGCCGCCAACACCGACCTGCGCGTCGCGGTCGCCCGCCTCGCCCGCGCACGCGCGTCGCTGCGCGAGGTGCGCACCGAACGCACGCCGCAGGCGACGCTCGGCGCGGGTGCCAGCTACAACCGCTTCTCGCAGGTGCAGCGCCCGGCCGGCGTTGCCGGCGAGACGTGGGTGATCGATGGCGGGCTCGACCTGTCCTACGAGGTCGATCTGTTCGGGCGCATCTCGCGCAACGTCGCCGCCGCGCGTGGCGACGTCGCGGCGGCCGATGCCGACGCCGATGCGGTCCGCGTCGCCGTCGTCGCGGACACCACTCGCGCCTATGCCGACGCCGCCGCCGCGGCGGAGCGGATCGCAGTGGCCGAGCGGATCGTCGCGCTGCTCGACCGGCAGGTGCGCACCACCGAACGCCGCGTCGATGTCGGCATGACCACCCCGCTCGACACCGCACGGATCGCCGCACTCCGCGACCAGCGCAGCGCCGACATCCCGCTGTTGCAGGCCGACCGGCAGGCGGCCTTGTTCCGCCTCGCGACGCTGACCGGCCGCACCCCGCAGGAGCTGCCCGCGATCGCCGCGCAGCGCACCGCGACGCTGCGGCTGACCCAGCCGATCCCGGTGGGCGACGGCGCGACGTTGCTCGCACGACGACCCGACGTGCGCGCCGCCGAGCGCCGGCTGGCGGCGGCGACCGCGCGGATCGGGGTGGCGACCGCCGACCTCTATCCACGCATCACCCTGGGCGGGTCGATCGGCCAGACCAGCACCGGGCTGGGCAATCTGTTCGGCGCCGGGCCGCTCAACTTCCTGCTCGGCCCGCTGCTCAACTGGAGCGTCAACCGCGACCGCGCGCGGGCGCGCATCGCCGGGGCGGAGGCCGATACGCAGGCCGCGCTGGCGACGTTCGACGGCACGATCCTGACCGCGCTGGGCGAGACGGAGACGGCATTGTCCAATTACGCCCGCGCGCTGGACCGCCGCACCGCGCTGCAACGCGCGCTCGACCAGGCCGATCGCGCATCGCGCATCACCCGCGCGCAACGCCGCGAGGGCCAGATCGACAGCCTGTCGCAGCTCGACGCCGAACGCACGCTGGCCGACGCGCAAGCCGCCCTCGCCGCGCAGGACGCCGCGATCGCGACCGCGCAGATCGACCTCTTCCGCGCGCTCGGGGGACGCTGGGAGCGCGCCGGCACCGCCCAAGCCGACCTTCGCCGCGGGGATGCCGGGGGGCGATCCTAGACGATCGGTCTAGCCGGTGGTACGGCCGGTCCATGACCGCTTCGCCCTCCGATACCCCCTCCGATACCGGCACCCGCACGACGATATTGGCGACGGGGCAGAAGATCATGAGCCGCAAGGGCTTTTCCGCCGTCGGCCTGACCGAGATCCTGAAGGACGCCGGGGTGCCCAAGGGCTCCTTCTACCATTATTTCGCCTCGAAGGACGCGTTCGGCGAGGCGATGCTCGCCGCCTATTTCGACGACTATCTCGCCGAGATGGACACGATGATCGCGCGATCCGACCTGACCGGCGCCGAACGGCTGATCGGCTATTTCGCGGCGTGGCGCGACAATCAGGGCGCGTTCGACTGTCAGGGGCGGTGCCTTGCGGTCAAGCTGGGCGCCGAGGTCGCCGATCTCTCCGAACCGATGCGGCTGACGTTGAAGACGGGCACCGCCGGGATCATCGCACGGATGACGCGCATGATCGAGGACGGCGTCGCCGATCGCTCGCTTGCCGCGACCGGGGCGGCTGCCGATCTGGCCGCGTCGCTCTACCATCTGTGGCTCGGCGCCAGCGTGATGGCGAAGATCGTCAAGGCGCACGACCCGTTCGATACGGCACTCCGCTCGACCCGGCAATTGCTGGGCTTGCCAGCGTAACAGGGCGCATACCGGCACTTCATCTAACGCTCGTCTGACCTCTAGACGACCGGTCTATTCAACGGTATACGGGTGCTATCACAGCCAAGGAAGACCGACATGAAGATCCTGATCGTCCTCACCTCGCACGACCAGCTCGGTGACACCGGCAAGAAGACCGGGTTCTGGCTCGAGGAACTGGCCGCGCCTTATTACGTCTTCAAGGACGCCGGCGTCGACCTCACGCTCGCCTCGCCCAAGGGTGGCCAGCCGCCGCTCGATCCGAAGAGCGACGAACCGTCGTCGCAGACCGATGCCACCCGCCGCTTCGCCGCCGACGCCGAAGCGCAGGCCGCGCTGGCCCACACGGGCGTGCTCGCCGATGTGTCCGCGGACGATTTCGACGCGGTCTTCTATCCCGGCGGCCACGGGCCGTTGTGGGATCTCGCCGAGGACGCGCGCTCGATCAGCCTCATCGAGACGACCATCGCGGCGGACAAGCCGGTGGCGCTGGTCTGCCACGCGCCGGGCGTGCTGCGTCACGTCAAGGGCGCCGACGGCAAGCCGCTGGTCGACGGCAAGACCGTCACCGGCTTCACCAACAGCGAGGAGGCCGCGGTGGGCCTGACCGAGGTGGTGCCGTTCCTCGTCGAGGACGTGCTCAAGGCGAATGGCGGCCGTTTCGAACGCGGCGACGACTGGGCGTCATATGTCGTCGCCGATGGCCTGCTCATCACCGGGCAGAACCCCGGCTCGTCGGCCGACGCCGCACAGCGGCTGCTCGACCTGCTTGGCCGCCGCAACGCGGGCTGACGGTGCGGTATCGCGGCCCGGCAGAGAGCGATGCCGGGCCGCGCCTGACCTCCCGAGGGGCGCGCGGGAGGGACTCTAGAAGCGCAGGATCGGCTTGATCGTCTTGCCGCTTTCGCTGTCGGCGATCGCCTCGTTGATCTGCGCGAAATCGTAGAAGCCGACGAGCTTGTCGAACGGGAAACGGCCCTGCAGATATAAATCGACGAGGCGCGGGATGAAGACCTGCGGCACGCTGTCGCCCTCGACGATGCCGATGATCCGCTTGCCCGGCACCATCACGTCGTTGACGTCGAACGAGGCTTCGGTGCCGAGCCGCGGCGCGCCGACGATCCCGCAACTGCCGCGGATCGCCAGCGCGTCGATCGCCTGACGCAGCACCTCGGGCCGGCCGCTGCTTTCCAGCGTATAGTGCACCCCGCCGCCGGTGATCTGCTTGATCGTCGCGACCACGTCGACCTCGCGGCTGTTGACGACATGGGTGGCGCCCAGCTCCTTTGCGAGTGCGAGGCGGCTCGGCGTCACGTCGACGGCGATGATCGTCGTCGCACCCGCGACGCGCGCCGCCATCACCGCGCTCAGGCCGACCGCACCCGAGCCGAAGGCGGCGAAGCTGCTGCCCGCCTCGACCTTGAGCGCGTTGAGCACCGCGCCCGCGCCGGTCATGATGCCGCAGCCGAGCGGGCCGAGCAGTTCGAGCGGCGCCTCGTGCGACACCTTCACGACGTTGCGTTCGTGCGCGACCGCGAAGCTGCCGAAGGAGGATTGGCCGAAGAAATGGTCGTGCAGCACGTCGCCGTGCGCATCGCAGGTCGCGGTCGAGCCGTCGCCACGGCCGCCGCCGAAGTTGAGGCCGAAGAAATTCTCGCAATGCGCCGGATGGCCCTGATCGCACTGGCCGCAATAGCCGCACGACATGAAGGTCATGACGACATGATCGCCCGGCGCCACCGACCGCACCCCCGCTCCCACCGCCTCGACGACGCCCGAGCCCTCGTGGCCCAGCACCGCAGGGAGCGGCGAGGGATAATATTGGTCGCGGATGATCATGTCGGTGTGGCAGACGCCGGTCGCGACGACGCGCACCAGCACCTCGCGCGGGCCGGGCGCACCGATGCTCGCCGGTTCGATCAGGAAATCGCCGCCCTGTTCGCGGACGACCGCGGTGGTGATCGGGCGGCGTTCGTCCAAAGTCGTGGTCATGATACCTCTCCTTGCGTGTTCGTCAGAAGGGATAGGCGGGGGCTTCGCCCTTGATCGTCACCTACTGCCACTCGGTGAATTCCTCCCAATTGGCAGGGCCGCCGATCGCAGTGCCGTTGCCGGAGGCGCCGACGCCGCCGAAAGGATTGACGACATCGTCGTTCACCGTCTGGTCGTTGATGTGGAGCAGCCCGGTGTTGAGCCGCTCGCCGAGCGCCAGCGCGCGCGACACGTTGCGCGAGACGACCGCCGCCGACAGGCCGTAATCGGTGTCGTTGGCGAGCCGGATCGCCTCCTCGTCGTCCTTGAAGGTGGTGACGACCGCGACCGGACCGAAAATCTCCTCGGCGAACGCGGGCATGGCGGGCGTGACGCCGCTCAGCACGGTCGGTGCGTAGAACAGCCGGTCGGCGGTGCCGCCCGTTTCGAGTCTAGCGCCCGCCGCGACGCTGTCGGCGACCACCCGGGCGACATGATCGAGCTGGCGCTGGTTGATGAGCGGCCCGATCGCAATACCGTCCTGCGCGGGATCGCCGACCGGCAACGCCGCCGCCTTCGCCGCAAGCCCGGCGACGAAGTCCTTCGCGATCGCCTCATGGACGAGCACGCGCCCCGCCGACATGCAGATCTGCCCCTGGTGCAGATAGACGCCCCATGCGGCGTTGCGCAGCGCGAGGTCCAGATCGGCATCGTCGAGGATGATGATCGCATTCTTGCCGCCCAGTTCGAGCGATACCTTCTTGAGATGGCGGCTCGCATTCTGGCCGACGATGCGACCCGCGCCGGTCGAGCCGGTGAACTGGATCATGCCGATATTGGCGTCGGCGCACAGCGCCTCCCCCGCCTCGCTGCCGCCCGGCAGGACGTGGAGCACGCCGCGGGGCAATCCCGCCAGTTCGAACAGGCGCGCGATGACCAGACCGCCGCTGATCGCGGTGCGCGGATCGGGTTTCAGCACCGCCGCATTGTTGACCGCGATCGCTGGCGCCACCGCGCGCATCGCCAGATAGAGCGGGAAGTTGAACGGTGCGATGATCCCGACGACGCCGATTGGCCGCCGCCTTGCGAGGCTGATGCGCCCCGGCTGGCTCGGCAGCACCAGCCCCTGCGGTTGATGCGGCATCGCCGCGGCGAGCTGGATCGCCTTCAGCGTGACGTCGAGCTCGAAAGCCGCCTTGGCTTTCACCGATCCGCTCTCGCGTACCAGCCAGTCGACGATCTCGTCGCGATGATCCGCCCCGATCCGCAACGCCTTCAGGAAGACGGCGGCACGATCGTCGGGGGAGAGCGCCGCCCATTGGCGCTGCGCCGCACGGGCCTGCGCGGCGGAGGCGGCGACGGCGTCCGCGCCGGCCAGCGCCACGGTGCCGAGCGTCGCGCCGGTTGCCGGCTCGATCGCGGGTGCGGTCTGCGATCCCGGTGACCAGCCACCGTCGAAGATCACGCCCGACACATGGTCGGCATCGATCAGCCTTGTCTTCGCAGCGGGGGCAGTCGCGTTCGTCATGACGATCTCCAAACAGCCGGAGTCTTTTCCGATTCCTCTCCGTCGGAGCGGAGAGCTACTCCCCACGTCGCCGCGATAAAAAGACCGTTTGGGTCGCCCCGCGATACTCAAACGGTATGGTCGCCATCCGCGCCGACGGGCACGCGTGGCCGTCCCGCGCCGGTCGCGATCGGCAACGGTTCGGCCCTTCTGCAACCGCTGCGGTCAGCCCCTCAGACGCGCTCCAGCATCAGCGCGATCCCTTGCCCGACACCGATGCACATGAACGCCAGCGCATAGCGGCCACCGGTGCGGTGCAATTCCTCGACCGCGCTCATCGTGATCCGCGCCCCCGACATGCCCAGCGGATGCCCCAGCGCGATCGCGCCGCCGTTGCGGTTCACCCGCGGGTCGTCGGGCGCGATGCCGAGGTCGCGCAGCGTCGCGATCGCCTGGCTGGCGAAGGCTTCGTTGAGTTCGATCACGTCGAGCCGGTCCAGCGCGATGCCGGTGATCCGCACCAGCTTGCGCGCCGCCTCGATCGGCCCAACCCCCATGATCCGCGGCGCGACCCCCGCCGCCGCCATGCCGAGCACGCGCGCGCGCGGCGTCAGGCCGTGCCGCGCCGCCGCCGCTTCGGAGGCGACCAGCATCGCCGCCGCGCCGTCGTTGAGGCCGGAGGCGTTGCCCGCGGTCACGGTGCCGTCGGCGCGCACCACCGGCTTCAGTCCGGCGAGCGCCTCCAGACTGGTCGCGCGGGGATGCTCGTCCTGCGCGAAGACGATCGGGTCGCCCTTCCGCTGCGGGATGACGACCGGCACGATTTCCGCGGCGAGCCGGCCGCTGGCGATGGCGGCGGCGGCCTTCTGCTGGCTTGCGAGCGCGAACCGGTCCTGCGCCTCGCGGTCGACGTGCCACGCATCGGCGACGTTCTCGCCGGTCTTGGGCATCGTATCGACGCCGTACGCCGCGCGCATCGCCGGATTGACGAACCGCCAGCCGAGCGTCGTATCCTCGATCTTCTGCCCGCGGTCGAATGCGGTCGCCGCCTTGCCGAGCACGTAGGGTGCGCGCGTCATGCTCTCGACGCCGCCGGCGATGACGAGCTCGGCATCGCCCGACCGGATCGCCTGCGCGGCGATGCCCACCGCGTTGAGTCCCGAGCCGCACAGGCGATTGACCGTCGTCCCCGGTATCGCGTCCGGCAGGCCCGCCAGCAGCACCGCCATGCGCGCCACGTTGCGATTGTCCTCGCCGGCCTGGTTGGCGCAGCCGAGGATCGTGTCGTCCACCGCCGCCCAGTCGACGTGCGGATTGCGGTCCTTGAGCGCGCGGATCGGGATCGCGGCGAGATCGTCGGCGCGGACCGTGGCGAGCGCGCCGTTCAGTTTGCCGATCGGCGTGCGGATCGCGTCGCAGAGGAAGGCGTCGGGCATGGAAACCTCAGGCAAAGGTGTCGATAAGGGCCGCCGCGAGCGCATCGGGCGCCTCGAGCGGTGCGAGGTGCGCGGCGTCGAGCGCAACGTGGCGGGCGCCGGCGATCTGAGCAAGAAGATGGTCGCCATGGCCCGCAAACGGCGTCGAGACATCGCGGTCGCCGCTGACCACCAGCGGCGGCGCGGCGATCGCCCCCAGCCGGTCGGCCAGCCGCATGTCGCGGATCGCGGCGCCGCAGCCGGCATAGCCCGCCGGATCCATCGCCAGCAGCCCGCGCCGGATCGTCGCCTCGACCTCGGGATGCGCGTCGCAGAAGGCGGGCGAGAGGAAGCGGCCCATGACGGGATCGACGATGCTGCCGAGCCCCTCCGCACGCACCGTCTCGACGCGCGCGCGCCACGCCGCCCGGTCCATCGTCGCCGAGGTGCAGACCAGCGCCAGCCCGGCGACCCGCTCGGGCGCGTCGAGCGCCATCTGCATCGCGATCATGCCGCCGAGCGACACGCCGGCGATCCCCGCGCGATCGATCCCCGCGGCGTCCATCGCTGCGCCGATATCGCCGGCGAGCAGGGCCATGTCGTAATCGCCCGGCGTCGCATCGGAGGCGCCATGGCTGCGCGTATCGACCCGCAGCACGAGGAAGCGCCGGCGCAACGCGGGGAGCATCGGCGCCCACAGGTCCATGTCGGTGCCGATCGAGTTGAGCAGCACCAGCGGCGGCCGACCCCGCTCGCCTTCGAGCTTCCAGTAGAGGCGGGTGCCGACGGAGGGGACGAACGGCATCAGGCGGCCCTTGCCGAGGGGCCGTCGACCGCGAACGCCGCCGCCGTCTTCGCCCGCATTTCGTCGAGCGTGACGCCCGGCGCGAGTTCGACCAGCCGCAGCCCCGGCCTGTCGCACGCCAGCACCGCCAGATCGGTGACGATGAGATCGACGCACGCCTTGCCGGTCAGCGGCAGCGTGCACGCCGGCAGGATCTTCGGTTCGCCCGCCTTGTTGACATGATCCATCACCACGACGACGCGGCGGACGCCGGCGACGAGATCCATCGCGCCGCCCATGCCCTTCACCATCTTCCCCGGAATCGTCCAATTGGCGATGTCGCCCGCCTCGCTCACCTCCATCGCGCCGAGCACCGCCATGTCGATATGGCCGCCGCGGATCATCGCGAAACTGTCCGCGGAGGAGAAGAAGGACGAGGTCGGCAGCGCGGTGATCGTCTGCTTGCCGGCGTTGATGAGGTCGGGATCGACCGCGTCGCGCGTCGGAAACGGCCCGATGCCGAGCATGCCGTTCTCCGACTGGAGCGTCACGTCGAGCCCCGCGGGAACGTAATTGGCGACCAGCGTCGGGATGCCGATGCCGAGGTTGACGTAATAGCCGTCCTGCAATTCCTGGGCGGCGCGCGCCGCCATCTGCTCGCGGGTCCAGCCCATCAGACGCTCTCCTCTTCGCGGACGGTCAGCTTCTCGATCCGCTTTTCGTTGATCGTGCTCCGCACGATGCGATCGACATAGATGCCGGGCGTGTGGATGCAATCGGGGTCGAAGCTGCCCGCCGGCACGATCTCCTCGACCTCGGCGACCGTCACCTTGCCCGCGGTCGCCATGTTCGGGTTGAAGTTGCGCGCGGTCTTGCGGAACATGAGATTGCCGGCCGGGTCGGCGCGCCACGCCCTGACGATCGACAGATCGGCGCGCAGCCACGTCTCGCGGACATACTCCTCGCCCTCGAACGTCTCGACCGGCTTGCTCTCGGCGACGACGGTGCCGACGCCGGTCTTCGTATAGAAGGCCGGGATGCCCGCCCCGCCGGCGCGGATGCGCTCGGCGAGCGTGCCCTGCGGGGTCAGCTCCAGCGCCAGCGCGCCGGACAGATATTGCTGTTCGAACAATTTGTTCTCGCCGACGTAGCTGGCGATCATCTTCATGATCTGCCGGCTCTCCAGCAGCATCCACAGCCCGAACCCGTCGGCGCCGGCATTGTTCGAAATCACGGTCAGCCCCGTAACCCCGCTCGCGCGGATCTCGGGGATCAGGCTTTCGGGATTGCCCGACAGGCCGAAGCCACCCGACATGATCGTCATGCCGTCGAACAGCACGCCTTCCAGCGCCGCGGCTGGGCTATCGTAGATCTTGTTTCTCATCGTCGGCTCCTCAGCCCAGATCACCGCCGGCGACGGGGAGGACCGAGCCGGTAATATAGGATGCCTCGTCGGACGCGAGGAACAGGATCGGCGCGATCTGTTCGTCGAGCGTCGCATATCGTTTGAAGAAGGTGGAGGTCGTCGCCTGCTCGACCGCGTCCGCCATCCAGGCCCGTTCGCGCGCATCGTCGCCCGCCGGATTGCGCGGCACGATCCGCGGCGGCGCCTGCGTGCCGCCCGGCGCGGTCGCCACGACGCGGATGCCCGCCTCGCCATATTCCATCGCGAGGCTCTGCGTCAGCGCGTTGATCCCGCCCTTGGCCGCCGAATAGGGGACGCGCCGGATGCCGCGCGTCGCGTTGGACGAGACGTTGACGATCGTGCCCCCGCCGTGCCGCAGCATCACCGGCAGCACCGCATGACAGCCCCATAAGGTCGGCATCAGCGAGCGGCGAATTTCCGCCTCGATCTGGTCGGGCTCGAATTCGGCGAAGGGGCGCATGCGGATCGCGCCGCCGACATTGTTGACGAGGATGTCGACGCGCCCGAACAGCGCCTCGGCCTCGCCGATCGCCGCGACCGCCCCCGCGTGTGTTTCGAGATCGCAGGTGAAGGCGCGCGCCGCCCCGCCCGCCTCGCGTGCGACATCGTCGACGAACGCCGCACGGTCGACCAGCAGCACCGCCGCGCCCTCCGCCGCGGCGCGCAGCGCGACGCCGCGGCCGATGCCCTGTGCGGCACCGGTCACCACCATGACCTTGCCCGCGAAACGACCGGCGAAGATCATGCCGCCACCGCGGTGATCGCCGTCTCGGTCGGGGCGAATTTCTCGTAATGGAAATGCCGGGGATCGACGCCGCGTTCGCGCAGGAAGACGCGCACCGCCTCGACCATCGGCGGCGGGCCGCACAGATAGATGTCGCACTCGCCGGCGTTGAGATGCTCGTCGGTCAGAAAGTCGGTGACATGGCCCTTGAGCGGCTGCGCGCTCTGCGGGTCGGAGACGCACACCTCCCAGCTCATCGTCGGCAGTCGCGCCGCCAGCGCCGCGATCCGGTCGGTCTCGACGATATCGCCGTCCCGGGAGACGCCGTAGATCAGGTGGATCGGCTGGTCGACCTCGTCCGCCTCGTCCGCCAGCACCTCCAGCATCGACAGGATCGGCGCGAGGCCCGTACCGCCCGCCAGCAGCACCGTCGGGCGATCGACGTCGCGCAGGAAGAAGCTGCCCTGCGGCCCGACGAACGTCATCCGCGCGCCCGGTTCGGCCCGCGTCGTCAGCCATTCGCTCATCCGCCCGCCGGGAACGTTGCGGATCAGGAAGCTGGCTTCGTCGGCACCGGGCTTCGAACTGAACGAATAGGAGCGCGTCTCGCCGGTGCCCGGCACGGTCAGATTGACATATTGCCCCGGCAGGAAGGCGAGCGCGGCGGGATCGTCCGGGCGCAGATTGAGGATGATCGTCCCGTCGGACACCAAATCGACGTGCGTCACCGTGCCGCCATACTCGGCGGGCCGCACCTTGCAGGCCGAGGCCGGCACCGGCACCGCGATCACGCAGTCGGACGACACCTGCATCTGGCAGGTCAGCACCAGTCCCTCCCCCGCCTCGTCCGCGGTCAGCGCCTCGTCGATATAGTCGTCGCCCAGATCATAGGCGCCCGCCTCGCAGCGGCATTTGCACGTCCCGCACACCCCGTCCGAACAGTCCATCGGCAAATTGACCTTCTGGCGGAAGGCGGCGTCGAGCACCGTCTCGCCGGCGTTGCAGTCGATGAAGCGCGTCGCGCCATCCTCGAAGTTGAGAGCTATGCGATAGGCCATGATCATCCTCTCGGGGCCCGGCGATCAGACGTGATAGACGTCGATGACCTGCCGGATATAGTCGTTCTTCAGGACGACTTTCTTGCTGGTGATGCGCGGCTGCTCGCCGCCGACGTCGATCGTGTAGAAGGACGTGCCGAAGAAGCTCAGCGTCTCCTTGTAGCGGTGGCTGAGCGTGTGCCAGTTGAACCGCACCTCCAGCCTGCCGTCATGCTCGCCGACGATCTCGACATTGGTGACCGCGTGATTGGTGCGCGGTTCGGGCATGCTCGCACCCGACCGCTCGGTCTTGATGCGGAAGACGCGATCCTCCAGCCCCTCGCGATTGGGATAATAGATCAGCGAGATCTCGCGCTGCGGGTCGTCGACGAGCTGGTCGTCATCGTCCCACGCCGGCATCCAGAAGACGACCTCGGGCGCGTAGCAGGTCAGCCATTCGTCCCATAGACGATCGTCGAGCAGCCGCGCCTCGCGGTAGAGGAAGGCGACCACCGCGTCATAGCCGATCGTCATGCCGCCACCCGCAGGCGATCGTCCGGGCGGACCGCATTGCCGTCGTCGCCGCCGCCATCGCAGTCGAGCGCGGCGATCAGCGTGCGTGCCCAATATTCGTGCTGGCGGACGAACAGCCCCTCGTCCTCGCTGCGGCCGCCGCTCAGGATCGGTTCGAGCCCCATCGCCTTGGCATTGTCGTCCGGCCCGGCGATCCAGTGCGTCGCGCCGCGGCTGAGGTCGTTCCACAATTCGCCGGCGCCCGCATAGGCCGCCTGGCACGAACGGAATTCCTCCAGATCGTCGGGCGTGCCCATGCCGCTGACGTTGAAGAAATCCTCATATTGGCGGATGCGCAGCGCGCGTTCGGCGTCGCTCTCGCCCTTCGGCGCGAAGCAATAGATGGTGACCTCGGTCCGGTCGACCGCGATCGGCCGGACCACGCGGATCTGGGTCGAGAACTGGTCCATCAGATAGACGTTGGGATAGAGGCACAGATTGCGCGTCTGCATCAGGATCGGCGCGGCGCGCTCGGCGCCCAGCCGCTGCTCCAGCTCGGCGCGATGCGCGTAGACCGGCCGCACCTCGGGATTGAGCAACCGCGTCCACAGCAGGATATGGCCGTGATCGAAGCCGTAGACGCCACCGACGCTCTTCGACCAGCCGTCGGGATCGACCGCCTTGGTCGCATCCGCCTGCCGCCGGCCGGTGGTCGCCGCATAATTCCAGTGGACCGCGCTGACATGATAGCCGTCGGCGCCATTCTCCATCTGCAGCTTCCAGTTGCCGTCATAGACATAGGAGGAATTGCCGCGCAGCACCTCCAGTCCCTCCGGCGCCTGGTCGACCATCTGGTCGATGATGACGCGGGTCGAACCGAGCCAGTCTTCCAGCGTCGGCACGTCGGGGTTGAGGCTGCCGAACAGAAAGCCGCGATAGCTTTCGAACCGCGCGACCTTCGTGAGATCGTGCGAGCCGCCGGTGTTGAACGCCTCGGGATAATCGGCATTCCTGCCGTCCTTCACCTTGAGCAATTTGCCGGTGTTCGCGAACGTCCAGCCATGGAACTGGCAGGTGAAGCTGCCCTTGTTGCCATGCTTCCTGCGGCACAGCATCGCGCCGCGATGCGCGCAGGCGTTGATGACCGGGTTGAGTTGCCCGGTCTTGTCGCGGGTGATGATGATCGGCTGGCGGCCGATGACGGTGGTGAAATAATCGTTGGCGTCCGGGATCTGGCTTTCGTGCGCCAGATAGACCCAGTTCGCCTCGAAGATGTGCTTCATCTCCAGGTCGAACAGCTCCGGGTCGGTGAACACGTCTCGCCGGCAGCGGAAGGTGCCGGTGGCGGGATCGTCGACGACGGCGGTTTGCAGACGGGTGCGAAGGTCGGTCATCATGCGTCTCCTTGCGCGCGGATCAGGCGGCGACGGCGAGGCGGGCGCGGTGCGAGAAATGCTCTTCCTCGGCATCCTCGGCGCGCTGGAGGTGGAAATCGAAGACGATCGTCGCGCTGTCGCCCTGCCGGTTCGGCACCGGCAGCAGGCCCTCGCGCGTGCCGAAGGCGAAATCGTCCGCGGCGAAGGGATCGTCGCCGAAATTGATTTGCGTCGTCAGGACGCGATAGCCCGGCGCCTCGATGAAGAAATGGACGTGCGCGGGGCGGTTGCCGTGGCGACCCAGCGCCTTCATCAGCGTATCCGAAGCGCCGCCGGGCGGCACGCTATAGCCGTTGGGCATCTTGGAATGGAACGCATAGCGGCCGTCGTCGCCGACCCGGATGCGGCGGCGGTTGTTGAACGGCGTCTGTTCGTGCGTCGGGTCGAAATGCGAATAGAAGCCCTTCGAATTGGCGTGCCAGACATGCAGGATCGCGCCCGGCACCGGCTCGCCGTCCGGCCCGGTGATGCGTCCGCTCATATAGAGCGTGCTGGTCTCGTCGGGATCGGTGGTGAGGTTCGCGTCATTGTCGACCAGCGGCGCGCCAGCGACATAGAGCGGCCCTTCGATCGTGCGCGGCGTGCCGCCGGTCTTGCCCGCCTCGACGTCCTTGGCGTCCATATAGAGGTCGAGGAAATGCTCGATCCCGCTGCCCGGCATCAGCAGGCCGAACTCGCCCGCACCCGATTGCAGGAAATTGACCGCGTCCCACACCTCGTTCTCGCTGATGTCGTGACGGACGATGAGCGTCATGATCTGCTCGATCAGATCGCGCAGGATGACCTTCAGCCGCGGATTGCCGCCCGCGCTGCCCACGCCGGCGGCGCGGTCGAGCAGGTCCTGAACGGCGGGGGTCTGTACGAAGCCTGTGTCCATCACGTCTCTCCTGGATTGGGCGCCGCCTGCGGCGGTCGTCTGGTCAGCGGTCGTCGTCGTGCAGCGACGAGGGGTGCCGGCACAAAGCCGTCACGCGCATCGTCATGAAGGGGTAGAGCGGCAGGCTCGTCAGGATGTCGTGCAGCTCCGCATTCGTGCCGACATCGAAGATGCTGACATTGGCGTATTGCCCGACGACCCGCCAGATATGCCGCCAGATGCCGGCGCGTTGCAGCTCCTGGAAGCGCGCCTTCTCCGCAGCCTTCAGCCGCGCCGCCTCGTCGGCATCGAAGCCGGATGGGATGTTCACGTCCATCTCGACCTGGAACAGCATGGCTCAGGCCCTTTCCGCGACGACGTGGAGGAGCGGCGCGGTGCGGTCGCGCCGGTGGAAGGCGATGCGATCCTCGTCGAGCGCGATGCCGAGTCCGGGGCCGGTCGGCACCGCGAGGTGGAAGTCGACGTAGCGCAAGGGCTCGGCGAGGATGTCCTGCGTCAGCAGCAGCGGCCCGAACAATTCGGTCCCCCAGGCCAGCGACGGCAAGGTCGCGCACAGATGCGCCGAGGCGACCGTGCCGACCCCGCCCTCCAGCATCGTCCCGCCATACAGGCCGACGCCCGCCGCCTGCGCGATCGTCGCGACGGCATGCGCCGGCAGCAGCCCGCCCGATTGCGCGATCTTCACTGCGAACACCCGCGCCGCACCGCGCGCCGCGATCGCGAAGGCATCGGCGGGGCCGTGCAGCGCCTCGTCGGCCATCAGCGGGATGACGTGCTTGGCCGACAGCCGCGCCATCGCGGCATGATCGTGGCGCGCCACCGGCTGCTCGACCAGATCGCAGCCCGCATCCTCGAGCAGCCGCATGCCGAGATCGGCCTGCGCCTCGTCCCAATTCTGGTTGACGTCGACGCGCACGCTGCCGCGGTCGCCGAGCGCGCGCTTGATCGCGGCGACGTGCGCAACGTCGGCGCGCACGTCGCGCTTGCCGATCTTGAGCTTGAAGATGTTGTGGCGGCGCTCGGCGAGGACGCGTTCGGCCTCCTCGATATCGCGCGCGGTATCGCCGCTCGCCAGCGTCCAGGCGACCGGCAAACGCTCGCGGACGCGGCCGCCGCCGATCAGCTCCGACACCGGCACGCCGAGCCGCTTGCCCGCCATGTCGAGCAGCGCCGTCTCGACCGCGCATTTGGCGATATGGTTGCCGGACACGTGTTTCGCGATCCTCGCCATCGCGGCACCGACGCGGCGCGCGTCGCAGGTCTTGAGGACCGGCGCGATATAGGTGTCGATCGCCAGCCTGATCCCCTCGGGGCTTTCCGCGCCATAGCTGAGGCCGCCGATCGTCGTGCCCTCGCCCACCCCCTCGACGCCGTCGGCGTCGCGCAGCCGCACGAGGACGATCGACTGATGATGCATCGTCGCCATCGCCAGCACGTGCGGGCGGATCGTCGGGATATCGACGATGAAGGTATCGATCTCGCTGATCGCAACCATGGCCTGCGGCATCCTCAATCCCGTGTTCTCTGCAAGGAACCTAGGATTTGGAGGCTGGTCTAGCAAAGACCGTTATGGTCTAAGCGCGATACTCCGGAGGTATGAATGATGGACCTGCGTCAGCTCCGCTATTTCGTCGCGGTCGCCGCCGAGCGCAATTTCAACCGTGCGGCGGAGCGGCTGCACATGGCGCAACCGCCGCTCAGCCGCTCGATCCAGCAGCTTGAGGCGGATATCGGCGCCGCCTTGATCGACCGCAGCGCGCGGCCGCTGGCGCTGACCCCGATGGGGCAGATCTTCCACGATCAGGCGCTGCAGATCCTGCGCCGCGTCGACGACATGCGCGCGATGATGACTGCCGCGATCGCCACCGAGACGCGGCGCTTCACGATCGGCTTCGTCGCCTCGACCATCTATGCCCGGCTGCCCGGCCTGATCCGCGAATTTCGCGCCGAGATGCCCGATGTCGAGCTGACGCTGGTGGAAAGCACGACGCTCGACCAGATCGCCGCGCTCAAGGAGGGGCGGATCGACATCGGCTTCGGCCGCATCCGCTTCGACGATCCGGCGGTACGCCGCACCGTGCTGCGCCGCGAACCGCTGGTCGCCGCGGTGCCGCTGGCGAGCGCGCTCGGCCGTGATGGCGCGCCGGTCTCGCTCGCCGCGCTCGCACGCGAGAAGCTGATCCTCTACCCCAGCGCGCCGCGGCCGAGCTATGCCGATCAGGTGCTGTCGCTGTTCCACGACGCCGGCCTCACGCCGGACGCGGTGCTGGAAGTGCGCGAATTGCAGATCGCGATCGGCCTCGTCGCCGCCGAGGAGGGCGTCGCGGTGATCCCCGAGTCGGTCCGGCGCGCGCACACCGACGACGTCCGCTACCTCGACCTCGCCGAGCCGGCGACCTCGCCGATCATCATGAGCCACCGCGTCGGCGACTTTTCGCCCGAGATCGTCGCCTTCCTGCGCCTCACCGCGCGCAAATATGCCGACTGGGGCTATCCCGTTCCCGAAGCGCTGCTCGCCGAACCGTTCCGCTAAAGCGGATCGGCGTGCACGTCCGGTGGAAGCGATGATGGTCGAGGGAGATCGAACGCGCGCCTCCGCGCGAACCCTCCTCCCCCCGCATCCGGATCGTTGCCGCCCTGATTACCGGATGCAGCCGCGGCTGCGATGATCGGAACGCCCGCCGCTATTGCCGCGCCAGCGTCTGCAGCCAGAGCATGACGATCAGTCCCGACGCCGGCACCAGCAACACCATCGGGTGCCCGCGCTGCTCGCCATAGAGCAGCCACGCCAGCAGCGACGTCGCCAGCCAAGGCAGCAGGCCGACATACCAGCCCGACCCGCCATAAAACGACAGGCTCGACACGATCGCGACGGCGAACGACGCGACGAGGTACAGCAACAGGGATCGCGACATCGGCCAGGTCCTGAGTCTCGTTGCGATGCATCATGCCGCGGTGCCGGCGCGGGTGGAAGACCGAACGTGGTGCCGCGCAAGGCCTTCCTCGCCGCCACGCGCGGCGCCGCTATCGCCCGGTCAGCGGCATTCGACCGTCAGATGCGCCACCGCCCCGACCGGCGCGAGGCGATGGCGGATCGTCTCGCAGGTCACGCCCGGCACCGCGACGACGCTGACGATCGCCGCATGCGCATCGGGGCCGACCCGCCAGACGTGGAGGTCGGCGATCCGCGCGTCGCCGGGCGCCTCGACCAGCGCGCGCACCGTGCCCGCGACCGGTGCCGCGCTGCGGTCGAGCAACACCGCCGCGGTGTCGCGCAGCAGCGTCCACGACCAGCGCGCGATCACCAGCGCGCCGACGATCCCCATCGCCGGGTCCATCCAGCCCCAGCCGAGATAGCGCCCCGCCAGCAATGCCGCGATCGCCAGCACCGAGGTCAGCGCATCGGCGAGGACATGGACATAGGCGGAGCGCAGGTTGTTGTCCCCGCCATGCGCGTGGGGATGCGGTTGCGCGTGATCGTCATGATGATGCCCGTGCCCCCCATGGTCGTGGTGATGCCCGCCGCGGAGCAGCAGGACGCTGACGATGTTCACCACCAGCCCGAGCGTCGCGATCGCCGCCGCTTCGCCGAAGGCGACGGTGACCGGCTCGAACAATCGGAGCGCGGATCCGATGCCGATGGCGGCCGCGATCAGTCCGAGCACCATCGCCGAGGCGAAGCCGGCGAGATCGCCGACCTTGCCCGTGCCGAAACTATAGGCGGGATCATGCGCATGCCGCCGCGCATAGCCATAAGCGGCGGCGGCCACCGCGAGCGCACCGGCATGCGTCGCCATATGGAAGCCGTCGGCGAGCAGCGCCATCGATCCGGTCGCATAGCCCGCGCCGACCTCCCCCACCATCATCACCGCGGTCAGCGCGACCACCCAGCGCGTTCGCCGCGCATGCGCGTCATGCGCCGTCCCGAGGAACAGATGGTCGTGCGACGGAAGCGCAGATGCGAAGGCCATGGCGATACCCCTATTTGCCGTAGCGGCGGATGACGGCGAGCAGTTCGTCCGCGCCGCGGGCACGGTCGGCATCGGACAGGCCGGGCCGCGCGACGTGCGTGGCGAGATGATCGGCGATGATCTCGTCCATCAGCCCGTTGACCGCGCCGCGCACCGCCGCGACGCGGTGCAGGACGGTGTCGCAATCGGCATCGCCGACGAGTTCGCGCTCGATCGCGGCGACTTGCCCGGCGATCTTGCGGACCCGAACGATCAGGTCCGGGGCGGCTTTGGCAGTGTGGCTCATACCCTACCCCCCTAACCTAGGTTGACTGTCGTTGCAAGTTCACCCCGTCGCCAGCTCAGGACGGGAGCCGCGGCCCGCCGTCGCCGTCGCGGCGACGTCACTCCAGCCCGACCGGGCAGGACGGGAGAATATGAAAGAGCATCATGTCAACCGGTTATGACATATTGTATCACGTTCAGCTTGTAGAAAGGTTTGCACGTGCCGAATAGGGCCGTGTCCAGCCGCGCATATCCCCATCGGTCCCGACCCGGCATGCTGCTCGCGCTGCTGATCTTGTGGTCGTTCGTCTTCGACGGGACGGTGCTCCAGGCGCACCAGCATCCGCTGGCGCGGGCTGCTGTGCCCGGCGCACCGGCCGGGCCATCCGTCATCGCCGATCTCGACGAGGACTGCCCGCTTTGCGCCGCCGCGGCGTCGATCGAACCGTTGCTGCCGACGGAACCGGTCGATCCCATCCGCCCGCCGGGCGACGTCGCCGCGGCGGTCGCGATCGCCGGCACCTATCCTGCGCACACGTCGCGCGGCCATATCTGGCGCAGTCGCGCGCCCCCGGGAACCGTCACCGCCCCCTGACGGCGCGAAAACCGCCCGTGGTGCCCGGCATCGCGGCGGTCCGCGTCTTACGCGACATTTCCGGAGTCCAACATGCGTTTCATCCTGCTTGCCGGTGCGGCCGTCGCCGCGCTCGTTCCCGCCTGCGCGTGCGCCGCTACGGACACGCCCACGACGCCCGCCCCAGCCGCACAGACCGATACCGGGCGCGACATCATCGTCACCGCCTCCCCCATCCAACACGACCGCGACGACACGCCGGCGATCTCCGCCAAGGTCGACGCCGCCGACATCCTGCATCAGGGCGGGGCGAGCATCGCTGATGCGCTCGCCCGCATCCCCGGCATCGCCGCGACCGGCTTCGCCAGCGGCGCGAGCCGGCCGATCGTCCGCGGCATGGACGCCACCCGCGTCCGCATCCTCGAAGACGGCACCAGCGCCTCCGACGTCTCCGACATCGGTCCCGACCACGGCATCCCGATCGATCCGCTCGCCGCGCGCAGCATCGAGGTGGTCCGCGGCGCCGGCACGCTGCGCTACGGCAGCCAGGCGATCGGCGGCGTCGTCAACGTGCTCAACAACCGCATCCCCACCGCATTGTCGAAGACGCCGCTGTCGGGCGAAGTGGAGGGCACGTACGGCACCGTCTCCGATCTCTACCAAGGCGCGGCGCTGGTCGATGCGACGCTCGGCAATCTCGCGCTCCACGCCGACGGCTTCGGCCGTCACACCGGCAATTACGACACGCCGCTCGGCACCCAGCAGAATTCCTTCTTCAAGGGCAATGGCGGCGCACTCGGCGGCTCGTATTTCTTCGGCGGCGATGCGGGCAGCCGGATCGGCGCGGCCGTCTCGCATTATGCCGCGCAATACGGCATCCCCAGCGACACCACCCATATCGACATGCGCCAGACCAAGGTGATGACGCGCTCGTCCTTCGCGCTGGGGTCGGGGCTGTTGCAGCGGCTCGATCTCGACGGCAGCTACGCCGATTACACGCATGACGAGAAGGAGCCCGACGGCACGATCGACACGACCTTCCACAACAAGGAATATAACGGCCGCGCCGAGCTGCTGCTCGACCGGATCGGCTTCATCGACAATTCGGCGCTCGGCGTCGAATATCAGCATCGCGCCTTCTCCGCGGTGGGCGAGGACAGCAGCTATCTGTTCCCCGCGACGATGGAGAGCATCGCGGGCTATCTGTTCACCGACACGCGCATCGCCGATCGCCTGCACCTCGAGGCAAGCGGCCGGGTCGAGCACGTCCGGCTCGCCGGAACGCCGCGGTCCGACGTCTATGCCACGCCCGATTTCACGCCGATCAGCGCCGCGCTCGGCGCGCTCTATACGGTGACGCCGGCGATCAAGCTGGGTGCGACCTTCTCCAGCACCGGCCGTGCGCCGGCGCTGACCGAGCTGTTCGCCCGCGGCGGGCACGACGGCCCCAATACGTTCGAGACGGGCGACCCCCGGTTGCGCATCGAACGCGCCAATTCGCTCGAAGGGACGTTGCGCGTCCGGTCGGGCGGGTTCCGCTTCGACGGCAGCGTCTACAGCAGCTGGTTCCGCAACTATATCTACGGCGACCTCACCGGCCGCGTCTGCGACGACGACGGCACCTGCGCGGTCGATGGCGACGGCGATCTGCGTGAGCTGAACTATCGCCAGCAGGACGCGCATTTCCGCGGCGTCGAGGGCGAGGCGAGCTACGATCTGGTGCACACTGCCAGCGGCGTCTACCGGTTCAACCTGCTCGCTGATTATACCCGCGCGACGCTCGACGACGGCAGCAACGTGCCGCGTATCCCGCCCTATCGGGTCGGCGGGGGGCTCAACTGGCGGGGCGATCGGCTCGATGCCGGGTTCAACCTGATCTACGCCGGGCGCCAGGACAAGGCCGGGGCGTTCGACACGCCGACGCCGAGCTATGTGTCGCTCGACGGGCAGCTCGCCGTCCGGCCGTTCACCGCCTATCCTCACGTCGAACTCGCGCTGGTCGGCCAGAACCTCACCAACGACGTCCAGCGGCTCGCCACCGCGCTCAACAAGGACAGCGTCGTGATGCCGGGGCGCAGGTTGATGGTGACGCTCAAGATCGCCAGTTAGACGGTCTTACGGCCCCCCGCGCGCGATGGCGGTGCGCGCGGGGCCGCCGGTTCATCGCCGCTCAGCGGCTGCGCGCTCGCCCGGTTGCGATCGCTTCGTCAGGCCGCCCCGCCGCTGGCATCGACGCGATCGACCAGATCGCGAAGCCCCGCCTCGTCGAGACCGAGCGACATCAGCGCGAGCGTCCCGCGCAGTTCCTCGGGATCGATGTTGCGGGTGATGAACACCATTCGCGTCCGCCGGTCGGCGGAGGGCCAGTGGTCGAGCTCGACCGGCGGGTGGAAGATATGCTGCACGCCATGGACGACGACCGGCGCGTCATGGCCGGCGAGATGGACGATGCCCTTGACGCGCAACAGGTCGGCACCGCGGAACATGGTGAGCAAGCCGAGCCAGCGATCGAAGGCGAGCGGGTCCAGCGGCTGGTCGAACGTCAGGCAGGTGGCGCGGATACCGTCGCCGTGCCGGTTCACGTCGTGATGATCGTGGCCGTGATGATGATCGTCCGCATAGGCTTCGTCGGCGAGCCAGCGGCGTACGTCGGCGCTCTTGCTCGCCGGGTCCCATAATCCGACGTCGAAGAGCGACGCGGGATCGACCATCCCGTCGCGCACCCCGATCACCGGCGCAGCGGGGTTGAGCGTGGCGAGCCGCGCGCGCAGCGCCGCCTGTCCGGCATCGTCGACGAGATCGGTCTTGGTGAGCAGCAACCGGTCGGCGACCGCCACCTGTTTGACCGCCTCGCCATGCGTGTCCAGCGTCGCCATCCCCGCCGCGGCATCGACCGTGGCGATCACCGCGTCGAGCCGGTACAGCGGTTCGAGCCCCGCATCGGCGACCAGCGTGTGCAGGATCGGCGCGGGGTCGGCGAGCCCGGTCGTCTCGATCACCACGCGGTCGAACCAGCATCGTCCGTCGCGCGCGAACCGCCAGGGCGCATCGCGCAACGTCCGCGCCAGATCGCCGCGGATCGTGCAGCACAGGCAACCGCCCATCAACTCGACCACCAGATCCTCGCTGGATCGCGCGATCAGCTCGTGATCCAGCCCGACCGCCCCGAATTCGTTGATGACGACCAGCGCCCGCGCCATCCCCGGTGACCGCACCAGCCGATTGAGCAGCGTCGTCTTGCCGCTGCCGAGAAAGCCGGTCAGCACCGATACCGGGATGCGGTCGGCCAGCGTGCGCGCCGCGTTCATGCCGATCCCCCCGCCTGTCTGCCCCGCCTGTCTGCGCAGTGATCGATGGGGACTGGACATAGGACGAGGGCTCCGCATATGTTATGTTGTATCATGTCGCATGGGATGACGATCATGGCAATATCCTCCGGTTCCCCCCGCTTCGTTCCCGATCGCCGCCTGCCGGTGACGGTGCTCTCCGGCTTTCTCGGTGCGGGCAAGACGACCCTGCTCAACCATATCCTCGCCAATCGCGAGGGCCGCCGCGTCGCGGTGATCGTCAACGACATGTCCGAGGTGAATATCGACGCCGATCTCGTCCGCGGCGGCGAGGCGGCGCTGTCGCGCTCGGAAGAAGCCTTGGTCGAGATGACCAACGGCTGCATCTGCTGCACCTTGCGCGACGATCTGCTTGCCGAGGTGCGCGCGCTCGCCGAGGCCGGTCGGTTCGACTATCTGGTGATCGAGAGCACCGGCATTTCCGAACCCCTGCCCGTCGCCACCACCTTCTCGTTCCGCGACGAGCACGGCGTCTCGCTCGGCGACGTCGCGCGGCTCGACACGATGGTGACGGTGGTCGATGCGCTCAACCTGCTCGCCGATTATTCGAGCCGCGATTTCCTCGCCGATCGCGGCGAGAGCCTGGGCGAGGACGATACGCGCAGCCTCGTCGGTCTGCTGGTCGAGCAGATCGAGTTCGCCGATGTCGTCGTCGTCAACAAGGCGTCGTCGGTGTCGCCCGAGCAGCTCGCGACGGTCAGGAAGCTGGTCGCCAGCCTCAACGCCGATGCGGTGATCGTGCCGTGCGACCATGGCCACGTCGATCTCGATCTGGTGCTCGCCACCGGGCTGTTCGACGAGGAGAAAGCGGCACGCCATCCGCTCTGGGCGAAGGAGCTGTACGGCTATGCGCACCACCGGCCCGAGACCGAGGAATATGGCATCGAAAGCTTCGTCTATCGCGCCCGCGCGCCGTTCGATCCGGCGAAATTCCATGCCTTCCTGACGGGCGGCGGGCTCGACCATGTCGTGCGCGCCAAGGGCCATTTCTGGTTGGCGACGCGCCCCGACTGGGTCGGCGAGCTGGCGGTGGCGGGCAGCCAGACGATGACCTCGCGCATGGGCCGCTGGTGGGCGTCGATCCCCAAGCATCAATGGCCCGACCACGGCCGGTTCGAGGAGTTCGTCGCAAAACATTGGGACCCGGTCTGGGGCGACCGGCGGCAGGAACTGGTGTTCATCGGCATCGGGATGGACGAGGCGAAGATCCGCCGCGCGCTCGACGCCAGCCTCGTCGCGACGCGCGCCTTCACGCCCGACCTGTGGCGGACCTTGCGCGATCCCTTCCCCACCTGGGGCGAGCGGCAGCTCGAAGCCGCGGAATGAGCCTCGCCGCGACCGATCGCGACGTGGCGGTCGGCACGACGGCGGACGGTCTCGCGGCCATCGCGCATCCTGCCACCGCGCTGGCGATCTGGCAGCGCTCGCTCCCGTCCCACTTGCGCGCGGCGCTGGCGCGGCTCGATCTCGACAGCATCGACGATATCGCATTGGACGCGATCGACGCGCCGCTCGACGATAGCTTGCGCGCGGCCGGCCATCCCGAAGCAATCGTCGCGCCGCTCGGGGCCGACATCGCCGGGTTGCTCGATCGCCATGCCGCGCTGACCGGCCGCGACCGGCCGGCGCTAAGGCTCGAAGTGGTCGAAACCGATGCCTGCCGCCGCTTCCACGCCGATTACGTCACGCTTCGGCTGCTGTGCACCTATGTCGGCCCCGGCACGCAATGGCATCGCGTCGCGACGCCCGGCGCGATCGAACAGGTGCCGACCGGCGCAGTCGCGCTGTTCAAGGGACGGCTGCTGCTCGATCCGCCGACGCTGCTCCACCGCTCGCCGCCGATCATGGCGGCGGGCGGCCGCCGGCTGATGCTAGTCATCGACCCGCCGCGTGACGCGTCACCCGTAGGCGGCTGAACAGGACTTCGGCGCGATAGTCTTCTCTCCCGCCTTCACCAAGCAGACGAACGTACGGGAGATGAAAAGCTCATGCAGCGCCACCGCGGTCGCCTGACCGATGGTGACGTGGGTGACCCCGTGCTGTGCCGCGTCGCTTTCCATTGCCCACGCTGCCCCTTCGTGCGCCTCAAGACCAAGCGCGTTTTCGCGCCCTGCGCCGATCAAGCCGCCGTTGAAGCGGCTGCGACGGCATATGCGTCGCCCCACGCTTTCAGCGCCAAGATTACGGGTTCGAGCGTCCGGCCCCGCGGCGTCAGGCTGTATTCGACCTTGGGCGGCACCTGCGCATAGATGTGGCGGTCGACCAGGCCATCAGCCTCCAGTTCGCGGAGCTGGTTGGTCAGCATCCGCTGCGTGCAGGTTTGCAACAGCCGCCGCAGCTGGTTGAACCGTACCGGTCCGTCGAGCAGATGGTAGAGGATCACGCCCTTCCACTTGCCGCCGATCACCTGCAACGTCCCCTCGACCGGACAGCCCGGCCCGCAGTCGAGGCTGGTATGACGGACACGGCTCATGACGGTATCCTTTCCGACACTATAGGCGGTTTATGTGCGTTCTTGCGGGCCGGTGCACAATGGCCGATCTCGCGGTCGATCGCAGGCACAGGAGATCGATCATGAAGGCCGTCGGATATCGCATAGCGGGCAGCATCGAACGCGACGACGCGCTTGTCGACATCGAACCGCCGATGCCGGTCGCGCGCGGCCATGACCTGCTCGTCGCGGTGAAGGCGGTGTCGGTCAACCCGGTCGACACCAAGATCCGCCAGGGCGTCGCGCCGGACGACGGCGAATGGAAACAGCTCGGCTGGGACGCTGCCGGCGTGGTCGCCGCGGTCGGCGATGCGGTCGAAGGCTTCACGGTCGGCGACGCGGTCTATTATGCCGGCGCCCTCGATCGGCCGGGGACCAACGCCGAATATCATCTGGTCGACGCACGGATCGTCGCGCGCAAGCCCACCACGCTCGAGTTCGCCGATGCCGCAGCCTTGCCGCTGACCGCGATCACCGCATGGGAGGCGCTGTTCGAGCGGCTGGCGGTGCGGACCCCCGTCGCGGGCGCGGCGCCGGCGTTGCTGATCGTCGGCGGCGCGGGCGGGGTCGGCTCGATCGCGATCCAGATCGCGCGCGCCGCGACCGGCCTCACCGTCATCGCCACCGCCTCGCGCCCCGAAACCGCCGACTGGTGCCGGTCGCTCGGCGCGCATCATGTCGTCGATCACCGCAAGCCGCTCGACGCGGAAATCGCCGCGCTGGCCCTTGATGCGCCGCCCGCGTTCGTGTTTTCGACGACGCACACGGACGCGCACCTGCCCGCGCTCGCCGAACTGATCGCGCCACAGGGTCGCCTCGCGCTGATCGACGATCCGGCAATGCTCGACATCACTCCGTTCAAGCGCAAGAGCGTGTCGGTCCATTGGGAATTCATGTTCACCCGCTCGCTGTTCGCGACCGCCGATATCGCGGCGCAGGGTGCGTTGCTTGCAGAGGTGGCACGGCTGGTCGATGCCGGCGCGATCCGCACGACGCGCACGCAGACGCTTGGCCCGATCGATGCCGCCACGCTCAAGCGGGCGCATGCGCTGATCGAGAGCGATGCCACGCGCGGCAAGATCGTCCTCGAAGGCTTCGGCGGCTGACATGGCCGCGTCGGCGCTGGACGTCGTGCGGGCCTGGTATCGCAGCGGCGATCCCGCGTTGCTCGCGCCGGAGATCGACTGGCGGGTGCTGGACAGCTTTCCGGCGGGGGGCAACTATCGTGGCCGGGACGCGGTCCTCGACCGCTTCTTCCCTGCGGTACTGGCCCGCTTCGCCGCCTATGAAACGATGCCCGAGAGCTTCCATGTCGCTGGCGGGACGATCGTCGCCACGGGGCGCTACCGGGTCCGCGGCCTGACGGGGGTCGCGGCGGAGGCCGACTTCGCACACATCTGGACGGTGGAAGAGGGCTCGATCGTGGCGTTCCGCCAGATTGCGGACACAGTCGCGATCGGGGCCGCGATCGGGGCCACAAGCGGCTAGACCCGCGCGTCAGTCCGCGCCCTCCGTCGCGATCGACGCCGTCTCCGGCAGGCCGGCGGCCAGCGCGTCGATCGCGATCCGGACCCGCAGCGGCAGATGCGGCGTCTGTGGCCACAGCACATGGCTCTCGAAGACATGCGCCGGCAGGTGCGGCAGCACCATCGCCAGCCGCCCGGCAGCGACGTCGTCGCGGATCAGCCAGCAGGGCAGCCAGGCGAGGCCGTGCCCCGCCACCGCCGCGTCGCGGATCGTGCCGAGATCGTCGAACCGCATCCGGCTCGGCGGCACGATCTCTTCCGGTGCAGCGCCGGCGCGCGGAAACAGCCACGATCGCACCCGCCCGGGCCGCCCGTACAGCACGGCGCGATGGTGCGGCAGGTCGGCGAGCGTCGCCGGCATCCCCGCCGCGGCGAGATAGGCCGGCGACGCGCATATCCCCATCCGCTGGCGCGCGACCCGCCGCGCGGCGAGCCCCGGCCAGTCCTGCAACGGCCCGTTACGCACGACCAGATCGAAGCCGTCCTCCACCACGTCGACCAGCCGATCGTTGAAATTGAGGTCGATCGCCAGCTTCGGGTGCGTATCGAGCAATCCGATCAGGATCGGCGCGACGCGCATCCGCCCGAACAGCACCGGCACCGAAACGCGCAGATGCCCCACGACCTCGCGCCGCCCCGACTCCAGTTGCGCCGTCGCGGCATGGACCTCGTCGAGCGCGCGGCGGCAATGTTCGAAGAAGGCCTGGCCGTCGTCGGTCAGCACGAGCGTGCGCGTGGTCCGGTGGAACAGCCGCACGCCAAGCCGCCGTTCGAGGCGCGCGACCGTACGCCCCACCGCCGACCGCGTCAGGTTGAGCTTCGCCGCCGCCGCCGCAAAGCCGCCCGCCTCCACCGCCGCGACGAAGACCGGCAGATCGGCAAACATATCGCCGCGGTTCATTGTCGCCTCCCGCGCACCCATCGGGGTCCGATCTATCGCCACCGCTGCGCCTCGATCAACGGTATTCGTCGGACATCACCATTGGAAAGGAACGACGATGGCAAGGATGAAGCGCTGGACGATCGCCGGTTTCGGCCGCGACACGCTCCGGCTGGACGATGCGCCGGTGCCCGAGCCGCGCGCCGGCGAATTGCTCGTGAAGGTCGCCGCGGTCTCGCTCAACTATCGCGACAAACTGGTGATCCAGGATGGCATGGGCGGGATGTCGCTCCCGTTCCCGTTCGTGCCTGGCTCCGATCTCGCCGGCACCGTGGTCGCGGCAGGTGACGGTGCAGGACGGTTCGCCGTCGGCGATCGCGTGATCTCGACCTTCTTTCCCGGCTGGATCGATGGCCCTCATCCGGGCGACGCATCGGCGCCTCCCTATAGCGCGCTGGGCGGCCTTCATCAGGGCGTGCTCGCCGAATATGTCGCATTTCCCGAGGACTGGCTGACCGCGGCACCGCACACGCTGGACCTCGCCGCGGCGAGCACCCTGCCCTGCGCCGGCCTCACCGCCTGGACCGCGCTGGCCGAACTGGGCAAAGTGCGCGCGGGCACCAGCGTGCTGGTACAAGGAACGGGCGGCGTCGCGCTATTCGGTCTGCAGATCGCCAAGGCGCATGGCGCCGAGGTCTTCGTCACCTCGGCCGGCCCGGCGAAACGCGAGCGGGCGATCGCGCTGGGCGCCGATCACGCGATCGATCGCGATGGCTGGGTCGAGACGGTCCACCGCCTCACCGCGGATCGCGGTATCGATCATATTCTCGAAATCGTCGGCGGCGCGCATCTCGGCCGGTCGCTGGAGGCGGTCGCGATGCACGGGCGGGTGTCGCTGATCGGCGTGATCGACGGCTACGACCTGTCCGCCGCGGCGCACCACCTGATGCTCAAACAGGCGGTGGTGCAGGGCATCCGCGTCGGGCATCGCCGCGCGTTGGAAGATCTGGTCCGCGCGGTCGACGTCGACCGCATCGCACCGGTGATCGCCCAGCGTTACGCCTTCGACGCCCTCCCCGCGGCGCTCGACCATCTCGATCGCGGGCCGTTCGGCAAGATCGTCGTCACGCTGGAGTGAGCGCCGCCAGCGCCGGCGCGGCAAGCAACAAGCTGGCGATGACCGCACCATAGCCGGCGATCGCCGCCGAACCATCGGTCGGGCCGCCGTGAGAGGTCATCCCCCGCCGACGCGGCGCCGGGATTGCGCGACGGGAGAGTCCGGGCGCACGGCCAGCATCGCCGCGCGCGCAAGCGCCGTCACCACGAGGGATTCCCCGAAGCGCAGCCCCTCGCCGCGCAGCTGCGGCAGCGAGCGGACCGGCTCGGGCACCATATCCACCGCGGCGCGAACCAGCAGCCGTTGCATGCCACGCGCCCAGCGCGGCAGGATCGGCGCACCGTTCATGATCGCGAGGAACTCTCCGAGGATCTCCGAGGGTTCGAGCCGCGGCGCGGTCTCCGCGAGCAAACGGTCCCATTCGGCCCGCGACCGCGGCGCGCCGGTCGCGCCATAGAGCCGCGCGGCGACCTGTCCCTCGGCGAAGGCGGCGTCCTGCTCGACCGGGGTCAGGGGGCGGGCGAAGCGGTGATAGGCCTGGGTGAAGCCGAAGGTCGCGGTCGCCTGGACCCAGTCGAGCAGGCGCGGGTCGTTGGCGCGATAGGGGGTTCCGTCGGGTGTGGTGCCGCGCACCCGGTCGTGGATCCCGACGACATGGGCGATGACTTCCGCCGCGCGGGACCGCGCACCATAAACGGTGATCATCGCGATGAAGCCGGTGCGGCGCAGCCGCGTGCCCGGATCAGTGCGGAAGCTGCTGTGCTCCCATACCCCCGACCGTACCGAGGGTTCCGCCATCTCGAGCAGCACCGCCGCCACCCCGCCGATGAACATCGTCACCGGATTGGCGAACACCCGCCATGTCACGCCGTCGGCCCGCACCAGCGCCGGCTCTCCCGGCGGCGTGGTGAAATCGAAGCCCAGCCCGGCGGGAGGCTTCAGCATATCCTGCATCATGCTCATCGCCGCGCCGCCTTGCCGGCATGCGGCGAACCGCGCCGCTTGCAGCGATCGGACCAAGGCTCGATAACGACACGCAACGAACCGGCAGACATGGTTCGATCTCCAGATATGACTATCGACTGGTCATAAATAAGGTAAGTGATGGACGAGGCAATAGCCCCGAAGCGCCGCGATGCGCGCCAGATGCGGTCACGCGTCGCAATGCACCGGGCGCTGTTCGCGCTGCTGGCGGAGGAGCCGTTCGATCGGATCACCGGGGCGATGGTCGCCGATCGCGCGGGGATCGGCTATTCCACCTTCTTCCGCCATTATCCGGATGTCCGCGCGTTGCTGGTCGATGCCGTCCGCGCGCTGACCGACGATTTCGCGCAGGCGCTCCTGCCCGCCCTGCTGCGGCAGGATGGCCCCGGCGCTGCCCGCAGCTTCATCGATGCCGTCGATGCGCGGCGGGCGCAGATCGCCATGCTGATCGGTATCGGCGACGTGCTCCGACGCGAATTGCGGCGGCAGATCGTCGATCGGTTCGCCGCCTTGCCGGATACGGGAGCGACCTGGCTGCCGCGCCGGCTGGCGATACGGATCGCGGTGGCGTCGACCGTCGAACTGCTCGACTGGTGGCTGAACGAGGATCCGGAGCACGACGCGGCCGACATCGCCGAGCTGTTGAACACAGCGATCCTCCACCCGCTGATGACGAAACCGTGATGCCGCGCGAAGACTTAACGATCACGCGCAAGCGCATTCGGGATGCTCGGCGTCACCCCATCAAGCGGCCCCGGTTCCCGACGTTGAGCCGGCGCGTCTGGAAGGTGACGCCGCCGACGTTGATCGCCGCACGCGCCGCGCGTATCGCACGCGAATGACCCGCAATCGACCTTGGCGAAAAGCCCTGATCGCCCTGTTCGTCGCGGTCGTCGCCTTCACCGGCTATCACGCGGTTCGGACGATCAGCGACGCAATCTACTGGAATGCGCACCGCGACGAGCCGATCGAGCGGTGGATGACGATAGGCTATGTCGCGCATTCCTATCATGTGCCACCGCACGTCCTGCACCAGGCGTTAAACCTGCCGCCGATGCCGGACCATCGTCCGCTCGGCCGGATCGCGCGCGACAGCGGGCGTTCGATGGACCAGATCGAGGCGAAACTGACGTATGCGATCGTCCACGCGCGGCCGCCCTACCCGCCACCCGGACCGCCGCCGCGACCCTCCATGCCGTCCGCTTCATCGACGCCGTCGCCCGCGCGATGACCGAGCAGTTGCTTGAACTGCTGACGACCTACGGTCTGCCGGCATTGTTCGGGGTGATGATCCTCGCCGCGGCCGGCATGCCGTTCCCCAGTTCGCTGACGTTGGTCGCGATGGGGTCGTTCGTCGCGCAGGGGGAGTTGGCATTCTGGCCGGTGATCGTCGCGGGCGCCGCCGGCGCGGTCGTCGGCGACCAGATCGGCTATGCCTTCGGGCGATATGGCGGCCGACCGTTGCTCGCGGCGGTCACGAAGCGGATCGGCGGGGCAGACAAGGTCGAGCAGGCCGAAGCCTATTCGCGCAAATGGGCGGGTTGGGGCATCTTCTTCAGCCGGTGGCTGATCGGGCCATTGGGACCGTGGATCAACGTCACCAGCGGACTGACCGAATACCCCTGGATCCGGTTCATCGTGCTCGACGTCGCGGGTGAGGTCCTGTGGCTTGTGATCTACGTCTCGCTGGGCCGCGCCTTCAGCGACCAGGTTCAGACGATCGCGAGCCTGCTCGGCAATCTGACCTGGGTGATCGTCGGCTTGCTGGTCGCCGGCCTGCTCGGCTGGAAATTGTTCGGCCGGCCGGCCAGCAGCCCAGACGACGCGGTTTGAGAACGAGGCGTCGCCGTCGTGATCGGCGACGCCTCGTTTCCCGTTGCGGATCCCGTCCTTAGAAGTTGAAGCTCGCACCGGCACTGAAATTCCGGCCGACGAGACCTGCGTAATGCCAGCTGCTGAGATAGTTCGGATTGCTGGTATAAGCACCCGATGCAAGCGGCGCCCGGGCATCGGTCAGGTTTTGCACGTTGAAGAAGAACCGGAACTGATCGTTCACCTGCACGCCAGCGTTCAGATCGACGTAAATGAACGGACGAACGTAGCATTGATTGTTCCTGTCGCCGCCCGACGGCACGGGTGCCAGCGTGTTCTTGCACGAGAGGTCGATCACATTATCGATAGGTGCGATCTCGTCGGCCGCGACCTGCTTGATCCGGCCCACATAATAGGTCGTCGCGGTGAGCGAGAACTTGCCCGCTTCCAGCGCGTTCTGCCAGTTGCCGCGGATGCGCGGCGTCCCGCCGCCCGACGAAAGCTCGTACGGCCCAAGCGTGCCAGCATACTTTTCCACCACACCTGCCGGAGTAACCAGATCGAGGCGGAGCACGCGGGTGACGTCGAGGCGGCTGATCAGTCGCACGCCCTCGGAAATCGGAACAGTCGCACTCGCCTGCACGTCGATGCCCGAACTCACTTCGTAATTGGCGTTGACGTACGGTACGTCGAACACCAGCAGATGGGGCAACGCATTCGGGTTGACGGGATCGGGTGCATCGATAACGTTACACTTGTAGCCTTCACCGACCGCAGCGAGCGCGGCGCATCCCGCTGTTGCGTTGGCTTGGCCGTAATAAGCCTCGACAGCCTCGCCCCGCAGCGGCCCGCTGACGATGAGGTTCGACTTCTTGATGTTATAATAATCGACGGTCAGGCTAAACCAGCGTGCAGGCTTGAGGATCGTGCCGAGCGTGATGCTGCGCGAGACTTCCGGCAATATGTCGGGGTTGCCCGCTGCGCCGCCACCGAGCTGATAGGTGCTGGTATACGCCAGATTACCCGGATGCGCATCGACGAAGCTCTGAGGCGGCGTGAACGACGAGAAGCCGGCATAGCTGCTGGCGGGGTTGTTCTCCGCAAAGGTCGGCGCGCGGAAGCCCTGAGAATATGTGGCCCGAAGCGCGATCTGCTCGATCGGGGTGAACTTGACGCCGACCTTCGGCGAGAAATGACTGTAACCCTGCGAGTAATGATCGTAGCGCCCCGACACGTTTAGATCGAGTTCGTTCGCGAACGGCGCATCGATCTCGAAGAAGCCAGCCGTGACGGTTTGATGGCCCTGCGCCGAAGACGTGTTCAACCCATAATAGCTCAGGTCTGCGTTCTGATTGCGGTTCATCAACGTCTCGCGACGAATCTGGAAGCCGGCGCCCATGTTGAGGTCGCCGCCGGGCAGCGCCGTCACGGCCTTGATAATGGAGCCGCCGATCGTCGCGACCGTCGAACTGGACGGCGTCGTGCGGTCGGGTGAGATCTGATTGCGTACCGCCGCGCCGTTGCGTTCAGGATTGACGAAATTATAGGCGCCCGTGTTGATCGCGTTCAACAAACCCTGGATGTTGATGGATCCGCGCTGCGTGAGGCTGAAATCGTCGCGGGCATAGACGCCGTTGAGCCGGAACCGGAAGCCGGCGCCGAGATTGCCTGAAATGCCCGCAGTGGCTCGAAACACGTCGACGTAGCGGTCGCTGTTGGCAGGGATGTCGCTGAACAGATAATAGATACGTGCGGCACCTGCGCTTGGGTTTCCAGCAAAAGCGGCGGCATAGGGATTGTTCGGGTTCAGCCGTTTGTCGGCCGCAGTGGCGCAGTTCACCCCCGCGGAGCAGACGTAGACCGGCAATACGATGCCCGGATTTTTTGACGAGAGCGCGGCGGACCCGCCGAACGGCTGGTTCTGGAGGATCGACGAAGGCCCACCCGTGATGCTGACGTCGGAATGGGAGTAGCTGGCGGTAGCGAACCCCTCCAGATTGTCGTTCAGCCGCGCCGTGAGGTGGGCGGTCGTCGAGTAACGCTGCTGACGGGGCTGGATTATATTATATTCGTCGGCGAGGTTATGGGCACAGCCGGTGCCCTGTTCCTTGTCCGTGTTCACCGTGAAGCTGCCATAAGGACAGGCGTTCGCGTTGAGCAATTGGTACTGGTTGGGGAAAGGTGACGCACCGATCTGCCCCGCCAGCGGGTTGTTGGTGTCGCTCTGAGTCACACGTGTGACGACCGCTTGCGTGTTCGCCGTGGTGAGCGAGTCATCGTTGCGGTTACGGTCCTTCAGCCCGCTGGGCCGCAGGTCGAGCGTGTTGAACGGATAGCCGCGCGCGTGATTGGTGATGTAGCCGTCATAGGTGTATTCGCCGTTCAGATAGACGTTGAAGCCCTGCTCCTCGTAATCGCCATAACCGGCGGTCAGCGTCGCCCGATAGTGTGAGCCGTCGGCGCGTTCGGTCGCGCCGCCCTGCACCGATCCCTCGACGCCCCTGAAATGCTTCTTGCTGATCAAATTGACCACGCCGCCGATCGCGTCCGCGCCGTAGGTGGAGGATGCGCCGTCCTTCAACACCTCGATACGGTCGACGATGCTGAACGGGATCGAGTTCAGATCGACATAGGCGTTGTGGCCATCGTCGTTGAGCGGGAAGTTCGCCGAACGCAGCCCGTCGATCAACACCACGGTCGACGAGACGCCGAGGCCGCGCAGCGACACGGCGGCACCGCCTGCCGAAAAACCGTTGCGAAAGCCGGTCGAGATCGAGCCGGCGCTGTCCGCGGATACCGAGCGGATCGCGTCCTGCGCGGTCGTGATGTTCGCGCGCTCGAGCGTCTCCGAGGTCAGGACGGTCACCGGCGAGATCGACGTCGCATTCGAATCGCGGAACAGCGTGCCGGTGACGACGATCGCCGTACCCTGACCCGGATCGGACTGCGCTGCGCTCCCGGTCGCAGCGGGCTTATCCTGCGCATCCTGCGCCGCGGGCTGATCGGCGGCGGCGTCGGCAGCTTGGATCGGCGTCGCGTTTTGCGCATATGCGGGCGCGGCAATCGCCGTCAGGAGGGCCGCAGCCGATACCCCATGTCGCAGGGTAGAAATTGCAGAATTCACGAAAGTCACCAAGCCACCCCTTTAACGCAACAGCGAAGGTGCGCGCTGACGCGCGCCGCCCCCGCTTTCCCGACCTCCATTTTAGAAGCGAAACACCGGAAGCTGGCCTGGCCCGAAAAATAGCGCGTTTCGCTTGGCCCTGCGGCGCCGCTGACGGCATCCGCCAGTTCGTGTTTCGTGTCTGGCCAACGTCGAGGCCGCCTTCGAAGCCTGAATAGGATATTGCGAGTCGTTAGCATCTGGGCTAGGCCCTGCGCCAGCATGGCCCGGTACGCAAACACGAGACGGGTGGACGGCATCCCATGCCGCCACGCCGTCCGCGCTGCCGACGTTCGATCGTCATCGAAGGCCCGCATCTGCCGACCGGGCCGGGCATGACCGACGCCGACGACAAGCGGCTCCAGCTCTATCTGTTCTCGCGGCGCAAGTTGCTCGGGCGCGCCGCCCGGCTGACCGGTGACGGGAGCATCGCGGAGGATCTGTTGCAGGACGCGTGGCTGCGCTTCGACGCCGCCGCGGCCGGTCAGGCGCAGCGCGAGACCCTGCCCTATCTGCGCACCGTCGTCGACAATCTGATCCGCGACTGGCGCCGCCGCCGTTCGGTCCGGTCGTCGCTCTTCGCCGAAAGCGCCGAGGCGCCGTTCGCCGACGTCGCGAGTCTCGATCCGTCGCCGGAAACCCATGCTATCGCCCGTGACGAGCTGCGCGCGCTCGCCGCCCTGCTCGGGACGATGCCGGTACGGATGCGGCGGGCGGTGGAGATGCACTGGCTCGAGGGCGCGACGCTCACCCAGATCGCGGAGCGGCTCGGCGTCTCCGTGACGACGGTACATGGTCTCGTCGTCGAGGGCGTCGCGCGGTGCCGTGCCGCGCTTCGCGATCCGGGATGAGCGTCGCCGGTAAGTAGGCGGGCGACGGGCCGATCCGGCTTCCGGATGCGCCGAACGCCCCGGCTTCGCGACGAGCCCGCACGCTGGCGTGGCTGGCCGCCGCGCGCAAGCACCACGGATCGAGGGCCGGCCCCTGATAACATTTTTTCCGAAAATCCCGCGCACCACCGCGTTTCCTATGATGAGGCTAATGCGACGCGTTCGCATAAACGGCCTGGATATGATTGGGGGTAAGCTAGTGCAAATGACAAGGGGACGGACCACCGGCGGGCTGCGGGGGCGGTGCGCGGCGATCGTGGTGTGGCGAGCGACGTGGCTGGGCGCGACCGCGCTCGCCGGCGTGGTGGCGCCGGCGATGGCGGCAGCGCAAGAGGCACAGGCGCACGATTTCGCGATTACCGCCGGACCGTTGGGCGACGCGCTGACCGCGTTCGCGCAGCAGTCGGGCCTGACGGTGGGCGCAACGACCGACGATATCCTTGCGGCGGCATCGCCCGGCGTCAGCGGGCAGCTGACGGCGGAGGCGGCGCTCGCCCGGCTCTTGGCGGGAACCGGCTTCACGGGGCGGCTGCGCGGCGGCCGGGTGACGATCGAGCGCCTCCCCGCGCCCGCGGCCGCCGACACGATCACCACCGACGCGCTGCGGGTCGAGGGCCAGCAAAGCGCCGACACCGGCAGCGCGCGCGACGCGCGCGGCTATGACGATATCTACGACCGCGACGCGTCTTCCAGCTATGCCGGCAAGGTAGAGGTGGAGCGCTACAAGGGCGTCAGCACGTCCGACGTGCTGCGCGGCATGGTCAACGTCTATAGTGGCGACGCGCGCAACAGCGGGGCGCTCGACCCGAGCATCCGCGGCATTCAGGGACCGGGCCGCGTGCCCGTGATCGTCGACGGCACCGAACAGGCGCTGACGGTCTGGCGCGGCTATAACGGCGCGAGCAACCGGAATTATATCGACCCCAGCCTGATCGCCGGCATCCAGGTGCTGAAAGGTCCGGTATCCGACCGCGACGTGCATGGATCCACCGGCGGCGCGGTGGTTATCAAGACGCTCAATGTCGGCGATATCCTGAAGCCGGGCCAACATTTCGGCATTGAGATCCATGTCGAGGGCGGTGACAATTCCACCGCCCCCCGCCTGCCGACCTTGCTGACCGGCCAGGATTATCGCACCGTACTGGGGTTTCCCGGCGCGAAGGGAACGCCGCAGTACAGCAATCCGGCATGGCCCTATGATGATCCGTCGCTACGCATCCATCCGCGTACCAGCGACGATAACAACCTGCTCTCGACCGGTGATCGCGCCCTGCGCGTGGCGGCGGCCGGACGCCTTGGCGACATCGACCTGATCGGGGCCTATGCCTATCGCGACCGCGGCAATTACTTCGCCGGACGGACGGGTGCCGGCTATTATTCGCATGCCGACCTGCCCGACACCGCCGACACCTATCTGCGGCGTATGGCGCTCGAATACAAACCGGGCGACGAGGTGTCGAATACGTCGAGCCGGCTCGAATCGTGGCTGGGCAAGGCCAGTTGGCATATCGCGCCCGACCAGTATCTCCAGTTCGGCTTCCGCGACAGCAGTACCGCGTACGGCGAGATCATGCCGTCGCGGATCACCGTCAACCCGACGCTGGGCATCGTCCAATGGCCGCTCAGCCATGTCCACATGCAGGCCTATAACGCCGAATATAAGTGGCGGCCGGATACGCCGTGGCTCGACCTGAAGGCCAATCTGTGGGCTACGCGCACCGCGAGCCACACTTATACGCGCGGCGGCTTCCCCAATTCGGCAAGCATCTCCGACCCGATCCTGATGGATACGGGGATCAATAGTTCGCAGAACAACCGCGTCGGCTTCACCGGCAGCAACAAGATACGGCTGGGTTCGGCCTTCGATATGATCGTTTCAGGCAATTGGCAGCACGAGAAACTGACCTCTTCCGACGACGTCTCGACCAGCGCATCGTGCAATTTCTGTCAGTTTCCCCGCAAGGGGCGCCGTGAAGAACATCGCATCGCACTCGACGCGGAATGGCGACCGACCCGCTTTCTCAAACTGAATACCGGCCTCGCGTGGTCCGGCTATTGGGCGGTCGACGATCTCCTTCGCGGACAGATCGATGCGGGTAACGCCAAGCGGTTCACCCGATACGCGGTCTCGCACTACGAATTCTTCTATCGCGGTATCGGACAGTCCTTTTTCGAGGCCGATTATCGCAGCAGATATGCCGGCCTGCCTAGCGATGTCGTCAATCGGCGCATCCAAGAGAACCTGCCAGCCTATCTGGCCAGACCTCGAGAGATCACCGTCAACAAGGCCGCACAATGGCTGCCCGGCGCCGATGGCCGCTATGGCCGTGCCGACAATATCTGCCTGAACGGCATCTATGCCAACATGCCGGGCGCCACCGGCCATTGCGCTGCAGCGGGGATCACCGATCCGTTCGTGCCGACGCTGACGGATACGCGCCATAGCGGTGATGGCTGGACGCCATCCGCATCGGCGACCGTCTTCCTGAGTGACAGCAGTCGGGCCTATGTGCGGTATGCCGAGGTGCTGCGGTTCCCGAGCATGTTCGAGAGTACGCTCGGCTTCTCGGCGTCGTTCAATCCCCTCGCCCGGCTCAAGCCCGAACACGGCTATTTCCGGGAGGCCGCCTATATACAGGACCTGCGTGACCTGCTCGCCCTGAAGGGCAAGGACCAGCGCGCCGACCTCAAACTCACCTGGTATCGCAACACTACGCACGACGTCGTCGAGCGCAACACCAGCCTGATGTTCTCGAACATCGAACGGCAGGTGATCGAGGGGCTGGAGTTGCAGGCGCGCTACGACGATGGCCGCTTCTTCAGCGATGTCAGCGCCGCGCACATGCTGGTCAACAAGGTCTGCGACGAAAGCGCCGCGCTGCAGCGCGACCCGATCCGCTGGCGGGTTCCGACCTGCGTCAAATATGGTTTCCCGGGAGGTTATCTGCTGACCCAGGCGACGCCGGAGAACTCGGCCAATTGGACGGCAGGCGGTCGCTTCCTCGACAAGCGTCTCGAACTCGGCGGACGGCTCATCTGGTACGGCGCTTACAGAAACAGGCAGCTCGATGACCTGATCGGCGGCCCGCTAGAGAAACGGATAAACGGTTATTCGCTGAACATCCCGTTCAGTTGGGGCGAAACCGTCACTGCCGACGCCTATGCGTCGTTGCGCCTGAACGACCGCTTTTCCGCGGAGATCGTCGGGACCAATCTCAACAACCGTTATTTCGCCGACCCGCTGACGCGCTCGCTCGTGCCGGCTCCGGGACGGACGATCCGGATCAGCCTGACGGGGCGGATCTGATGACGCAATTCAGGAACCGCCGCCGCGCCGCGCATCCTGGCGGGTCGGACGCGGGGCGATCCCTGGATGATCGCATCCGAACGGTCGGATGCACCAACGAAGGAGAACTATCATGAAGCGGGCATATCTCAAGATGATGGCACTTGCCACCGTCGCTACGTTGGCCATCGCCGGCGGCGCGCAGGCGCAGATCGCCGGCGCTTCCAGCGATACGAACAACGTCAATATCGGGCCAAGCACCGTGGACGGTGGGCCCCACCGTTCGGGCCGGCCGGGGATCGGCGTACCAAATACGGGCCTCGTCACTCGCGTAGATTTCGAGGGGCTTCAGGCCTCGTCGCCGCCCAATGCCGATGGTGTCACTACCATCACGCGGATTACCGGCACCACAACCGATCATAGTCGCTATGGCCGCTTTGATTTCGCCAAGGTCGGCAGCGCGGATCTCTATTTCGGTGAGTGGTCGCAGACCGGCAGCGCGACGGCTGGCGATCACACGGTCTATTACGCCGGCACTTCCACCGGCACGACCGTGCCGACCAGCGGCTCGGCGACCTATGCGGTTCGGGGCATCAGCGACTATGCCAACAAGGGTCTGCTGACCGGCACCTTCACCGCCAACTTCGCATCGGGCTCGTCGGGCACGCTGACCGGCAGCATCGCCAACAGCGCGTCGGGCTATGGGGTGAACATCGGCACCGCGACGATCGACGGTACGAAAGCGACCTTCTCCGGTTCCGGCGCGAGTGCGACCCAATCCGGGACAACGGTCGCTTCGGGCGGTACGGTCGACGGCCGCTTTTACGGCGCGAACGCCGCGGCGCTGGCGGGCATCGCCACCTTCGGTTCCTCCCGTCAGTACGACACGGCCTTCGGTGGCACGAAGAACTGATCCGATGCGTCGGGGGGCGGGGGCCGTCATGGCCTCCGTCCTTGTCCCGCGGGGCGTCGGCATCGCCGGCGCCCTGTTGCCCGCCGCTTGTCCGTCGCCCGCGCTCGCCCAGCAGGCCGGCAGCGGCGACACGCGCCTGCGCCTCGACCAGACCGTCGAGCAGCGCAAGGCCGAGGCCGAAACGCGGGTGCGCGACGAAACCGATCGCCTCGATCCGACCAGCGTCGAGATCGACGGCACCGTCTATGCCGTCGGCCGCAACGCCAACGACACGGGCGCGGCGCTCTACGTCTCGATCACGCGGCGGCGCTGGGCCGACGTGCGTCGCTTCCTCGCTCGCTATCGCACCCTCCCCGGCCACGAGGACGGGCTGATCCTCTATGCCGAAGGCGGCCTCGCCCGCGAGGCGGGCGACATGGCCGGGGCTCGCCGCGCCTATCGCGCGCTCGTCGCGGTGCAGCCCGATTTCCTGCCCGGCCGGCTCGAGCTGGCGCGCGTGCTGTTCCTCGACCGCCGCGATCGCGAGGCGGCGCAGGCCTTCGCCGACGTCCGCGGCGCGCTGCTCGCGCAGGGCGACAAGGCGGCGGGCGTGGTGCGCACGGTCGACACCTTCCTCGCCACGCTGCGGAAGCGGCGGGGCGTGCAGGGCATGGTGTCGTTCGGGCCGGAATATACGTCCAACCTCAACCAGTCCTCGGCGAGCTACACCTGCCTGATCCCCGGCGCGGCGGGCGACTGCCTGTTCGATCGCAAGGTGCCCGATCCGATCGCCGCGCGCGGGATCAACATCGAGGGCAATGCCACGCTCCGCCTGCCGCTCGCCGGCCATGACGGGGTCGGCGGCCGAGCGCTGGCCTTCGGCGATCTCTTCCCCGGCAACGGCCGCTACAGCCAGAGCGCGCTGTCGCTCTACGCCGGCTACGACCGCCGCACCGCCGCCACCGGGGTGGTCCTCGCCCCCTCCTTCGATCTCGGCACGCTGGGGGGCCAGCGGCTCTACGACGCCCGGGGACTACACGGCGAATACAGCCGCAGCGTCGGCGCCGGCACGCTCGTCCGGTTCGAGGCCAATCTGCGCGACTTCACCTACCGGCGCGACGGCTATCGCGATTACGACGGCCGCCAGGCGGATGCGTGGCTCACCGGCTTCCGCACGTTCCCGCACGGCTGGACGATCTTCGGCGGGCCGGATCTCCTCGACAAGCGCGCCGCCGATCCCGTCAACGCCTATCGCCAATATGGCGCGCGGCTCGGGCTCGACCGGACGATCGGCGAGGCGGTCGACCTGCTGCTGACCGCCTCGCTCCGCCGCCGCGAATATGGCGCGTTCAGCCCGCTTCTCGATGCCAGACGCCGCGACGTCGACCAGAATTACACGATGCTCGCCCGGCTCCCCGCCGCGAAGCTCGCCGGCTTCAGCCCCAGCCTGCTCGTCCAGCACAGCCGCGTCGGCAGCAACGTCGACTGGCTCTATTCCTACCGGCGCACCAGCGTCAGCCTGAGGGTGGATCATGTCTTCTGACATAGCGTTTTCGCGGAACCGGATGACGGCCGACTGGCCCCCCGCCTCCTATGCCGCGCGTCGCCGGCGCGGCGAGAATCTGCTCGGGCTCGGCGGTACGGCGCTGCTATATGCTTTGCTGGCGGTGATCGCGTTCTGGCACTGGACGGCCCCTTCCACGGCGCCGAGCAGTCGGCCGGCCCCCGCGCTGGCCATGTTCGACGTCCCCCCCGCCTCGCCCGACACCCCCGCGACCGCGCAAGCGTCCGCGCCTGCGCAGGAGTCGCCACGCCGGACGGAGGCGCCGCGTCCCACGCCGCTTGTGCCGATCGTCCAGTTTCCGGCCCCGCACGTGGCTCCGGCCGAACCTGCGGCAGCGGCTCCGCCGAACCCACAGGGGCTGGCCGACCAGCCGGCGGACACCAAAACCGCCGCCAGCGCCGCCCCCGCCGCCGCGCTGCCGACCACGGGACGCACGGCCTCGGCGGAGCGGGCGGCGCGGGCCAATTGGCAGGGCGACATCCTCGCGCATCTCCGGCCGCTGCTGCGCTATCCCCGTATCGCCGAACGCGACGGCCAGCAGGGCGTGACGCTCGTCGCGATCGGCGTCGATCGGCAGGGCATCGTCCGTTCGGCGCGGATCGTGCGCGGCAGTGGCTATCCTTCGCTCGATGGCGAGGCGCTGGCGACAGTGAAGCGCGGCTCCCCCCTGCCCCGGCCGACCGCCGACATTCCCGGCGATCCGGTATCGGTCGAACTGCCGATCCAGTTCAGCCTGCGGGGCTGACCCCGGCGTATCAGGCTTTTGTCCGATTTAGCGGTAAGCCGCTGCCGCTCCGGATCGATCGGCCGGCGGCCGCCCAACCGATAATCGCCCGATGCCCGAAGATCCTGCGCTCGTCGCGTTTGGCACAAAGCGCAGGCTGCACGATGCGCGTGCCGGCATCGCCCGTCCTGTCACCTCCGCCAACGCGGCCAGGTCGCGGCGGCCGCCCCCCTCGCTTTACATAAATCAGACCGATCAGGCCGCTATGCGACACTTTTACCAATGCGCTGAGATATTCGCCTGTGATTTAGCATTTGTCGTATAAATAGACTTTCCATTGGCTTAGGCGGCGCCCCGAGACGTTCGCGACGGGCCGAGCACGACGTCTGCAAGTCAGGCACGGGCGTACCGCCGCGGCCGGATCGGCTGGAGAGAGAATGATGACAGGTTCGATGGTGCTCACGCGCTTGGGTCGCAACACGGGCTTCCACGCGACGGTATCGCTGCTGGCGATCGCACTGGCCGGCTCGGCCGCGCAGGCGCAGACCGCGCCGCCGCAGGACGCACCGGCGCCCGCCCCAGCCGCCGAGGCGCAGCAGAACAGCGGCACCGCCGCACCCAGCGGCGATCAGGGACAGGCCGTCGACACCAGCCCCACCACGCCTTCGGCCGGTGATGACATCGTTGTCACGGGTGTCCGCGCCAGCCTTCAGTCGGCGCAGAACATCAAGCGCAACTCGGCGCAGATCGTCGATTCGATCGTCGCCGAAGACATCGGCAAATTGCCCGACCGCAATATCGCCGAGGCGTTGCAGCGCATCTCCGGCGTGCAGATCCAGCGCGCCTTCGGCGAGGGCAGCACGGTCGCGATCCGCGGCCTCACGCAGGTGCGTACCGAGCTCAACGGCCGCGACATCTTCACCGCGAGCGGATCGAGCAATGCGCTGAGCCTCGAGGACGTGCCGTCCGAACTGCTCGCCGGGATCGACGTCTACAAAAATCCGTCGGCGGACCTGATCGAGGACCAGCTCAGCGGCACGATCAACTTCCGGACCCGCAAGCCGTTCGACTTCGACGGCGCCAAGGCCTCTGCGTCGGTGACCAACACCTATTACGACCTCGCGCGCAAGAGCAAGCCGGCCGCCTCGCTGCTGCTCAGCGATCGCTGGTCGACCGGCATCGGCGAGATCGGTATCCTCGCCAGCGCCTCCTACCAGAAGACCGCGTTCCGCCAGGACACGATCTCGACCGAGCCCTTCTACACGCTCGACCCGGCAAATGCCGGCGACGCCGCGACGCTGGCGACGCTCGGCCGCACCGGCCAGACCACGACGCTGCCGCACGGCACCGGCATCGGCGAAGTGCCCGGCGACCGCCGCCGCTTCGGCGTCGACGTCTCGCTGCAATGGCGCCCGACGGATACGCTGGAGTTCACCGGCGAATATTTCCGCAACGATTATAAGCTGCGGTCCTACGGCTACAGCTATTTCGCCTACACCAGCGGTGTCGCGATCACGCCGCTCGCCGGCGCGCCGTTCACCTATGCGCCCAACGGCGATTTCCAGAGCGGCACGTTCGTCAACGTGCCGATCGGCAACAACACCTCGATCGGCGCGCGCCACTCGGTGACGACCGATTATTCGCTCAACGCCAAATGGCGGCCGACCGCCAATCTGACGATCACCGCCGACGGCCAATATGTCGATTCGAAGACCAACAACCTGAATTCGATCGTCGGGCTGAGCGGCACCGCGACGACGCTGGCGCAGGACATCCGCGGCGACATTCCGTCGTTCCAGATCGCCTCGGCGGCGGGGCTCGCCAATCCGGCGACCTACAGCAACGGCTTCTATCTCGACGATCTCAACAATTCGAAGGGCACCGACACGGTCGGGCGACTCGACGGCGAATATCGCTTCGACGGCGGCATCCTCAGCTCGATCAAGGCCGGCATCCGCTACGCCAACCGCAAGAACCGCACCAGCGACACCGGCTATCGCTATACCGGGCTTACCGGGCCGGCGAGCGATCTGCGCTACGTCGACCTCGGCGACTTCTTCCGCGGCGACGCCAATCTGTTCGGCAACATCCAAGCCTTCTCGCTGCCGACGGTGCTGAACTACGACGCGACGCGTGCGACGCTCGGCATCGCGACGACGCCGCCCTATCTGCCCAGCGGCACCAATACGGAGACGCAGAAGACCTATACCGGCTATCTCGCCGCCTTCTTCAAGGCGGACACGCTGCCGGTGCCGATCGACGGCAACATCGGCGTCCGCGCGGTGAAGACCGAAGTCGCGGTGGCCGGCTTCTACCAGCAGGTCGACCTGATCACCGCGCCCGACGGCACGCAGTCGACCGCTGCGCCGACCTTCACCCCGAACGGCGAGAGCAACAGCTATACCTCGGTGCTGCCGAGCCTCAACCTGCGCGCGCATCTGACCGAGCGGCTGCAATTGCGCTTCGCGGCGTCGAAGAACATCTCGCGCCCGAACTTCAACCAGCTCAACCCGACGCTGACGATCACCGAGCCGGGCACCGCCCAGATCGACCAGCAGCATACGACCTCGACCGGCAATCCGTCGCTCAAGCCGATGAAGTCGACCAATTTCGACGCCTCGCTCGAATGGTATTTCGCGCGCACCGGATCGCTGAGCGTCGCCGGCTTCTACAAGAACATCTCGAATTACATCCAGACGGTGATCAACCCGCTCACCGTGCAGTTCACCGACGGCGTCACCGCGACGTACGACGTGACGACCTACGACAATGCCAGCAAGGCCAAGGTGAAGGGCGCGGAGGTCGCCTATCAGCAATTCTTCGACTTCCTGCCCGGCGCGCTGAGCGGCTTCGGGGTGCAGGCGAACTTCACCTATGTCGATTCCACCGCGCCGAGCCCGGCGAGCCAGGGCCCGGTCACGCAACTCTCGCTGGAGGGGCTGTCGAAGTATAATTACAATCTGATCGGCATATACGAGCACGGCCTGATCTCGGCACGGGCCGCGTACAATTGGCGCAACAAGTTCCTCGTGACGACCGCCGCCAACGGCACGGGCAACCTGCCCATCTTCCAGAAGGCGTCGGGGCAGCTCGATGCGTCGATCACCGCCAACGTGACGCCGCATCTGTCGCTGACGCTCAACGGCACCAACCTCACCAACACGGTGCGGTCGACCTATTACGGCATCCTCACCCGGCCGCGCGATGCGATCATGAGCGACCGCCAGATCAGCGGGGTCGCGCGCATCACCTTCTGACCGTGCTTGCGCCGGGCGTTCGTGCCCGGCGCATCCCGGCCGCTAGCGCACCGCCTCGACCCGCGTCATCGCCAGTGCCGCGAGCAGCAGCGCACCCGCGGCGAAGGCGAGCGTCCAGATCGGCTGGGTGGGGAAGAGATGCTTGGTGATCGATCCCATCACCGTCGCCACCAGCAATTGCGGCACGACGACGAAGACGTTGAACAGGCCCATGTAGATGCCGAGCTTGCGCTGCGGCAGGCTGGAGGCGAGGATCGCATAGGGCATGGCGAGGATCGACGCCCAGGCGATGCCGATGCCGATCTCGCTCGCGAGCAGCCATTCGGGATCGGTGACGAAGAAGAAGCTCGCGAAGCCCGCCGCGCCGCACAGCAGCCCGACGATATGCGTGCGCGCCTGCCCGATCCGCTTCGCCAGCAGCGGCAGCAGCGTCAGCGCCGCCACCGCGGCGATGCCGTTATAGGTCGCGAACAGCACGTCGACCCAATTGGCCCCCTCCTGGTACAGCGGGCTGCGCGCGTCGGGCGCGCCGTAGAAGGCGCCAGCAACGATCGGCGTGGTGTTGATCCACATGATGAACAATGCCGACCAGCTGAAGAATTGCGCGACCGCCAGCCGCTTCATCAGCACCGGCATGCCGCCGAAATCGCCGACGATATGGCCGAGCATGTCGACGGGTTTGCCGCCACGCGCGCGCAGGATGGCGAGGATGCTCGCCAGCCCGTAGGCGATCAGCAGGCCGCCGAGCAGATATACTTCCTTTTCGAGGCCGAACGCCGCGACGCCGGCGACGACGATCGCCCCCGCCGCGATCCACACGCCGCTGCCGGTCAGCCGGCGCGCGGCGAGCGTGCGCGTCACCTGCGCCTGATCCTCGGCGTCGGCCTCGCCATGGAAGCCCGCCATCTCCGCGGGCGAATATTCGCGCGTGGTCACCACCGTCCACAGCACCGCGAGGAACAGCGCGCCGCCACCGAACCAGAAGGCGAAGCGCACCGTATCCGGAATGCCGCCGCCCGCCGCGACGTTCGCCACGCCGAGCTGTTCGAGCAGCCACGGGAAGATCGAGCCGAATACCGCTCCCGCACCGATGAAGGCGGTCTGCACCGCATAGCCGGCGGCATGCTGGTCCTTGTCGAGCATGTCGCCGACGAAGGCGCGGAACGGCTCCATCGAGACGTTGAGCGACGCGTCGAGCAGCCACAGCAGCAACGCCGCCATCAGCAGCCCCGGACTTTCGGGCATCAGCAGCAGCGCGATCGCGGCAAGGATCGCACCGGCGAGGAAATAGGGCCGCCGCCGGCCGAGGCGCCCCAGCCAGGTGCGGTCGCTGAGATGGCCGATCACCGGCTGCACCAGCAGCCCGGTCAGCGGCGCCGCGACCCACAGGGCCGGCAGATCGTCGAGGCTGGTACCGAGCGACTGGAAGATGCGGCTCATGTTCGCATTCTGGAGCGCGAAGCCGATCTGGATGCCGAAGAAACCGAACGAGATGTTCCAAAGGCCCGCCCAGCTCTGCCGCGGCCGCGTGGTCGCTGTCATGCGGCGCTCGCGCGGCGGTGGATGCCGGAACACGTCAGGCAGGACAGCGTGGATCTGGCTGATCGCGCGCGACGGATCACCGCCGCCGCGCCTTGCCGGCGGCGACGAAGCGGATCGCCTGCCCGCCGCCCGGCGCCAGCGCGAGCGACAGCGTGTCGCCCTTCTTGACGGCGCGCTTCTCGATCGCGATCGCATGGCGCGCCGACGTTCGGTAATCCGCCCCCGTGCCGTCGCGATACACTTCTGCGGTATAGCTGCGCCCGGCATCGAGGAAGTCGAGCGCGACGGTGAGCGTCCGCGGTGCCTCGTTGGTGATGCTGCCGAGATACCAATCGTCGCTGGCGCGGTCCTTGCGCGCCACCGTCACGTAGTCGCCGACCTCCCCGTTGAGCACGCGCGTTTCCGACCAATCGACCGGTACGTCGCGGATGAACTGGAAGGCGTCCATATGCTTGGCGTAATTCTCGGGCGTATCCGCCGCCATCGCCACCGGCGAATAGATCACGACGTAGAGCGCGAGCTGCTTCGCCTCGGTCGACAGCAACGGGCTGCCGCCCGATCCTTCGAGGCTGAGCACGCCGGGTGTGAAGTCCATCGGGCCGCCGAGCCATTGCGTGAAGAACATATTGGCTTCGTGGTTGGGCGGATTCTTGCCCGGCCAGGCGTTATATTCCATGCCGCGGCCACCCTCGCGGCTCAGCCAATTCGGATAGGTACGGCGCAGGCCGGTGTCCTTGATCGGCTCGTGGCTGTCGATGCCCACCTTGTATTTGGCGGCGGTCTGGACGACGCGCAGATAATGGTTCGCCATCCACTGGCCCTCGTGCCACTCGCGCTTCCTGGTGCCGTCGGCGTCGACGCGCTCGATCTGGCCGGCATCGGTAACGTAGCCGGTCTTGACCACCGGAATGCCGTGATCCCGCGCATAGGAGAAGGCGCGGTCGAGCTGCGCGTCGTAATGGCTCGCCGAGCCGCCGGTCTCGTTATGGCCGATCAGATAGACGCCCTTCGCCTTGGCGTAGCGGTATAGCGCGGCCGCGTCGAAATCGGGGGTCGGCCGGTCGAACTCCATGCCGTTGCCATTGCCGAACCAGTCGCCGTTCCAGCCGACGTTCCAGCCCTCGACGAGCACGCCGGGGATGCGGTTCGCCGCAGCGAAATCGATGTATCTCTTGACGTTGGCGGTGGTCGCGCCGTGCTTCGGACCCGTTGCCCAGGTCCAGTCGCCTTTGATCATGTTCCACCACACGCCGACGAACTTGCCGGGCTTGATCCAGCTGACGTCGCCGAGCGCGTTCGGCTCGTTGAGGTTCAGTTCGAGGTGGCTCATGTACAGGCCCGGCGCATCGTCCGACAGGATCACCGTCCGCCACGGCGAGGCGAAGGGCGCGGTCCGCACCACCTTGGGCGCGCCGGCGCCGGGGGTGAGCGCCGCCTTGAACGTATTGCCCTCGCTGCGTGCCAGATTCATCGCGGCGTAATCGATCAGCGCCGCCTCGTGCACCGCGGCGTGCGTGCCGTCGGCGAGCTTGACCGTCATCACCGTCTGCGCGGTGCCGACCGCGTCGAGCGGGGTCTTCTCGTAGAGATATTCCTCGCGGTTCCACTGCAATGCGGGCTTCCACCACGCGGTGCCGTTCTGTGCGAAGGCGAATTCGGTCAGCTCGTCGGCGATGTTCGCCTGATGCAGGTTGGGCTGGTCGGGGAAGCTATAGCGGAAGCCGATGCCGTCGTCGAAGATGCGGAACGTCACGTCCATCTCGCGCTTCAGCCCGGTCTTCTCGCGGAAGCGGAGGCCGAGTTCGTTATGACGGTCGCGGATCGTCTTCCATTCGCCGAACGGCTGCGTCCAGCTGCTGTCCGCCGACGCGGTCGTCTTGCCGATCAGCTCGAGGTTGCGTTCGATTTTGGGCGTGTCGGTGAACATCACGCCGAGCTTGCCGGGGTTGAGCACCGGCTTGCCCTTGCGCGTCACCGCATAGGTCGGGCGGCCGTCGTTATCGAGCGCGATCGTCACCACCAGCGATCTGTCGGGCGAGGTCGCGGTCGCCGCCGGCGCGGCTGCGACGGTCGGGATCTGGGCGACGCCATTGGTGTCGGTCTGCGCGAGCGCCGTGCTCGCCAGCAGCGCGAGCGCGAGCGCGCCGCCGATCGTGTAATGTTTCATCATGCCTCTCCCGTTTTGGTGGCGATCAGAGCGCCATATCCGTCGAAATGCCAGCCCTGCGTTCCGCTCTCGACCACCGGCCGCCATGTATCGGGCTGCCCGGGCGCCCAGCGCTGGGGTTCGGGCGACAGGTTGAACACGCAGAGCATCGTCTCGTCCGCGGCGCGGCGCTCGATCGCGAGCATCGCCGCGTCCGCCGCGACGACGCGGATATCGCCGGTCAACAGCGCGGGATGCCGCTTGCGCAGCGCCAGCGTCGCGCGCGTCCAGTGCAGCAGGGCATGCGGATCGCGCTCCTGCCGGTCGACCGCCAGCGCGGCATGATCGGCACCGACCGGCAGCCACGGCCGGGCGGTCGAGAAGCCCAGATTGGCGGCATCGCTGCGCCACGCCATCGGCGTACGCGCGCCGTCGCGCGACAGCGTCTGCGGCCAATTGGCGATCGCCTCGGGGTCCTGCAGATCCTCGAACGGTACCGCGACCTGCGTCAGGCCGAGTTCCTCGCCGTAATACAGGAAGATATTGCCGCGCAGGCTGGCCAGCAGCAGCATCTTCATCCGCGCGAAGGCGGCTGCGTCGCCCTGCCCCGCCCAGCGCGAGATCGCACGCGGCGCGTCGTGATTCTCGAACGCCCAGCTCGGCCAGCCGACGCCGTCCTGCTCGGGCCATTTGTCGATCGCCGCCGCGACGATCCCCGGCGTCAGCGTCGGCGCATACAGGAAGTCGAAGCCATAGGCGCTGTGCAGGCGACGGCCCTCGGCGGTGAACAATTTCATCTCGCGATCGCTGTCGGCGCCGCCGACCTCGGCGACGGTAAAGCGCGCATCGTAACTGTCGAACAGCGCCCGCACCCGCTCGAGGAAGCCGGGGATGGCGTCGTGGCTCTGGTTGTAGGTGTGGAGCTGGAAATCGAACGGGCGGGTGCGCGGGATGCCGTCGTCGAGCGGCGCAGGCGGATTGTCGCGCAGATCGGGGTCGAACATCATGAAATTGATTGCGTCGATGCGGAAACCGTCGACGCCGCGCTCCAGCCAGAAGCGCGCGACGTCGAGGAACGCCTGTTGCACCGCCGGATGGTGGCCGTTGACCTGCGGCTGCTCCTTCAGGAAATTGTGCATGTAATATTGGCCGCGGCGCGCGTCCCAGGTCCAGGCCGGGCCGCCGAACACCGATTGCCAATTGTTGGGCGGCGACCCCTCGGGCTGCGGATCGCGCCAGACGTACCAATCGGCCTTGGGATTGTCGCGGCTCGACCGGCTTTCGACGAACCACGGATGCCGCTCGCTGGTATGCGCCCAGACCTGATCGACGATCACCTTGAGCCCGAGATCGTGCGCGCGGACGACGAGCGCGTCGAAATCGGCAAGCGTGCCGAAGATCGGATCGACGTCGCAATAGTCCGACACGTCATACCCGAAATCGGCCATCGGCGAGCGGAAGAAGGGCGACAGCCAGATCGCCTCGACGCCGAGGCTGGCGACGTGATCGAGATGCGCGGTGATGCCCGGCAGATCGCCGATACCGTCGCCGTTCGAATCCGCGAAACTGCGCGGATAGATCTGGTAGATGGTCGCGCCGTGCCACCACGGGCGGTCAGTCAGGGTCATTGGGTCGCCTTCAGGGCACAGACGGCATAGCCGAGGGGAGGAAGCGTGATCGTCAGGCTGCCCGGCACGGCGACCGCGCCGCAGCCGGTGCCGGAAAGCGTGGTCGCGCCGGTCGCGCCGACGCCGATCTCGACTTGACGGGTGAGCGGCGTCGTCGCGGTGTTGAACGCGAGCAGCACCTCCGCGCCGCTGACCGGATCGAAGCGCGAGATGGCGAGCAGGCCCGGCGTCTCCCCACGTGCGCGCAACTGCTGGCGACCACGGGTCAGCGCCGGCATCGCGCGGCGCAGCTTCGCCAGCGCGGCGATCTGTCCGAACAGCGGATTGTCCTGCCCGAAATGCGCCGTCGCCGTGGTCGTGGTGGTGCCGAGCAGGTGGTTGTCGTTGTAGACCGCGACCTTGCTCGCGAACATGTCCTCGCGCGCGTCCTGATCGTTGCCGTCGCTGACGAACCCCTGTTCGTCGCCCGAATAGATCGTCGGTACGCCGCGCAGCGTCAGCAGCATCGCGTTGGACAGCATGACGCGCGCCATCACCTCGGCATCGCTTGCCTGTGGGAACGCCTTGCGGACGAAGGTCGAGAAGCGGCCGTCGTCGTGATTGCCGGTGAAGGTCGGCAGTTGCACCGCGGTGTCGAAGCCCTTGGCGTACAGCGCATCGCCGTCGAACAGCGCCTCGAACGCGTCGGTGCCGCGGGTGCCGGCGACGGTCTCGACCACCGCCTGACGGAAGGAAAAGTCGAGCACCGCGGGCAGTTTGTCGACGATCGTATGCTGCGCGAGCACGGCGGGCCGGACCTCGTGATCCGACACCTCGCCGAAGATGTGGAAATTGGGGATGCCCTTCGCTTTGGCGCGCGCCTGCATCGCGGGCACGAACCGGGTCCAGAATTCCGGATCGACATGGCGGGCGGTATCGATGCGGAAGCCGTCGATGCCGAACCGGTCGATCCAGCCGCCGAAGATGTCGATCATCCCCGCGACGACCTTCGGATTCTCGGTCATCAGATCGTCGAGGCCGACGAAATCGCCCATCGTCGAACTCTCGTTGCGATAGGTCGTGTCGCCGCGATTGTGGTAGAGCGTGACGTCGTTGAGCCACGCCGGCACCTTCACCGCCTTTTCGGCGGCGGGGACGAAGGGCGTATAGGCATAGGCCGGGTCGGTGAGGCGCGCGAAATTTTCGCGCGTGTGGACGTCATCGCCGGCGAACCCGGGGTTGATCGGCTTGCCGCCGACGCCGAGCCGGCGCTGATAGGGGTAATCGGCGCGGCTGCGATACGGGCATTCGCGCTTGGCCGCGCATTCGCGATACTGGATCACATCGGCGGTGTGGTTGATGATGATGTCCATATAGACCTTCATCCCGCGCGCATGCGCCGCCGCGACCAGCGCGGCGAAATCGGCATTGGTGCCGAGATGCGGATCGACCTGCGTGAAGTCGGTGATCCAATAGCCGTGATAGCCCGCCGATTGCTGCCCGGGGGCGCCCTGCACCGGCTTGTTCTTGAAGATCGGCCCGACCCACAGCGCGGTCGCGCCGAGCGACTGGATATAATCGAGCCGTCGGGTCAGCCCCTTGAGGTCGCCGCCGTGATAGAAACCCTTGGCGGCGGGATCGAAGCCGGTGACCGAAGGCGCGCCCGTCAGGCCGCCACGATCATTGGCCGTGTCGCCGTTCTCGAACCTGTCGGGAAGCAGGAAATAGATCACCTCGTCCTGCGGCAGCCGCGCGCGATAGTCGGCGGTCTGCGCAGCCACGGCGGGTGCAGCGACCAGCAGCGCGAGCGCGGTCGCGGTTCGTGTGGCGAGCTTCAGCATGCATCCCCCGACATGGCCGTGCACCCGATCCTTCGCCGGCCGCATCCGCCGTCGTTGTGCGGATGCCGGCGCGCCAAGCCAAGCATAGAGCATACGTATTCAGAGGCGCTATCCCCACCCCTTCGCCTGATGTAGATTGCGGCGATGGCCGTGAAGAGCAGAGGACGGGGACCGGGCGGAGCGAGCGACAAGCCGACCTCCTTCGACATCGCCGCGCGCGCCGGCGTGTCGCAGCCGACCGTCAGCCGCGCGCTGCGCGGCGACCGGACGGTGAGCGCGGCGACGCGGATGCGGATCGAGGCGATCGCCCGCCAGCTCAACTACAAGGTCGACAAGAACGCCTCGTCGTTGCGGCGCGGGCAGAGCATGACGCTGGCGCTGCTGTTCTTCGAGGACCCGCTCGACGACGGCAGCTTCATCAACCCCTTCTTCCTGTCGATGCTAGGATCGATCCTGCGCACCTGCGCCGCGCGCGGCTACGATCTGCTCAGTTCCTTCCAGCAACTCTCCGCCGACTGGCACACCGATTACGAGGACAGCCGCAAGGCGGACGGGATCATCCTGCTCGGCTATGGCGATTACGAACTGTACAAGGCGCGGCTGGAGGCGCTGGTCGCGCAGGGCACGCATTTCGTGCGCTGGGGCTCGGTCGACAGCCATACGACGGATGCGACGATCGGTTGCGACAATATCGCCGGCGGGCGGATGGCAGGCGAGCATCTGATCGCGCGCGGCCGGCGGCGGATCGGCTTCATCGGCGATGCCGACGACCATTATCCGGAGTTTCGCGACCGCTACCGCGGCCTGTCGGCGGCGCTGCGTGCGGCGGGCCTGCCGGTCGATCCGGGCCTCCACGTTGACGCGCTGTCGGTCGAGCATTCGGGCTATGAGGCGACGCGGCGGTTGCTGGCGCGCGACGTGCCGTTCGATGCGCTGTTCGCCGCGTCCGACATCATCGCGCTCGGCGTGGTGCGCGCGCTCGCCGAGGCGGGGCGGCGGGTGCCGGAGGATGTCGCGATCATCGGCTTCGACGACATCCCCGTCGCGGCGACGACGCAGCCGCCGCTCACCACGATCGCGCAGGACTATCGCAAGGCGGGCGAGGTGCTGGTCGACACGCTGCTGCGCCGCATCGCCGACGAGCCGACCGATACCGCGCTGTTGCAGCCGCGGCTGATCGTGCGCGGGTCGACGTAACCGGCCTGCCTCCACGGGTATTGATCGCCATTCGCCGCTCACGGCAAGCCGAAAAGAAGAGAGTGCGTTCGCGCAGAGGCGCGGAGGACGCAGAGGTGTTGCGCTCGCCGCCTCGGTGGCCCGTCCTATCCACCGATCGCGATGACCGGATTGCGTGCGCACTTCGAGGGTCTTCTCCGCGCTCTCCGCGCCTCTGCGCGCACCGATCCTTCTCGCCCGTTCACCGCACCTTGCAATGCCGGTCGATGAACGCCGCATGCGTCGGCATCGCGGCCGCCTCGCGGCGGTAGAGCAGCTCCAACGTTTCCATATATTCGCCAAGGTCGCCGGGCTCGATCTGGTCGGCGAGCGGGTGGTGCGCCCGCGCCTCCACCCCCTGCCCCGCAAGCACCTGCAGCCAGCCGTCTTCGGTGAACAAATCCTCCTGTTCGCGGACGATCGTGCCCGCCTCCTGCCAGAGCGCGATCTTGGCGCGGAGGGTGTCGGGCAGCGCCATGTCGCGACAGGCCCGCCAGAAGGGTTCGTCGCGGCCGTTCGCCCAATAATGGAGGATCAGGAAGTCGCGGATGCGTTCGATCTCGGTTCCGGTCTCGCGGTTATATGCGTCGCGGAGCGCGGCGGCGATCGGCAGCGCGGGGAGCAGCTTGATCAGCCGCGCGATGGCGGACTGGATGAGATGGATGCTGGTCGATTCCAGCGGTTCGAGGAAGCCGCTCGCCAGCCCCATCGCGACGACATTGTGGCTCCACGCGCGCTTGCGGCGGCCGGTGACGAAGCGGAGCTGGCGCGGATCGCCCTGCGCCTCGCCCTCGATATCGGCGAGCAAGGTGTCGGCGGCGGCATCGTCGCTGGTGAAGGCGCTGCAATAGACGTGGCCGTTACCGGTGCGATGCTGGAGCGGGATGCGCCATTGCCAGCCCGCGGCGCGCGCGATCGCGCGGGTATAGGGCGGCGGCGGGCCGACATTGGCGCTTGGCACGGCGATCGCGCGGTCGCAGGGCAGCCAGCGGCTCCATTCCTCATAGCCGGTGGCGAGCGCACCCTCGATCAGCAGACCGCCGAAGCCGGTACAGTCGAGGAACAGGTCGCCCGCGATCCGCTCGCCGGAATCGAGCAGCAGCGCGGCGACGTCGCCGCTCTCGCCGTCGCGCTCGACATGGGCGATCCGGCCTTCGGTGCGCTCGACGCCGCGGTTGACCGCGAAGCGGCGGAGATAGGCGGCATAGAGGCCCGCATCGAAGTGGAAGGCATAAGGCAGCGCCGGGATGGTCGGCGCGGTGAGCGGGCCGCCGCGGTGCATGCGACCGGCGCGCGCGGCGATGTCGTTCAGGCAATAGGCGTCGAGCGGCCTGGCCAGCCCCAGCCGGCGCGCGCGCAGCCAATAATGCTGGAAGGCGATCAGCCCGACGTCGCGGCCGACGTCGCCGAACGCGTGCATGTAGCTGTGGCCGGGCTCGCGCCAGCCGTCGAAGGCGATGCCGAGCTTGAAGGTGCCGCCGGTGGCGCGGAGGAAGGCATCCTCGTCGAGGCCGAGCGCCTGGTTGAACAGGCGGATCTGCGGGATCGTCGCCTCGCCGACCCCGACGGTGCCGATCGCGTCGGATTCGATCAGGCGGATGCGATAGCCGCTCTCGAGGAAGCCGCCCAGCGCTGCCGCCGCCATCCAGCCGGCGGTGCCGCCGCCGGCGATCACGATCGTGGTGACGGATGCTGTCATGCCCTTGGCCTATCGACAAAAAGGGCTGCCGTCACAGGACGACAGCCCAGGTTCGGGGGAGGAAAGGAGATCGGCGTCAGAATTTGTAGGTGATGCCGATATAATAATCGCGGCCGTAGCGCTGATAGTCGATCACCTGCCGCGGATCGTCGTTCTGATAGGTGATGAACGGACGGTCGGTCAGGTTCTTGGCCTGCGCGAGGATCGAGAAGCCCTGGAGGAAGCCCTCCTGGAATTCATAGCCGATCTGCGCATCGAGGATGCCTTCCGACTTGGCGGTGCGATAGGTCGGCGACGCCGAGAGGCCGGCGACCTCGGCGAGGAAATCCGAGCGGTAGCGATAGTTGGCGCGCGCCTGGAAGCCCCATTTCTCGAAATAGATCGTGCCGCTGCCGGTCCATTTCGACAGGCCGGGCAAGGTGATCGCCTGCGTCGGGTTGCTGGCGAACTTGATCGTCGACTGGGTGTAGTTGCCGCTCGCGAAGATGCCGAAGCCGTCGAGCGCGCTGGTGATCGCCTTGAACGGCAGCGAGATCGTCGCCTCGACGCCCAGCACCTCGCCGCGACCGGTGTTCGCCGGCGCGCTGACGTTGCCGATCGTCTGCGCGGCGGCGACGACCTGCGCCTGCTGTGCCGCGGTCAGCGCCGGCAGCAATGCGGAGAAGTCGTAGGCATAGCTGTTGTTGGGATCGACGAAGTCGGTGAGGTGCTTGAAATAGCCCGACAGCGCGACATAGCCGCCGGCGTCGAAATATTTCTCGAACGACATGTCGATGTTGGTCGACTGATACGGCCGCAGCGCGACGTTGCCGCCGGTCGAGCTGAACACCGGGAACAGGCCCGCGGGGGTCCGGCCGATGTTGGTCAGGTTGATCGCCACGTCCTGCGTCACCCGCTCCTGGTCGAGCCGCGGGCGCACCATCGTCTGCGAGGCGCCGAGCTTGACATAGCCGTTGTCGATCAGCTCGACCGACAGCGTCGCCGACGGCAGCACGTTGGTATAATTCACCTTCTGGTCGGCCGGTGCGACGGTGACGTTGCCCGTGACGACGCTGGCGATCTGGCCCACCGAACGCTGTTCGGAGTGGACCACCTGCACGCCGAGTGCGCCCTTCACCGTCTTGCCGCCGAGCTCGCCGTCGATGGTGAGCTTGGCATAGCCGGTGAAGACGTCCTCGATCACGCGATTGTCGCGGACGAGCGAAGACGGCCGATTGTCATAAGCCGCGTTCAGCGCGTTGTTGTAGACGTAGAGCGGGTCGTAGGTCAGCATCGCGGGGACGCCGAGATAGTCGAGCGGGATGTTGGTCCCGAGCAACGCCTCGCTCGGCACCGCGGCGCTGGTCGGCGTGCCGCTGGCGACGGTGCAGCCGGTCCCCGCCCCCTTCGGACACAGGAAATAGGAGGTGTAGGCGCTGGTCTTCTCGCGCCGGCTGTAATTGCCGCCGACCTCCCAGCCGCGCACCAGGCTGCCGTCGAATTCGCCGTTGAGGCTGGCGCGCAGCGACTTGAGATCGTCCTTGAACTTGGGCTGGTTGAGGAAGCCCGACTGGACCACCGCCTGCGTGCCGTTGTTGCCCCAGCCCTGCGGATCGGTGAGGCGCAGGACGTTCGTGTTGGTGTAATCGAGCGTCGGTACGATCCGGTAGGTGCCGTTGGCGTTCTGCGTCACGCTCACCGTGTCGGCGACGCCGCTCTTGGCGAAGCCGGTGCCGGTGTTGGTTTCGAGCAGGAAGTCGGTACGCGTCGCGCGGCTCCAGCTCGCATCGACGTTGAAGTGGAGGCGCTCGCCAAGCTTGATGTCGTTGTTCCAGCCGAGCGACAGGTTCTTGGCCTTGCGCTGGTTATAGTCGTTGCGCTGCACCGCGAAGACGTTGGTGAACGTCGTCGTCGTCGCGAAGCCGTTGTCGACGGTGATGCCGCTGCGCGTCGGATCGGAGAAGCCGAGCGGGAATTCGATACCGCGCAGCCGCTGCGTTTCGGTGAAATCGGAATAGAGCGCGTCGAAGGTCGAGTGGAACACCTCCGACGGCTGCCATTCCACCGTGCCGACCGCGCCGTAGCGTTTCAGCTCGTTCGACTGGACATAGGGTTTGGCACCGCCGAGGATGAAGGGATCGGCGGCGGTGCCGGTACCGGGATAGCCCCAGGCGTTGTAGCGCTCGTCCTGCGACGGCGTCTGCGTGCCCGACACGCCGATCGCGATGCCGAGCGTGTCGTTGGCGAATTTGTCGATATAGGTCGCCGAGGCGCGATAGCCGTAGCGCGACGAATCCGGATTGAGATTGTCGATGCCGTTCATCTGGCCGCGCGCGTTGATCGCGAAAACGCGGTCGCGCTGGTCGAGCGGGCGGAGCATGCGCAGATCGACGGTGCCCGAGATGCCCGCCGCGATCAGCGACGCGTCGGCGGACTTGTAGACGTTGACGTTGCGGAAGAATTCCGACGGATATTGATCGTATTCGACGCCGCGGTTGTCGCCGACGGTCACCTGCTCGCGGCCGTTGAGCAGCGTGGTCGAGAAATCGGGGCCGAGGCCGCGGATCGACAGGCGCTGGTCGCGGCCCTCGAGCCGCTGCGCGGTGACGCCGGGCAGACGCGCGAGCGAATCGGCGATCGACACGTCGGGCAGCTTGCCGACATCCTCGGCCGAGACGCTGTCGACGATCAGCGTCGAATCGCGCTTGATCTTGGCGGAATTGGCGAGGCTGGCGCGGATGCCGGTGACGACGATCTCGCCGCTGTCGGTGGCGTTCTCGGCGGTCTGCGCCTGCGCCGCATCCTGATTGGGGGTCGGCTCGGCGGCCGGGGCCGGCGCCTGCGCGGTCGCCGCGGCGGAGGGATTGGCGTTCGGTGCCTGCGGATCGGGCGCTTCCTGCGCGAAGGCGGCACCGCCGGTGACCAGCAGCACGCTGGCGATCGTCACGGTGCTCGAACGCAGCGCGATACGGGCGCGACGCGTGAATACGGAATCGGTCTGGGACACGAAGAAATCCTCCCCCTGGTGGCGTCATGCCCCCACCCGCTCCATCGCGGATGATCAGCTGACTGGCTGCCCGGCTTGTGAACGCGGGGGGATTAGGAGCCAAGTCGGCCACATACGTATTCACGGCAGTCGCCGGCGGGCGACGCCGCCGTCGTGCTTTTCGTGCAACGTTCGTCGCTTAGTCGGTCGCGTCGAGGAAGGTGTTGACGGTCAGCCGCCCGGACGCCGGATCGGGGTCGAGCGCGAGGTCCGTGGGCAGGTCGGCGCAGTGCAACGTGTTCGAGCGGTAGAGGATCGCGCGATTGAACCGCCCTTCGTGCACCGCGAGCCGCTCGAACAGCGGCGTGTCGCCGGCGATATAACCCGCCCCGGGCAGGCCGTGGCGGAGGAGGTCGGCGTCGAGCGCGGCGCGATACGGCGCGAGCCGCGTCGCATCGATCGATTCGAACCCGGTGGTGCGGTGGCGGTAGAAAGCGGTGCCGCTACGCTCGTCGGGCGAGAGATAGTGCAGCAGCGCCAGACGCCGCGGCGACAGTTCGTCGAAATGCGGCAGGCGCTGGATCGGGGTCAGCGCCGCCGGCGGCGTGGTGACGATCGAATAAAAGGCATCGGCGATCGCCAGCCCACCGACCCCGAACACCGCCCGCGCGACGGGATCGAGCCGGACGAGCAGATCGTGCAGCATCCGCGGCGCGACGGGCGCGCGGATACCGGGATAATGCGCCCCGATCGGCGCGAACGACAGGAAGGCGGCATCGTCGCGGAAGCGCGCGGCATCGGCAAAGCCGTCGATGACCACGACCGGCTGCGCCTCGGCGCCGTGGCGGGTGATGGCGATCGTCCACTCCATCGCCGGGGATGTCGGACATCGCGGTGGAGAATGCAATCGGCGCAGATGGATAGCGGTCGTATCACCGAGCCTCGACCGGCGGCTCGCGGAGCAGATTGGCGGCCATGAACGCGACGAAGGCAGCGACCTTCGGCGAGGGACGGCGGCTGGCGGGCCACCACCCTGTCAGACCCCGCGGATCTGGTAAAATCTGGTTGCAGGCTAGACCATGGCGTTCACCGGCGGGAGCGGCGACGGCGCCTGCCCCCACCCGTCAGGAGCGCAGGCCCTCGACCAGCGTCAGGTCGATATCGGGGATCATCCCCTCCAGCACCGCCCAATAGCCCGACACCGCATCCTGCCCGGCGGTCTGATAGGCCTGCGACATCTTGATCCGCACCGCCTCGAACAGCTCGTTCTCCATCCGCGCGCCCTCTTCGGTCAGGCGCAGCAGGCGCTGGCGGCGGTCGCGTTCGCCCGGTCGGGTCTCGACCAACTTGCGGTCGGTTAGTTCGTTGAGTACGCGACCCAAGGACTGTTTGGTGATCGCGAGCAATCCCAGCAACTCGCTGACCGTCAGGTCGGGTTTGCGCGCGATGAAATACAGTGCACGATGATGCGCGCGGCCCAATCCCTGTGCTGCGAGCCCCTGATCGACGGAGCGGGTGAGATGGCTATGGCCAAAATACAGCAATTCCATGCCGCGACGCAATTCGGGCTCGCGGAGAAACTGGGCGGAAGCGGAGGGAGCTGTGGCAGCCATGTTGACCAGTTTAGCCCCCGCTCGTACGCCACCGCAACCCCTGATGCCTGAGAGAAATCGATGACCCGTGTTTCGCCGGCCGCCACGCCGACCTTCCGTTTCGATCGCAGCGCCACCCCGGTCGAGGCCAACGAGCGCGCCGCGCGGCTGGTCGACCCGGGTTTCGGCCGCGTCTTCACCGATCATATGGCGGTGATCCGCTACAACGAGGCCGAGGGCTGGCACGACGCCGCGATCACCGCGCGCGCGCCGATCACGATCGATCCGTCGACCGCGGTGCTGCATTATGCGCAGGAGATTTTCGAGGGGCTCAAGGCCTATCGGCTCGACGACGGCGGCACCGCATTGTTCCGCCCCGACGCCAACGCGCGCCGCTTCAACAACAGCGCGCGCCGGCTGGCGATGCCCGAGCTGCCCGAAGAGCTGTTCCTCGCCTCGTGCCGCCAGCTCGTCGCCACCGAGCGCGACTGGTTCCCGCAGATCGACGGCGGCGCGCTCTACCTGCGTCCGTTCATGTTCGCGAGCGAGGCGTTCCTCGGCGTCAAGCCGTCGTCCGACTATCTCTACATGGTGATCGCTTCCTCGGTCGGCGCCTATTGGAAGGGCGGCGCGCGCGCCGTGTCGATCTGGGTCAGCCAGAACTATACCCGCGCCGCCCCCGGCGGCACCGGCGAGGCGAAATGCGGCGGCAATTACGCCGCCAGCCTGCTCGCCCAATCGGAGGCGATCCGCCAGGGCTGCGACCAGGTCGTCTTCCTCGATGCGGTCGAGCGGCGCTGGGTCGAGGAATTGGGCGGGATGAACGTCTTCTTCGTGTTCGACGACGGTTCGATGGTGACGCCGCCGCTAACCGGCACGATCCTGCCTGGCATCACCCGCGATTCGATCATCCGCATCGCGCGCGACCAGGGCATCGCGGTCCGCGAGGAATTGTACGGCATCGACCAATGGCGTGCCGACGCGGCAAGCGGCCGCCTGACCGAGGCGTTCGCATGCGGCACCGCGGCGGTGGTGACGCCGATCGGCGAGGTCGCAGGCGTCGACGGCCGCTTCACGATCGGCAGCGGCGGCACCGGGCAGCTGACCCAGCGCATGCTCGATGCGCTGTCGGCGATCCAGCGCGGCCGCGCCGCCGACCCGCACGGCTGGCTGCAACGGCTCGACTGACTTTTCGCGGGGCGGCCGTGAAAACTGGTGTCGGCGGGGCTTTCCAACCCCGCCGACCCGGCTATAAGGCCGCCTCCTCGTTGGGGCGTCGCCAAGTGGTAAGGCAGCGGCTTTTGGTGCCGCCATCCGCAGGTTCGAATCCTGCCGCCCCAGCCAGTTTATATCCAAGCGATTGATCGAACTGGCTGACCCCGGTCCGGCACCTCAGTTTGTACCGTCGACTGTGCCAATGGGGCGTGCGGGAGATCGTCGTCCTTGGCCTCGCTCCGGCATCTCTATCGCCGCGATCACCGGCGCGAGGGTAAGCGCCTTAGTCGTTCTGAATGTCTCGCGTCGCGTCATCGTGGATGAAGCCGCGGTCGTTTGCTTGGAAGAGCCCGCCGTCGAACTTGGCTCGATCTATCGTCTCGACCCGCCAGATCGGATGACCCGGCCCGCTTGCGATCAGCAGCGGCACGGCGTTCGCGCTATCCCAGCAGATCGACGTGGTGCGGTTCGCGTCCTTGAGATCGTACCAGCGGCAGGCCGCGGGTGTTTTCGGCATCGGCGACAGCGGGGCGCGTGCGACCAACCGATAGCTGCCCTTGGGGTGGCGAAGGCCGTGCGCCAGATCGAACCAGTCGGTGAAATTGCCGATCCGATACAGACTGGCGCGATCGACGCGCGTGCTGGTGTGCTTGCGCGGATCGATCACCTGCATGGTGAAATCGGCGGCGCGTGGATCGTGGTGGATCAGCGTCGTCACGACCCCGTCGGTCACCCGCTTGAGGCGGACCGCGCCGTCGCGCCAGATCTCCACGCGATGGATGCCGTCGCCGGTGCGGTACATCACCTTATAGTGAAGCCGGCGCGGTTCCTTGGTGGTCGCGAAGACGGTGGCGAAGTCGAGCGAGGGCGGCGCCGCGCACAGCGCCGGCGCCGCCACGGTGGAGGTGGCCAGCGCCACCCCCACACCGATGATCCGCTTACTGGCGCTGCGCACGGGCGAAGTCGAAGTAGCGGTACGTTTTGCCGTCGACGGTCAGGTCCTTGACCTGCAGCAGCACTGTATAGGTCCCGCGCGGGAACACCGGGTCCGGCGTGCCGCCGGTCGGATCGGTCGGCACTTCGAAGCGAAGCCCGGTCGCGCTGCTGGTGGGCGCCACCGACGCCGCCGCCACCGTGGGCGTTCCCTTGCTGGCCGGCGTGGCCAGTGCCTCGTTGATCACGCGCCCATCGGCCTGCGGCATCGACAGGCCGAGCAGATAGGCGACGGTCGGCGCGACGTCCACGTTCCCGGTCGGCGTGGTCAGCACCGCCGCCTTGCGGAACGACGGCCCCGCAGCGATCAGCGTGTTGTGCACGTCGGTGCTGCCGAAGCTGCCGTGCATGCCGCGCTGCCCGCCGACGCTCTCGAATTCGATGCCGGACTTGCCCTGTACGGTGGCCGTTTCGTCGGAGGAGAAGCTCACCACCACGTCGGGCTGGCCGTTGCCCTTTCGCGCGGTGTTTTCGAGGTTGACCTGGCTCATCTGCAGCGTGCCGGGGATCTGGCCGTAGCGGCTATCGACGAAGATCGCGCCATATTCCTCGCGCTGCTGGAAAAAGCGGACCAGATTGGCGATCGTGGTCGCGTCATGGCTCGGCACGTAGAAGTAATCCGAGCCGCCATTGGCGGCGACGACGATGCCATTGGCCGGCAGACTGCCCGGGGCCGGCACGCGGAAGCTGGCGACCGGGCTGGCCAGCGTCGACGAGATCGCCTGATAGTTGGTGTTGGCGGCGCCGCACAGCGTGCCGGTGGTGTCGCGGCGCAGCGGTATGGTCGGCGTGCCGTTGGCCTTCAGCCCGTACATCGCGCTGGTCGAGCAGCCGGCGCCGTCATAGGCCTTGAAGCCGCGATAGGTGAGCAGGTCGGCGGAGCGGACGTCGCCTGAGAAGCTGAAGCCGTTGGCGCTCACCGCGCCGAGCGTGGCGGCACTGGTTCCACTGGTCGAACCGTTGACGGGCGCGCCATTGGGTGCGGTCGCGGACGGCGTGATCGCGCGCAGCGGGTAGAGCGAGAGCGGACCCGACACGGTCGAATGGGCATGATCGGAGACGACGACGATGTTGGTCGAACCATCGATGCCCTGCGCGCGGAGCGCGGCCATCAGTTCGCCGAGGCGGGCATCCTGCGACCGCAGGCCGGCGCGGACGTTGGATGTGCCCGGCCCGTAGCCGTGCTCGACGTTGTCGGGGGTGCGGAACCAGATGAGCGAGAGCATCGGGTTCTTCTTGGGCAGGATGTAGTTGGTGAAGGTCGCCATCATATATTTGTTGGCGGCGTCCTCGGGCGCTCCCTGCGTGGTGTCGGAGGAATCGCGTGCCGCCACGGTCAGCGCACCGGCGGGATCATAAGCGGTCGTGTTGAAGGTGACGTAACCGGCGCGCGCCGTCGGGCTGCCGTTGTTGGCCGAGAGCGTCACCGCGTCCGTGCCGGCATAGCCGTTCACCGTGTTGGCAGGCAGCGGGATGCCGGCGGTTTGCAGCTCCGTCGCCAGGGTGCGCGGCTGAACCGTATTCTCGTCGAGGAACAGGCCGCCCTTCCCGAGATCCTGGATATAGGCCGCACCGCTCTTGCCGATGGTCGCCGTGGTCATGCCGGCAGCCTGCGCGGTCGCGAACAGGCTCTTCACCAGCAGCAACTGGCCCCCGTAATAAGTGTTGAGCGTGTTCAGCACCTGATAGTCTTCGGTGAACACGGGATCGACATAGTCTTGCGCCGTGCCGCCGGCGCCATTGCCGGCGGGGATGGTGTTCCCGCTGCCCTGCGGCGGCGTCCAGAAGGTGTTGCCGTAGAAGCCGGACGTCTTGGGGAAGGAGCCGGTGGCGAACGACGAGCCGTTCATCATCGTGAACGTCGGATAGGTCGAATGATTGTCGGGGAAACTGACGCCCGCCTGCTGAAGCGCGTACAGGTTCGGCGTGTCCGCCTGCGTGACGTCGTCCGGACGCAGGCCATCCCATACGAAGATGATCGTCCGGGTCGCTGCCTGCGCCGTCGGGGTCGGCGTCGCCGTCGGGCTGGGTGCGGGCGTGGGTGCGGCGCCATTGTCGTCGTTGCAGCCCGCGAGCAGAGCCGCGGACGCGCACAGGGCAAACATCGTATGACGTATCTTCATCGGCCGGGGCTCCACCCTGTCGTCGGCGGCTCGCCAGCAACATTTCGTAACAGCAACTAGGCGCGGTGCGTGACGCATCTGTGACTAAGCCGTTAAGGATATGTTGCGTCGGACGATCTGGTGCACACCGATCGAAGGGATTGGTGAACGCGGGTCGCGATTGCCGTCGTGACCGTCACCGGATTGTCACCGATCCGGCCTAGCCAACCATCTGAAAACTGCAGCGGATCGACCCAAGCCGCGCGGATGAGGGGCAGATCATGATGAACACCGCGCGCACTCGGACCCGCTTGCTCACCGCTTCGGCGATGGGTCTGGCATCGGCAAGCCTGCTCCCCGCCGCGCCGGCGTGGGCGCGATGCGTCACCACGGCCGCCAACACCGCGGTATGCGACGCAACCACGCCCAATCCGGACACCGCGCAGCAGAATGCGGGGACCATCACCGTCGATCCCGGCGCGGCGATCGCCAGTGCGAGCAACCCGGCGGTGACCGAGACGGGGACGGTGATCGCCATCACCAATTCGGGCACGATCAGCTCCACCGCCGCCGGCGGCCGTGCGATCAACGTGTCCGGGGCGAACAATGCGCGCACGATCACCTTGGTGAACAATGCCGGGGCGACGATCACCAGCCAGGACGATGCGTTCCGCGTCAACATCAACCCGACCGGCGGCAGTATCCGCGTCGACAATTTCGGCACGATCCAGACCACCGCCGGTGGGCAGGCGCTCGACTTCGACTCGGCCGGATCGGGTGCCGCGTCGATCGTCATCAACAATTATGCCGGCGCGTCGCTGCGATCGTTCGGACAGGACGGCATTCGTCCCGGGCAAGGCGCCGTCGTCACCAATGCCGGCACCATCTATGCCGACGGGGCGGCCAACAACAATTACGACGGGATCGACTTTCAGGCGAACGGCGGCACCGTCAACAACCAGGCGGGCGGGCTGATCTCGGGCCTGCGCCACGGCATCACCAGCGATGCCGGGGTGACGGTGACGAACGGCGGCACGATCCAGGGCCGCAACGGCTCCGGCGTCGGCTCGGATGGCACCGGCACGGTGACCAACACCGGCACGATCACCGGCGCATGGGATGGCGTCGCCACCAACGGCGACGGCGATGGCGTCGACATCGATCTGGTCGCGACCATCGTCAACTCGGGCACGATCCAGGGCCTCAGCGCCCGGGGCGTCGATTCGGGCGGGCGGCCGAACTCGGCGGAGGGGATCGCGATCGGCGGCGGCTCCGTCACCAACAGCGGCACCGTGTTCGGCGCCGGCAACGCCATTCTCGTCAACCTCGATACCAATCCGGGTGGCGCGGCGGTTGCCGCGACGACGATCACGAACAGCGGCCTCATCCGCGGCGGTACGGGTTATGCCGTTCAGCTGGTCGGCGGGTTCGACGACGGCATCACCAACAGCGGCACGATCACCGGCGGAACGCTCGGCGCGATCGACATGGGCGGCGGCAACGACACGCTGGTCAATACCGGATCGATCACCGGCGCGGTGAACATGGGCGACGGGAACGACACGCTCACCAACGCGGGCACGATCACCGGCAACGTCAGCCTCGGCGCCGGCGACGATACGCTCACCCTGCTGCCCGGATCGGTCATCGCGGGCACGCTCGACGGCGGCGCCGGGACCGACGTCGTGACGCTAGGCGGCACCGGCGCGGGCAATTTCGCCGGCGGGTTCAATCTCGAGCGGCTCGATGTCGCCGGTGGCACGTGGACGCTGGGCGGCAACGCCACGGTCCCTGCCCTCACCACGGTCGCCCCGACGGCGACGCTGGTCGGCACCACCGCCAATCTGACCGGTGCCCTCGTCGATCGCGGCACGGTGCGGATCGAACAGAGTTTCGATGGCACCTTCACCGCCAATCTCACCAGCACCGGTGCGCTGATCAAGGCCGGCACGGGCAGCGTGACGATCGGCGCGCTGCCCGGATTCTCCGGCGCGACCAATCTCCTGGCCGGCCAGCTCGTCATATTGGGCAGCGTCGGCTCGCCCGTGACGGTGAGCGGCGGCACGCTGGCCGGCACCGGATCGGTGGGCAGCGTATCGCTCCTCTCGGGTGCCACGATCTCGCCGGGCGTCAACGGCGTCGGCACGCTGACGATCGCAGGCAATCTCGTCCAGGCGGCGGGCTCCAGCTACGCTGCCACGATCAACGGTGCGACCAGCGATCTGCTGCGCGTCGGCGGTTCCGCGACGATCGGAACCGGCGCCCAGCTCGTCGTCACCGGCAGCACCGGCACGGCCCCGATCGGCACGCGCTACACGCTGATCACCGCCGCGGGTGGCATCACCGGCAGCTACACGCTGGTCCAGCCCACCGCGGGCGCGACGGAACTGCGCGCCGGGCAGAACGCCGGCGCGTATTACGTCGATCTGGTACGCAGCGCCTCCGGCCTGTCCTCCTTCGCCGTCACCGGCAACCAGACGGCGGTCGTCGGCGCCTTCAGCCGCCTCGGGGCAGCCAATGCGGCCTATGCGGCCCTTACCGCCACCGCCGCCGATGCCGCCGTGGCGCCGGCGCTCGATCTGCTGTCGGGCGAGATCCACGCATCGCTGCGGACCGCCGCCGTCCGCGATGTCGAACTGGTCCAGCAAGCGGTGCTGAGCCGCGCCCGCGAGCATACCACCGGCATCGGCATCTGGGGACAATTCGTCGCCAATTCGGGCCAGGACGATGGCGCCCGCGCGCTCGGCATCGCCAAGCAGCAACGCGACACGCTCGGCGGTGCAGGAGGCATCGACGCGGCCGTGGGCGGCGCGGAGACGATCGGTCATATCGGCATCGCCGGCGGCTATACCCACGACGACGTCGACCTCGACGCGCGGGCGAGCAGCGCGCGGCTGGAGGGCAAGCACGTGCTCGCTTATGCCGGCGGCGCATTCCGGGGTGCGCTGGTCAGCGCCGCATTGGGCTATACGTGGCTCGACAGCAAGACCCGCCGCGCGGTGAGCTTCGACGGGTTCGGCGATACGCTGCGCGCCGACTATCATTCGCACATCGTGCATGCGGTGGCCGAGCTCGGATATGCGATCCCGCTGGGTGGCGGCACCTTCGAGCCGTTCGTTAGCGGCGCCGCCTATCGCATATCCAGCGAAGCCTTCGACGAGCGCGGCGGGGCGGCAGCACTGCACGGCGAGGCGACGCATCAGAGCTTCGTCACCAGCTATGTCGGCGCACGCGTGGCGACGCCGATCGTCGACGGTTTGATGGTGAGGGGTAGCGGCGCCTGGCGGCACGGTTTTGACGATCATCGTTATGGAATCGCGACCTTGTCCTTCGCGAACGCGGCGTTGCCGTTCAACGTCACCGGCGCGCCCTTGTCGCGCGATGCGGCGACGGCCAGCCTCGAAATGGTCTGGGCTCCGTCCGATCGCATCCGGGTCGCGGGCGGTTATGAAGGCGTGATCGGCAACCAGACGGTCGATAACGGAGCCAAGGTCAGTATGTCCTTTGGCTTCTGACCAGCGTTAGGCAGCAAACGGCGCTCCCGGCCGCGGTGCTTTGCAAGCGCGCGGGTCGGGTCCATGGTCCCGCGTTATGAAAACGCTTCTCGACCCGGATCGCGCTCTTGCCGACGCTCTCGATCGGATCCGCACCGAATTTCAGATTGTCGCCGATTTTCCGCCACTCGTGAACGCCGCGGCGGACGCTGCGGTTCGCCGTCCTCCGACGCAGCATGTCGATCGAACACGGATGCGTTTCGTGACGCTCGACCCGGCCACCTCCAAGGACCTCGATCAGGCGTTTGCGATCGAGCAGGCGGGATCGGACCTGCTGCTGCATTATGCGATCGCTGATGCTGCCTGGTTCGTGGAGGATGGCGATGCGCTCGATATCGAAGCGTGGAAACGGGGAGAGACGCTGTATCTCCCCGACGGCAAGGCGAGCCTCTATCCGCCGATCCTGAGCGAGGGGGCTGTCAGTCTCCTGCCGAACGCGGACCGCCCGGCCGTCGTCTTCGCCGTGCGCGTCGCCCCGGACGGCGCAGCGCGGCTCGACGGCGTCGAGCGCGCGATCGTTCGATCATCCGCCAAACTCGCCTATGATACGGTGCAGCCCGCGGATCTCCCGATCGAATTCGCTGAAATTGCCCGCCGTCTTCAGGCCGCCGAGCTGGCACGCGGCGCCGCCCGGATCGATCCGCCCGAACAGGAAGTAAGCCGTCAAGCCGGCGGTCGGCTACAGCTCGGCTTTCGCCCCCGCCTCCGGTCGGAAGAGCAGAACGCGGCGCTGTCCCTGGCGACGAACCTCGCCGTCGCCGAGGCGTTGCAGGCCCACCATACGGGGCTCTTCCGGGTGATGGCGGGACCCGACGATGCCGCAGTGAACCGGCTGCGTCACATCGCACAGGCGCTGGAGCTGGCCTGGCCGATCGACGTATCGCTCGATACATTCTCGCGCACGCGCGACCCGAACGATCCGACCGACGCAGCCTTCATGCTCGCCATCCGCCGTGCGGGAAACGGAGCCTCCTATGCGCCGTTCAGAGCGGGCGAGATACCTTGGCATGCAGCGGTCGCCGCGACCTACGCCCAGGCGACCGCGCCGCTGCGCAGGCTTGCCGACCGCTACGTCATAGGCGCCGCACTCGCGGTCGCGAACGGCGAGCCTGTACCGGAACCGGTAAGCGCCGCATTCGAGGCGCTGCCCAAGGTGATGGGCAAGGCCGACGCTCGTGCGGGGCAGATCGAACGCGCCGTCATCGACGTCGCAGAGGCGGTCCTGCTGTCGGAGCGTGTCGGCGAGGTCTTCGCAGCGACGATCATCGACACGGATGATCGCGGCGCGCGTATCCAGCTCAACACCGTGCCCGTTGTGGCCAGGCTGGCGGGTGCAGGCCGCAAGCCGGGTGAGACCATCGATGTGGAATTGAGCGAGGTCGATGTCGACCGACGAACGATGCGCTTCGTCGCTGCATAGGGATGGAGCATCGAATGATCGCGGCTTTCCAAACTTGGACCGCGAAGGTCCGGCAATAGCGCTTTTCGATCGGACCAGCTTACGTTTCGCCGCTCGGGCCGGCTTTCATAAGCGAGACATCATCATGTCACGTACGGCGGTTCACAGTGTCGGCTCATGATCTTGCTCCCCTTCTTGATCGGCCTCTCTCCGGCAGTCGGACAAACCCGCGCTGAGAATAAAGCGGCCGCGATCGCCCTTCACCAAAGGATGGACGCCGATCACGATTCTTATGTCACGTTCGCCGAGATCCGTGCGGCTGCGGGTGCCATGGTGCTACCAAAGGGGTCGCCCCCTGCACCGCCTGCGGACGATCGGTTTGCCCGCTCCCAATTCGACCTGGCAGATACCGATCACGACCGGCGCATCTCTCTCGAAGAAGCCATTGCAGGCGCGGATCGCGCGTTCACAGAAGCCGACATAGATCATGATGGCGCTCTCAGCGCTGAAGAGCGCGGCGCATATGCCGCACGGGCTGTAGCGGCATTGCAGGCCGACATGGCGGGGTGGAAGCCTCTACCGTGCAAACCCGGCGCAGCCTGCGCCACGGCTGGACTCTCGACGAAACCGTAGAAATATCGCCTTTCTCGCCGGATGATCGGCGTTCAGCTAGGCGCATCCGGTCGAACGGCTGAGGCAGCTGGCCCGACGGAATGTTAAGGCAAACGAACATCACCATCCGCCTTGTCATAAAAAGGCAGCTAAATGTTTCCAAACATGTCTGATGTTTATCGTTCGACCGCCTTTCGCGCTCGCGGTGCTGATCGCCGCCACCACGTCCGCGGCGGTCGGAGCGCAGTCGCTGCCTGCGTCCCCCGCTTCCTCGGTCGAGAAGCCCGGGAAGGAGGAAACCGCCCCCAAGAAGGATGAGACCGGCCTGCTCGTCACCGCGTCGAGCCGGCTGCGCTACGAAACCGTCGATGGCAGGCCCCGGCCGGGCTACGCCACCAGCGAGGACGTCGTCCTGCTGCGAACGGGCATCGCCGCCGAATATGGGCCGGGGCCGTTCGCGATCGGCGCCGAACTCATCGACAGCCGCGGGTACGACATCGGCAAGACGAGCCAGATCGGCCGCGACGAGGTCAATGCGCTCGAAGTGCCACAAGCCTATGTCAAGCTGCGGCTCGACGATACGCCCGGCCTCGGCGGCCGGCTGGCGGTGCAGGCGGGGCGGTTCCTGCTCAACCTTGGCTCGGGCCGGCTCGTCGCTACCGACGAATATCGCAACACGGTGAACGGCTTCACCGGCATCCAGGTGGAGCTCGATCCCGATCGCAACCATGCGGTCACGCTGTTCTACGTCCTGCCGCAGGAGCGCCTTCCCGACGCGGCGGAGGCGATCCGGCGGAATGCGGTGAGGATCGACCGCGAGACGTTCGATGACGTGCTGTTCGGCGGTCTCCTCCGGCGAAAGGCGGTGCTCGGCGCGGCGCAGCTCGAACTCGGCTTTTACCGGCTCGTCGAACGCGATTCGCCGGGGCGCACGACCGCCGATCGCCACCTCAACACCTTCGATGCGCGCCTTGCCCGCGAATCCGTAGCGCGGGTCGTCGATTACGATCTCGAGGGCGTCTTCCAGGCCGGCCGCGCCAGCGATTCGACGATGGCGACCGCGACCAACGCGCGCGTCGCCGCAGGCTTCGCGCACGCGGCGATCGGCTATACCTTTCCGCATCGCTTCAAACCGCGGGTCAGCCTGTTCTACGATTATGCCAGCGGCGACCGGCCGGGCGGCAGGCTGACGCGGTTCGATACGCTGTTCGGCAGCCGGCGCGACGACCTCGGCCCGTCAGGGACCTATGCGGGCGTGGCGCGCGAAAATCTCAGCGCGCCCGGGGTGCGGTTCGAGGCGAAGCCGGGCAAGCGCGTCGAACTGCTCGCCGATTATCGCGGCCTCTGGCTCGCGTCGCGGTACGACCGTTTCTACAATGTCGTCGATCGCACCGGCAGATCGGGCAGCTTTGCCGGGCAGCAGCTCTCGGGCCGCCTCCGCCTGTGGCTGATCCCCGATCACCTGCGGCTGGAGAGCAATGCGGCGCTCCTCTTCAAGGGTCGCTTCCTCAGGGAGGCGCCGCAGGCGCTGGCGCGCGACCACGATCTCACCCGCTTGATCGAGACGAACGTCCAGGTGACGTTCTGACCATCGGAGCCATTTGCGCTGCCATGCGTAGCGGCAGCACGGGAAGCAGGAGCATCCTAAGATGACAGCAGCATCGGCGATCGACACGACGAAAGCGGATGCCACCGCGCCGGACGAACCGAGGATCCGCCTCGATCACAACGTGCATCCGGCCGCGACGATCGGCTTCCTCGCCGTGCTGCTGGCGGGACTGGCCTATGCCGGAACCAGCATCGTGCTCGACACGCAGCGCGTCGGCGAACCCCTGGCGATCGGCGCGTTCCTGTTCCTCGGGCTGGCGCTGGTGATCGCGCTGGGCTTCGAATTCGTCAACGGCTTCCACGATACCGCCAATGCGGTCGCCACGGTGATCTATACGCATTCGCTCAAACCGGTGTTCGCGGTCGTCTGGTCGGGGACCTGGAATTTCATCGGCGTCCTCGTGTCGACCGGCGCCGTCGCCTACAGCATCATCACGCTGCTGCCCGTGGACCTGATCCTCAACGTCGGCAGCGCCGGCGGATATGCGATGATCTTCGCGCTGCTGATCGCCGCGGTGGTCTGGAACCTCGGCACGTGGCTGCTCGGCTTGCCCAATTCGTCGAGCCACGCGCTGATCGGTTCGGTGCTGGGCGTCGGCGTCGCCAACCAATGGCTGGCGAGCGGTGCGGGCCCGACCGCGGGCGTCGAATGGGGCCAGGCGGAAAGCGTGCTGCTCGCGCTATTGGTCAGCCCGGTGATCGGCTTCGTCGGCGCGATGCTTCTGCTCTGGGCGATGAAGCGCGTCCTGCCCGATCGCCGGCTCTATGAGGAACCCAAAAGCGACCAGCCGCCGCCGATCCACATCCGTGCCCTGCTCGTCTTCACCTGCACCGCCGTCAGCTTCGCGCACGGCAGCAACGACGGGCAAAAGGGAATGGGGCTGATCATGCTGATCCTCATCGGCGTCGCCCCCACTGCCTACGCGCTCAACCGCACCATGCCGGACAGCTCGACGCCGGCGTTCGTCCAGACGGCGTCGGTGGCGCAAGGCGTCTTCCGCGCCAAAGCGGCAGGCGAGACGATCGCTCCGCGTCGGGCGCATGCGGTCCTGCAACAGGCGCTGCGCACCCGCCGGACCGACGCGCCCCAGGTATACGCCGCGCTCGACACCGTATCGGGCGAGATCGTCAACGATCTGAAAAGCTATGGCTCGCTCCGCAAGGTGCCCGCGGCACAGACGAAGAACGTGCGCAACGAGATGTACCTCGTCTACGACACCGTACGGCTGATGACCGAGAAAGAGGACGCGGCGGCGGCACGGTTCCCCGACGGCGGCGCCAAGGCGCTGACCGCCTATCAGCATTTGCTGGAGAAGGGGACGCGCTACATTCCGACCTGGGTCAAGATCGCCGTCGCATTGTCGCTCGGGCTCGGCACGATGATCGGCTGGAAGCGCATCGTGGTCACCGTCGGTGAAAAGATCGGCAAAGCGCATTTGACCTACGGCATGGGCGCTGCGGCCGAACTGATCGCGGCAAGCACGATCCTCCTCGCGCAGTTCAAGGGCATGCCCGTATCCACCACGCACATCCTGTCGAGCGGCGTCGCCGGCACGATGGTCGCCGATGGCGCCGGACTGCAACGCAGCACGATACGCAACATCGCGCTGGCGTGGATCATGACCCTGCCGGCGGCGATGGTTTTGTCGGCGGGCCTCTACGCTTTGCTCCTCACGCTCGTCCGGCTGATGGGATTGACGTAAATCTCGGCCGACAAATGGTCATTCGCCTCCCCGGTTTCCCGCTTGGGCGACAATGGTTCGGGCTATGCGCGTGACCATATGCGATTTTATGATCCACACCCCTCGGTTATGATCCTGATGGCCGGTTCGCTCGTTGGACCATGATGCCGTTCATGTTCCCGAAGCTCTGCCTGGTTCCCCTGCTCATCATCCTGCCCCCCGGAGCGGCGTATGCGGAGACCGGAGGAGCCGGCATTGCCGCCGAACCAGCCACCGCCGCTGCGATCGACAAGACCATAGTTGCCGATCCGCAGCTACGGTCGCTCTACACGCAATCGAAATGGCGGGCGTTGTGGTCGTCGCACGCCGCGCAGGCATTGACCAAGGCGCTGGCCGATCGCGGTCGGCACGGCCTCGATCATCTGGCGTTCACGGTCGCCGACGCGGGCGATCCGGTCTCCGCCGACGCGGACGTGGCGCTGTCGCGGGCAGCGCTCGACTATGCGCAGGCGCTCGCCGTCGGCCGCGTCGATCCCGCATCGCTGCACGAAGTCTATACGCTGCCCCGCCCGAAAATCGATCTCGTTGCGGGTCTTAGGAGTGCGCTCGCGGCGGGTAATCTGGGTGAATGGCTGGAGTCGCTGGCTCCGCAAGACGCGGACTATCGTGCGCTGTCGGACGCGTATGTACGCTTCGACCGCGCGGCGGAGACCGGCAGGCCGGTCGAGCCCCTGTCGGGCGGGCTCATCCGGGTCGGCGATCGCGACGCGCGCGTTCCCGCCATCGCCGGCCAGCTCGCCGAAAGCGGTTATCTCGTCGCGACGGAACCTGCGGCATCCTTCGATACGGCCGCGCCGGCACTGCCCGCCGCGCCCGCCAGTCCCGCGCTTTATACGCAGGCGATGGCGGACGCGCTGAAGGGCCTGCAGACCGATTATGGCATCGCCGCCGATGGCGTCGTCGGCCCGGCGACGCGCAAGGTGCTCAACCTCGGCCCCGGCGATCGGGCGCGAAGCCTTGCCGTGGCGCTCGAACGTCGCCGCTGGCTGGCGCGCACGCCGCCGGCGACGCGGATCGACGTCAACACCGCCGCCGCGCAACTCTCTTATTATCGCGACGGCACGCTCACGGATACGCGCAAGGTCGTGGTCGGCGAGCCGGGCCATGAGACGCCCGCGCTTGCCTCGCCGATCTTCCGGCTCGTCGCCAACCCGACCTGGACCGTGCCGAAATCGATCCAGAACGGCGAGATGGCGAACGTCGGCAGCGACTATCTGCAAGCGCACAACATGATCCTGCGCGACGGCTGGATCGTGCAGCAGCCCGGACCCGACAATGCGCTCGGCCTCGTCAAGTTCGACATGGCGAACGACCAGGCGATCTATCTGCACGATACCTCGGCACCGGCGCTGTTCGAGCGCAGCCAGCGCCACCTCAGCCATGGGTGTGTCCGCGTCGCGGACGCGCTGGGCTTCGCACAGATGCTCGCAGACGACGAAGGCGTGTCCGAGGCGTGGCAAACCGCGCAGGCGAGCGGCGAAACGACGTTCGTGCCGCTGCCCAAGCGCATCCCGGTGCGATTGCTCTATCACAACGTCTATGTCGGCGACGATGGAGCGGTCGCGTTTCGCACCGATCCCTATGGCTGGAATGACCCGATCGCCGAGCAACTGGGCTTTGCCAAGGGATCGGCGCGGCGTGCGGAAGCCCGGGCGATCGACGTTGGGCCCTAGCCGCGACGGTCGCCGTCGCATCCTGACGGCGATCCCGATCCTGTCCGCAACCGTGCGCAGCGCGGTCCGCGACGATTTCGGCATCGCCGCCAGCTCGATCGCCTTCGCCGCCTTCCTCGCGCTCATCCCGTTGATCGGGCTCGTCGCGGGAGCCTATGGCATGTTCGTGCCGCCCGCAGTGGTCGCGGACAATCTCGGCAAGCTCGTCGCGATCCTGCCGCGCGACGCGCAGCGCCTCGTCGCTGCCAATCTCGACACCACATTGCTGAGCGATCGCGGCGGGATCCCGACCTTGATCCTGTCGGTCGGCATCACGCTGTTCAGCGCGCGGCGGGCCGGCCGCTCGCTGTTGCACGGGATAAACCTCGCCTATCGGATCGAACGCGAACGACGCGGCCTGCGACGGCAGCTCGTCTCGACATGCCTCGTATTAGGCTGCGCCGCGCTGGTGCTGACCGCCCTCATCTCACTGTCGATACTCGCCTTCCTGCAAAGCTACGTCCCGGACGGCCTGCCCGGCGCCCGCCTCGCCTCCGCGGTCATCCTGTTCGGTTCGCTGACGCTGGGCGCGGGCGGCGGGCTGATCGTCATCTATCGCTATGCACCCGCTTCCGAGGCGATACCCTGGCGTTGCGCGCTGCCCGGCACGATCGCCGGGGTGATCCTGTGGCTGGCCGCAACGATGGCGTTCCGCGCCTATGTCGCGCGGTTCGCGCGGTTCGACGACACCTACGGCTCGCTGTCCGCGGTGGTGGTGCTGATGCTCTGGCTGATGGTGTCGGCATGGAGCCTGTTGCTTGGCGCCCGCCTGAACGCCGAGGCGATGCGCCATACCGGCGACCGGATAAAGGAGCGCATTGCATGAGACAATATTCATGGATCCTCCGCCGGATCATCAGGCAGATCTGGTTCCGCGCGGCGATCATCAGCCTGTTGAGCGTGGCCCTGGCGATCGTCGCCGGCGTCATCACGCCGTACCTGCCCTATACCTTCACCGCGGACATCGGGCAGCGCTCGGTCGGCACGATCCTCCAGATCATGGCCTCCAGCATGTTGGCGGTCACGACCTTTTCGCTCACCGCGATGGTCAGCGCCTATTCGTCCGCGACGCAGCTCGCCACCCCCCGCGCCACGCAATTGATGGTCAGCGATCCGACGTCGCAGAATGCACTGTCGACGTTCCTCGGCGCGTTCGTCTTCTCGATGGTGGGAATCGTCGGGCTGAATACCAGCGCCTACGGGCATGACGGGCGCATCATCCTGTTCGCCGCGACCGTGGTCATCATCCTGTTGGTCGTCGGCACGCTGCTGCGCTGGATCGGCCACATCACCGCGTTCGGTCGCATGGCCGATGTGATCGACCGGGTCGAGGACGCGGCGACGAAAGCGATGACGGCGTTCGTCGAGCACCCGCATTTGGGAGGGCATCCTGCGATCCGCATACCCGACGACGCCGTGGCGCTGACCGCCCCGCAGACCGGCTACATCACCCATATCGACGTGGCCGCGCTCGGTGCGCTTGGCCGGCGCCATGATCTGACGATCCACGTTTCGGTTCTGCCCGGAGCGATGATGCATCCCGCCCGCACGCTTCTTCATGTCGAGGGCGACGCAGCCGGCGACGTCCACGCCGCGTTGATCGATGCCTTCACGATCGAGCGGCATCGCAGCTTCGATCAGGACCCGCGACTGGGCCTGATCGCTTTGTCGGAAATCGCCAGCCGTGCGCTGGCACCGGCGACGAACGACCCCGGCACCGGCATCGAGGTATTGAATGCACTGCTGCGCGTCTTCCTGACGCTCCGTCACGACGCCGCGGCCGCCCCGCACGACGAGAAGACCTATCCGGTCCATATCGCGCGACCGACGATGTCGGACATGCTGGCCGATGCCTTCGGCCCCATCCTGCGCGAGGGAGGCGAGGAGGTAGAGGTGTCGCTGCGCCTGACCAACACGCTGGCGGCGATGCATGCCAACATGCCAGCGGCTCGGGAAGACATCGAACGCTGGGCAACGCGCCATGCGAACCGGGTCAGATCGGCAATGGCGGATCCGGACGACGTGGCTACGTTCGAGCAACGATTCGAAAGCCTATGGCACGCCCGCCGATCGGGCGATGGTTGACATCAAATACCGGCGCGACCGACCCACAAGCGGACGTTCAGCCTGCCCTTCCCCCGCCCTCGATGTTCTACGATGCTGGATCGGCGGATGTCGGAGCCGATGAGACGGCACTTCCCGCCTCCACAATCGCGCCGTTCCGCGCCCCGGCGTTCGATCGGGCTACCGGGCCGGGATTTCACGCCGGCAGCAGACCCGTCTGTCGATAGGCGTCGACAAGGTTATCGAACAAGCCAATGTCGGACCGGCTTCTCGCCATGAGCTGCGCACCCGCGATCGATGCGAAGATCGCCCGTGCCTGCGCCTCTGCCGCTCCGGTCGAGTCGGCGATCCCGGCGGACACAAGCATATGGCTGAGCCAGGCAACGTTGACGTCGGTGAAGGCGTGGACCTCCTTCATGACGGCCTCCGGCAGATCGTCATGCTCCGCCGACATGAAGCTGCCGAGGCACAGCCGGTTCTCGCTCTCGAGCGACCGGCGAAATACCTCCGGGTATCGCCGCAACGATGCCTTGGGCTCTTCCTCCTCGGCATGGATCGCATCGAGATCGGCCGCGGCATCCTCCCAGTAGCGCTTGGCGACAGCAGCCCCCAGGGCGGCCTTGCTTGCGAAGTGATGGTAGATGCTCGCCGGCTTGATGCCGACGCGGTCGGCCAGTTCGCGAAAATTCATGCCGTTATAGCCATGCGCCTGCGCGATCCGCCGGGCCTCGGTGAGGATGATTTCCTTCACGTTCGTCGTCGCTACCATTTCCGCTCCACGCGCCTACCTAACGATCGTTAGTTAGCCGTTGACGGCTCCATTGTGAAGACCTAGCAATCACTCCCTAACGAACGTTAGGTAGGAGGCATTTATGAGCGACGACATCATCTTTTCCGACGCAACCGGTCTTGCCGAGCTGATCCGCACAAAGGCGGTGTCCCCCGTGGAGGTGATGCAGAAGCACCTCGATCGAATCGAGACCGTGAACCCGGCGATCAACGCCTTCGTAACCCTCGCCGATGGCGCGATGACGGCGGCGAGGGTCGCGGAAGCGGCCGTGTTGGCGGGCGAAGACCTCGGTCCGCTGCACGGCGTGCCGTTCACCGTCAAAGACTCGATCGACACCGCGGGCGTATTGACGCAGCGCGGCTCCCCGATCTTCAAAGGCCGGCGGCCGGATGCCGACGCGACCAGCGTCGCCCGCATGAAGACGGCCGGTGCCATTCTGCTCGGCAAGACCAACCTGCCCGAGTTCTCCTATTGGATCGAGAGCGACAACCTTCTCTCCGGCCGATCGAACAATCCATGGGATGTGACCCGCACGCCGGGCGGCTCCAGCGGTGGCGAGTCCGCCGCCATTGCCGCTGGCATGTCACCGATCGGACTCGGCACGGATCTCGCTATCTCGGTTCGCGGTCCAGCGGCACAGACCGGCATCACCTCGATGAAAGCGACGCACGGCCGGGTGCCGATGACCGGCATCTGGCCGCGTGCACCCCGCCGCTTCTGGCACGTCGGCCCGATGGCGCGGTCGGTACGCGACCTCGCCCTCGCCTTCTCGCAGCTTGCGGGTCCCGACGGCCATGATGCCTTCGCGACCAGCACCGTGCAATTCGACGCCGGCATCGGGCGCCAGCCCGATCGCCCGCTGCGCGTGGGCTGGATGGTCGGCCCGGGTTTCGGCCCGGTCGACGCCGAAGTGACGGCGACGGTCAGGGCCGCAGCGGAGGCGCTGAAGAATCTCGGCATCCACGTCGAGCAGGTCGGCATTCCGGCGCTGGAGCGCGACTTCGCCCTGGACGCGTTCAACCGGATCCACGTCATGGAAATGAAGCCCGCCTTCCGCGCGGCGACCACCGGTCACGAAGACCAGATGTACACGATGGCGAAGACGATGCTGTCGCTGCCCGACACGTCGATGGCCGACTTTATCGAGGCCGAGCAGGCCGTCGAACGCATCCGTGACGGCTATGCGGAATATTTCCGCGATTTCGACGCCCTCATCACCCATGTGCTGCCGATCCCGGCACACAAACATGGCGTCGACACCTTCGTCATCGACGGGCAGACCGTCGACGCGACCTATCTTCAGGGTGCCACCGTCCCACTCAACCTCACCGGACTGCCGGGGATTTCGATGCGCTTTGGCACGAGCACGGAGGGCTTGCCCATCAACGTGCAAGTCGTCGGTAGCTGGCTTGCGGAATCCACGATCCTGCACGTGGCTTCGCTGCTGGAAGGCGTCAGCCCGGTGCGCCATCTGCGCCCTCTCCTATGACGGTGAAGTGCCCCCGGTCGGTGTCTCCGGGGGCGCTCGCCGGCTCCGGCCGCCCGAATTCCCGCAAGGCCTCCCGGCGGCGTTCGAAGGGAAACAGCGAGTACCCCTGAGACCGCCGATTGTGTATCGGATCGTCATGCCGATGACCTTTGCACCTCCCGCACCCCGGCATGAAATGGGCTCGGCTTGAAGTGTCGGAGCGGCTGAATGGCCGATAGTGTCAGACAGGGTCGCGGCGGTGTTCCACCCCGGCCGACGACCTGGCGCGAGCGGCTGGGCGCGCTGCGCAATCTCCCGCCGTTCCTCGCGATGGTTTGGAACAGCAGCCGGCTGCTCACCGCCACGACGGTGGCCGTGCGGCTGGTGCGGGCGTTGCTGCCGGTAGCGACGCTGTTCGTCGGCAAGCTCATCATCGACGAGGTCGTGCAGCTGACCCACCTGACGGCGCAACCGGTCGGGCTCGCGAGCTGGCTGCGCTCCGGCCTGCTCGGCCGGCTTGAGGCGCTGCTGCTGGCCGAATTCGCTCTGGCGGTCGCCGCCGACCTTCTCGGCCGATTGGTGTCGCTCGTCGACGGTCTTCTATCCGACCGGGTCAGCAATGACGCGAGCGTAAGACTGATGGAGCACGCCGCCACGCTCGATCTCGCCGACTTCGAAGATGCCGCCTTCCAGGATCGCATGGATCGCGCGCGTATGCAGGCGAGCGGCCGCATGTCGCTGATGGGGCAGCTCTTCGGCCAGGCTCAGGACATCGTCACGGTCGTGACCTTCGCCGCCGGCCTCGTCGTCTATGCACCCTGGCTTATCGTCCTGCTCGCCATCGCCCTGATACCCTCCTTCCTCGGCGAGGCTCACTTCAACGCGCTGAGCTACGCGCTCAGCTTTTTGCGTACGCCGCAACGCCGCGAGCTCGACTACGTCCGGCAGGTCGCCGCCAGCGCGGACACGGCGAAAGAGGTCAAGATCTTCGGCCTCAGCTCTTTCCTGATCGATCGCTACCGAACCATCTCGCGCGACACCTACGACGCGAGCAGACGGTTGGCGTTGCGCCGCGCGGTCTGGGGTTCCGGCTTCGCGGCGCTCGGCACGATCGCTTATTATGCCGCTTATGCCTATATCGCCTGGCGCGCGGTCACCGGGTCGATCACCATTGGCGACCTCACCTTCCTGGCGGCGTCGTTCCTGCGGCTCCGCGGGCTATTGGAGGGCCTGCTCACCGGCTTTTCCTCGACCGCCGGGCAGGCATTGTACATCGACGACCTCTTCTCCTTCCTCCGAACCGAACCGGGCATCCGCTCGCCCGAGCAGGCGCTGCCGTTCCCGGACCCGGTCCGGCACGGCTTCGTCTTCGACGATGTGGGCTTCCGCTATCCGGGCGCCGAACGCTGGGCGGTGCGGCACCTGTCGTTCACGCTGGCGCCGGGTGAGGTGGTGGCGCTGGTCGGCGAGAACGGTGCCGGCAAGACCACGCTCGTCAAGCTGCTGGCTCGGCTCTACGATCCCGTGGAGGGCCGCATCCTGCTCGATGGACGCGATCTGCGCGAATACGATCTCGATGGTCTGCGCGCCGCGATCGGCGTGATCTTCCAGGACTTCGTACGCTACAATCTGCCCGCCGCCGACAATATCGCGGTCGGCCGTATCGAGGCGCGTGATGATCGCGAGCGCATCCGGGCCGCGGCCGCGGCCTCGCTCGCCGACGGCGTCGTCGCGAAGCTGCCGGACGGCTACGACCAGATGATCGGCAAACGATTCCGGAACGGCGTCGACCTATCCGGTGGCGAATGGCAGAAAATGGCCATCGCCCGCGCCTATATGCGCAATGCTCAGGTCCTGATCCTCGACGAACCCACCGCCGCGCTGGACGCGCGCGCCGAGTACGAGGTGTTCCAGCGCTTCCGCGAATTGAGCGCGGGACGCTCGGCGGTGCTGATCTCGCACCGTTTCTCCAGCGTACGCATGGCGGACCGCATCCTGGTGCTCAGCGACGGCAAGGTCGAGGCATCCGGGACCCATGCCGATCTGCTCGCTGCCGGAGGTCGCTACGCCGAGTTGTTCGAACTTCAGGCCGCAGGCTACCGGTGACAACCCTTTCCACTATCGACCGTCAGCAAGGATTCCACCCATGAAGACCATTGCCCTCGCCCTGCTCATCGGCGCCGTCGCGACGCCTGCCGCGGCGGCCGACATCTCGACCCATGTGCTCGATCTCGCCCGCGGCGTCGGCGGCAAGGCGGTGCCCGTCGTGCTTTCCAAGCGTGATGCGGATGGCAGATGGCAAAAGGTCGGTGCCGCTACGACCGACGCCGACGGACGCGTTCGCAGCTTCGGCGATGCCAAGGCTTTCGACGTCGGCATCTACAGGCTCCAGTTCGATATGTCGGGCTATCCCGATGCCGCATCGTCACCGTTCTTTCCCGAAATCACGTTGACGTTCCGGGTCGGCGACAAGGCCGGCCACTACCATGTACCGGTCGTCGTTAGCCCCTATGGCTATTCGACCTATCGCGGCAATTGATCATGAGCGCGGCGCTTGCCGTCACGGCGCCGGTGTTCAGGATCGCGCATCCGATCGGGTTTGATCTGCGCTGCGCGGCGCCGTTGAGGCCATAGGCCGCCGTGCGTGACGCGAAACTGGCCCCGACCGGCCGATCACCCGCAGTGACATCCGGGCGCAGGAAGCGATCGGTACCGGCTTCCCAGCGTTTTTCGGGAGTGCCGGCGCCGCTAATTGAGGCGCGCCCCCCTGCCCTGGGCCCGGCGCTCCCTGCCCACCGGCTACACCCTCGCCCGCCTGTTGTGCCTCCGCGACGAAAGAACCGGGCAACAGCGCCGCACCCGGCACGGCGGCAAGTAAAGTTCGACGACGCATGATGGTTGCTCCCCGGTGCTCGTGCGCATCTTCACCAACATGCGGTGCTACGACAAGGCACATCAACGTCCGTCGGACGAACTGGCAGAGTTTCAGGGGGCGCGTCAGCCGATCGGCCGCACCAAGCGCGGCATGAACACCAAGCTGCACGGCATCAGCGATACGGACGGGCGCCCCCTGAGCGTCTTCATGACGCCGGACAGGTCAGCGACGACGCAGCGCGGCAGCGACTTCTTCGTAAGAAAAACCGTGAAGGTTGGCTCGGCAGGAGCGCCGCGCCGGCGCTGCTTGGTGTCCGCCGACAGAGCCGGAGCTTGTCGTCCTCTCGCTTATGCAACAGCGCTCAACCGGTTTGCGATGGAGCCTTCCCCGCGGTCTTCGCAATTGCATAGGCATAATAGAACAATGGTAAGAATAGGTGTCATTATCTTTTCTACGTCGATAATTAAGACGACATTCGACCTTCCCAAGCATAGATTTATAATAAATCGAGAATCCGTAACCCACGTTTGTTGACTCTTCGGATCGACAGGCAGAAGGCATTGCACCGAGAACAGCGCGACCGCAGACCACGCTTTTCTTATCGACCAAAGCGCCCATGTGGAATGCCCGCAGGTTTACGCACGTGTCTGATGGCCGATCACCTTACTAAAAGGAGGTCGAAAATGAAAAAGATTCTGTTGATCGCAATGTCTGCTTCTCAAATTCTTTTTTCGAACGCCGACGCAAAGAAGCGGATCGAGGAGATTACGGTTACGGCGCCGCCGACCGTGCCTGTCTGGGCGGCGAAGCTCTCGCGTAAGCTCGACGACACGATGCGGTACCCGGCTGCCATCCTCGGCACGGACCCCGTGCACGGCTTCGTGCGGATTCGTTTTGCCATGAACGCCGACGGCAGCCTCAGCGGTATGCAGATTACGCGAAGGTCGGGTAGCAGACTGCTGGACAATGCGGCACTTAGCGCCGTGGCGAAGCTCGATCGGATCAGCGTGATGCCGATCGGCATTACGGCCGGCCGCTTTATCGAGGCTCATCTTCTGTTCGCGCAGACCGAGGGTCAAATGCGCGAAGTGGTGGCCGCCAACAAGGCGTATCGCGAAAGTCCTTCGGAGCGGATCGCCAGTGCCAATGACAGGCCGCTCCTCCTGGCCTCCCTGGCTCGGATGCCGGACAAACCTGTAGATTAAACCGGCGTCCTCGGGGGTCGCAGTTCACCGGCTCTGCGGGCGGTGAACTGCGCCTCGCGGAGAACCTGTCGTTCGTGGCGGAAGGCATCGCCCGCTCGACATAACGACCTATGGCAATACCGCCGTCGTTACGGTGGTCGCTTGTCCGCAGGAAGAGCCCAATCCAGCCGATCTGGCCTTCGCACCGGCGGCTGCGACCGATGCGCTGATCGAGGCGGAAGTGAAGCGCTCCCCGAGCGACGTTGCCGATTACGACTACAGGCGCCCCGATCGGTGGTGACGCTGCGCACGACGTACGCTAGCGCCTGCCATATGGACGAAGGGGACACCCGCGGCGGGGACGGCATCGAACGTGACGCGATCGTCGATGCAGCGATCGATATCATCGTTCGTCGCGGCTTGACCAGATTGACGCTTCGACCGCTCGCATCGAGCCTCGGGGTGAGCGTCGGCGTGATCTCGGCGAAGATCGGCGCCAAGGATCAGCTGATCGAGCGCGTGATCGATCTGGCCGCAGAGCGCGACCAGCATTTCTTCGATCGCTGGGCCGCCCTTGCGGGGCGCATCGCAGCCGGAGACCGCCGCACGCGTGCCGCTGTGGCGGACCTCGCCTTCCGGGATTGGACGATAGCGAGCCGGCAACAGGCGATCATCCTGATCGAGCTCGTCCATCGTCGCGCCTTGGGAAACGTCGCGTCGGATAGACTCGACCAATGGCTGACGCGCGCCGGGATCTTCTGGTCGACGCTGGTGTTCGGCGTGCCCGCGCTCGCCGACCTCGCACTCGGCTATATGCTCGACGAGGCGGGTTTCGCCCTGGGCGCGGGCGGCGACCCTGCCTATGCGGCGTTGCGCGTGCTGTGCTTGCAGCGGTTCGCCGACGGATCGATTGCGCACGACCATCGCGGCGGGCCGGAGATCGCGCGGCTGATCGCGATGATGGCGCCGGACGATCTACCGATCCCCGCCCCGGACGATCCGAAACGCCAGCATATCGCCGACAGCGCTGCTAGGATCATCGTCTCGCAGGGCATGAACGCGGCGACACATCGCTCGGTGGCGGCCGCCGCCGGGGTGCCGGCATCGACCGTTGTCTACCATTTCGGCGGTCGGGCGGCGCTAGTGGTGGCCGGGCTGCATGCGGTCATCGCCCGCTTCCACGGCGCGCGCGATCGCGCCCGCGCCGGAGGAACTGCGCCCACCGACGACGCCGAGGCCAGCGACTTGGTCAAGGCGACGTCGATGATCGCGCTCGCCAGCATGCGCGAGCCGAGCCTGATCCCCTATGCCCTCGACATGCGGCGACGCCGTGGCGAGAATATCCGGCCGATTGACCTGGAAGCGCTGGGCTTCGGCCGGGGCGCCGCCGCCGGGCATGATCGCGCCGCCGCGCAGGTCGTGTCGATCGCGTTGTTCGGCATGCGGATGGTCGCTATGGGCCGCGCGCTGCCGGAAGACGCATATCATCGCAGTGCCTTTGCCGCCCTCGACGCGTGGAACTCCGAAACCCGGTAATCCCGCCGCGGACGCGGCTGTCATCGGAATGGCATATCCAACGCCTAGGCGGCGCCATGCCACGCCGGCCCACAGATTTGCGCGCGCCGTCGCGCGTGCGGCTGCTCGCGCTTTCGTTACCGACGTTCGTGTTCGCCGGATACGATCTGGCGCGTCGCAGTTTTCTGGCGGCCTATCTCTCCTACGATCTCGGCATGCCGATCGGCGACGTCGGCTGGCTGGTCATGCTCGTCGGGCTTGCATCTATCCCCGCGGAGATGATCGCCGGCGGGCTGTGCGACCGGGGATGGCGGCGGGTCGGCGCACGGACGCTGTGGATGGCCGGAGGCACCGTTTCGAGTGTCGGCGGCGGCGTGGCCCTGCTGGCACTCGACAGGTCGAGCGGCCTCCTCTCCCTTGCGCTCGCGATGCTGCCGCTGGTCGCCGGCTGGGCCATCTGTAACGTCACGCATGGCGCCTGGGCGCTGGAGGCTACGCAGGACAATCGGGGCCGCGCGCAGGTGTTCGGTTTGCGCGCGCTTGCGGGTATCGGCGGCGGCGTGGCCTTTTCGCTGATCGGCGTGATGCAGGCCGGGCAAATGCCGTCTCCTTTTGCCGCGATCCTGATCGCGCTGCTCGTCGCCACGCCGCTTGCCCATCTCGGGCTGATTGCGCTGGTCCCCGACCGGGCCGAACCCGCCGGCGGCTTGCGCCGCGCTGCGCTGTTCGCCCCGATACGCCTGCTATTCGCCACCCGCGGTAACCGCCGGCTCGCCGGCCTGTTCGCGCTCAATGGCGCGCACACCGCGACGACGACTGTCGGCTACCTCTATCTTGTCGGTGCGGCGCTGGCGATCCCCGAATGGGGACCGACGGGCATTCTCCTTCAGTCGATTTGTGCCGCGGTGGGCATCGCCGCCGTCATTACCTATGGGTCCCGCGTGCCGCCTATCCAGACGTTGCGGGTCATATGCTGGATCAATCTGCTGCTGGCGATGGCACTGATCGCACTTCCTCCCGGCCGCCCCGCGGCGCTGATGCTCTGGTCGGCGCTGTTCGGCTTGGTATCGGCGATCGACTTCATGGCGTTGCGGGTCTTGCTGGGCGATCGGCTCGATCTGGCGGCGCGTGCCGACGATGCGAGTGCGCGCGCCGCGGCGTATTATGCCGCCTTCCACCTGCCCTTTAATCTATGCGCCGCGTTGGCGACGGGTGTGCTGTTCGCGGGCTATCGGTTGCTCGGTTTCGATCCGGCCGCGGCGCACGGTGCCGAACACCCGTATGTCGCCGCGCAGCTTATGCCGGCGCTGTATGCGTTGATCTTGATGACCGCATCGCTCCGGCTCGTCCGGCGATACCGGCAGGAGCAGGCGGCGGCCCCCGCACCGCAAGCGCCGGCCGAACCGGAATCAACGTCGACTGAACAAGTGTAATTCTCCTGTCACGGATCACCCGTAGACGATCGCCATGCCTGCCGGCGACTCGACGGCAATCGGGGGATTTCAGAGTGACCACTTCGAAATTAGCGGGCTTGATGACCGGGACCGCCCTGCTCCTCACCAGCGCAGTTGCTGAACAAGCGTTTGCGCAGGCTGCGCCGCAGAGCAGCGAAAGCGCGTCGGCGCCCGCCCAGTCAACCGACGATAGCAACGGCCTCACCGACATCGTCGTCACCGCGCAGCGCCGCCCCGAAAAGGCGCAGTCTGTGCCGATCTCGATCACCTCGGTCAGCGGCGAGCAATTACAGAAGACCGGCTATATCGGGCTGACCGACCTGCAATATGTCGTCCCCGGCGTGCAATATAACCCGACGCAGGGCGCGGCCTTCCAGATCCGCGGCGTCGGCAGCTCGTCGTTCGATCTCTCCAATGCCAAGTCGGTCAACGTCGTCGTCGACGACGTCGTCATGGACAACCAGCGCGACAACGGACTGATCGGCCTCGTCGACATCGCGCGCGTCGATGTGCTGATGGGCCCGCAGGGGACGCTGTTCGGCAAGAATTCGACGTCGGGCGTGATCTCGCTCACCACCAATGCCCCGGTGATCGGCCAGCTCTCCGGCAATGCCTATGGCAGCTACGGTGAGCGTAACGACCATATCGTCAACGGCACGGTCAATCTGCCGGTCGGTACCAGCGCCGCCCTGCGCGTCTCGGCGTTCCAGCAGGGCCAGGACGGTGCCGGCCGCTACGTCACGCTCGACCGCAACCTCAACCGCGTCGACGAATATGGTGTGCGCGCCAAACTGCTCTACCGCCCGCTCGACGCGCTCGAATTCGTGCTCGCCGGCGAATATACGCGGCATTACGACACCTCGGTGCGGACCCCGGTCGGCGGTCCGGCCGGTTCGGTTTTCGCGCCCTCCGCGGCGATCACCGCGCAGATGGCCGCGCTCGGCGTGGTGGCGAACGAGAAGAACACCGACTCGCTCGACAGCTATCTCGGCTCGATCGGCATGACCAACAAAGGCGGGTCGCTGCACGCCACTTACGATCTCGGCGACGTGACGCTGACCTCGATCACCGCCTATCGCGAAACGGTCTACGACAACGATACGCCCGCCGATCTGCTGCCGGCGAACGTCAACGCCTATCTGCCCTTCAACATGGGCCGGCTGCGCTCGAACAAAGTCAGCGAGGAGGTCCATATCGCCTCGTCGACCGGGCATTTCCTCGAATATCTCGTCGGCGCCTTCTACAACCGGCTCAACGCCACGCAGACTCAATTGCAATGGGGTCCGCTCGGTGCGCCGGTCTTCGACGCGAACGGCGTCGGCCGCCCGACGTTATCGGCGAACACCGGCGCGAACGATCCCGTCACCGGCGCGCTGCTCGGCAATACGGTGCGGTTCAAATCCTATAACGAAACCGCAGCGGTGTTCGGCCAGACCAAGTTCACCTTCACGCCACAGCTCAGCCTGACGCTCGGCGGCCGCTACAATTACGACTGGAACGGCCAGTCGATCGGCTATTACGATACCGATCCGCTACCGATCACCGGCTATTCGCCGAGCTTCACCGCGCCCAGCGCGGCGCCGACCGCCGACTTTCGGAACGGGTCGCGCAACGGCGGCAAGTTCACCTACCGCATCGCACCGCAATTCGCGATCAGCCCCGACGTGATGCTCTATGCGACCTATTCGACCGGCTACAAGCCCGGCGGCATCGCGTTCGTCGGCAACAAGTTCAATCCGTACAATGCGGAATCGGTGAAGAGCTGGGAAGCCGGCATCAAATCGGAATTTCTCAATCGCCGCGTGCGGCTCAATTTTGATCTCTATTCCTCGACCTATACCGATTTCCAGGCGACGATCCTGACCCCGGTGACCACCGGCATCGGCGGTTTCATCCTCGCCTCGGCGATCGGCAACGCACCGGGCCTGCGCTCGCGCGGCGTGGAGGCATCGCTGGCGCTGAAGCCGACGCGCGATCTCTCGCTCGGCGGAGCGGTGACCTACAACGATTCGAAATTCACCGTCTATGTCGCCAGCCCGACCGCCAATTATACGGGCACGCGCCTGACCAACGCCCCGCGCTGGTCGTTCACGATCAACGGCGATTACAATACGGAGGTCGGCGCAGATCTGAAGGTGAAGGCGCATATCGATTATGCCTATCGCAGTGCCACGCAGACCGTCACCGGCGCGCTGCTCGGCGACTGGCTGGCGCCACCGGTCAGGAATGCTGACGGCACCTCGACGCCGAATGCCAGCTATTCCTTCATCCCCGCTTACGGTCTGGTTAATGCGCGCCTGAGCGTCGCCAAGATCGATGATACGGTCGAGGTCGGCGTCTATGCGCGGAACCTGTTCGATACCTATTTCTCGACCGGCTACCAGATCTACGGATCGCTCGGCCTGCTGCATTGCAGCACCCCGGCCGCGTATCGGACGCTCGGCGGCTTCGTGAAAATCAACTTTTGACGATCGGTCCGGCGGTGACGGTGGACATTCTCCGAAAGGGAACGACGATGAAGAAGCTGGTGATCGGCCTCGCCGCAAGCTGTGCGACCGCGGCGCTCGCATCCGCGCAAGGCCCCGAATCCGAACCGCGGATCAATCAGATTCAGGTGGTCGGTACGCACAACAGTTATTCGCAGGGCATCGACCCGCGGCTGATGGCGATGGCCGAGGCGATCGTGGGGCCGGTGATGCTTGCGCGCATGAGCAGCCTCACCGGCGCCGCGAAAGCCGCCGCACTCGAATATCACCCCAATCCCGGCAGCCTGACCCAGGGGCTCAATTACCGATATACGTCCCTGTCCGCGCAACTCGATGCCGGTATGCGCAGCCTGGAAATCGACATCAACAACGATCCGGAGGGCGGCCGCTATCTGCACCCCGCTGGCTATGCCGCGCTGAAGGCCAAGAGCGTGGTCGATCCATTGCCGCTGGACACCACCGACATGGAGAAACCGGGCCTGAAAGTGTTCCACGTCGCCGATTTCGACGTGCGATCGAGCTGCAATCTCTTCCGCACGTGCCTTAGTCAATTGCGTCGCTGGTCGGATGCCCATCCCGATCACGAGCCGATCTTCATCCTCGTCGAGGCGAAGAGCGACGCGTTGCCGATCTTTCCGGGATCGATCGCGCCTCTGCCGTTCGACCGCAAGGCATTTGCAGAGATGGACCAGACGATCTTCGACGTGATCGGCCGGGATCATCTGATCACCCCCGACGAGGTCCGCGGAAGTTATCCCACGCTCGAGGCCGGGGTTCGCGCGCACCACTGGCCGACGGTCCGTGCCGCGCGTGGCAAGTTCGTCTTCCTGCTGCTGACCGCACTCGATCCTGCTGCGCTGGCGGCCTATCATCAGGGCCATCCCAATCTCGAAAGACGGGCCGCCTTCCTGCGCGCGAGCCCGGGGGACAGCTATGCGGCATTCCTGCTGATGGACAATGCGACGATGCGGGCGAAGGAGATCCCGTCGCTCGTCAGGCAGGGGTATCTCGTCCGCGCCCGCGCCGATATCGAGACGTACGAAGCACGGGTCAACGATCGCACCCGCGCCGATCTGGCGTTTCGCAGCGGCGCGCAGATCGTATCGACGGATTTCTATCAGCCGGGCAACGGTTACGGCACGCCCTATGTCGTGCGCCTGCCCGGTGGCGGTGCCGCACGCTGCAATCCGATCAACGCACCCGCTGGCTGTTTGCTGCAGCGAGGCCGGTGAGAGGAACGGCGCCAGCGCAGCCGACCTCGCCGTCATAGCCTCACGATTCGAAACCGCCGACTGGTACTCCTGCGCACCAGCCGGAATCCACCAGAGCCGCCTCCTGACCGCTCCGGTCTAGCCGCGTGCCGCTGCCGCCATCGCGCGGTTGCGCGCTGCGGAGGCGGCGAGCGTTTCGGTCAGCAGCGTGACGAGGCGATCGTCGCGATCGAGGACGTTGAGCCCCTCGCGGGTCGAGCCGCCGGGGCTGGCGACGCGATCGGCGAGCGTGGCGGGGGTAACGTCGGCCTCGGCGGACAGCGACGCCGAACCGGCGAGCGTCGCCAGCGCGAGCCGGGCGGCCTGATCCTGCGGCAGACCTAATGCCGTGCCGGCCTGCGCAAGCGCGTCGGCGAAGCGGAAGACGAAGCCGGGACCGCAACCGGCGAGCGCAGTGACGTCGTCGAATTGCGCTTCGTCGGCGATCCACTCGACGAGGCCGAGCGGCCGCATCCATTCGGTCAGTTCGGCACGCGCCGCATCATCCGCGGCGGTGGAGAAGAGCGCGACAACACCCTGCCCGATCGCGACCGGTAGATTGGGCATCGCGCGAACCACCGCATCGGCCTTGCAGAGCGGGGCGAGCGTCGCCTCCTCGACACCGGCGAGGATCGACACCAGCACGCGCGGCGCGTGGCCGGCGAGCGGACCGTCGCGCAGCAGCGCGAGCTGTTGCGGCTTGAGGCCGAGCAGGATGACGTCGAAGCCACCCTCCCCCGCATCCGGGACCGCCGGCACGACGTGGACGCCGTCGGGCATCGCGCGACCGCTGGGGCTAACCACTGTGACGTCGGCGGGCGACAGGCCGGCGGCGAGCCAGCGGCGCAGCATCGCGCCGCCCATGTTGCCGGCGCCGACCATCAGCAGGCGCATCAGGCCTCGCCCTGCGTCTCGATCAGCGCGGCGGCAAGCGCCTCCTTGGGGGTCTTGCCGCCCCACAGGACGAACTGGAACACGGGATAGAAGCGCTCGCACTCCTCGATCGCCGATTCAACGAGCAATTCGGTGGCGCCTAGCGACATCGTGCCCTCCTCCTCGCCGTCGATCATCGCGGCATGGCGGTAGAGCAGCACGCCCGAGGACGACCAGAGTTCGAAATGGCCGATCCACAATTGCTCGTTGACCAGACCGATCGCCTCGTAGACCGCGGCGCGGCGATCATCGGTGACCTTGATGTCGGGGAAGGCGAGGAATTGCAGGACGCTGTCGTCCTCACGCCACAGCGCGCGCAATTCGTAGCTGGTCCAGCTGCCCTTGACGGTCGCGACGATCTCGTCGTCGTGACGCTCATGCTCCCAGCCATGCGCGGCATAATAAGCCTCGAGCATGTCGATCGGGGCGTCGGGTTCGGATTCGTGTTCAGCGTGGTCGAGCATCGTTACGCCTCTATCGCACGACAAGGCTGCCTAGGCAAAAACGCCCAGGCAACCCCGTCGTGGACAACACTGTCGATAAAGCTGTGGAAAAGTCGGTCAGGCGGTGGGGACCGGGTCGGCGGACGGCGTCGCGGTGGTGCCGTGCCGCGCTTCGAGCGCGTCGAGCCGCGCTTTCAGCGCGTCATTCTCGTCGCGTGCGGCGACGGCCATCGCCTTCACGACCTCGAATTCGTCGCGGCTGACGAAATCGAGGCCGCCGATCCATTCGCGCGCCCGTGCCCGCGCACCCGATTCGGCTTCGCGGCCGACGCCGGCCAGCGTGCCGGCGGCACCATTCACCAGCTTCACCAGATCGTCGAACAGGCGGTTGTCGGATTGCATATCGAAAGGATCCCGAAAAAACGATGCGAACGTGTCAAAGCATCTGGGAGGTATGCGCCGCCGGCACAAGGGTTTCGGCGTCGGGGTTGAGCTGGCCGATCCGCCAGGTCAGCACGCCGGCGAAGCTGATCCACACCAGATAGGGCACCATCAGCCAGGCGGCGAGCGGGCGGATGCGACCGAACAACACGGTAGTAATCGTCGCGACGACGAGGATCGCGACGATGACCAGCAGGGCGGCGCCGACCTGGTGCATGCCGAAGAACAAGGGCGTCCACGCCAGATTGAGCACGAACTGGACCGCAAAGGCCGCCAGCGCCAGTCCCCGCCCGCGCGCGCCGCGCGCATGGAGGATCATCGCCACCGCGAGGCCGAGCAGGATGTAGAGCGAGGTCCAGGCTACCGGGAAGACCCAGCCGGGCGGGGTCAGCGCCGGCTTCTGCAACGCGACGTACCAGCCGTTGTCGGCGCCCGCCGGCACCGCCCGTCCGGAGGCGAAGCCGAGCAACAGGATCAGCGGTACGGTAAAGACGGCCCAGCGCAGGAACGACACCCGCAACTGCCCCTTTGAAGCGATCCCGCCCACCCGATGCTCCTCAACAGCGTTCACGTCTGCTTTGCCGCGACGCGCAGCCTTCGTAAAGCACCCGTATCGGTGATCGTTCCCATTGTAGATCAATCGCGTATCGCGGCGACCAAATATTCCACATTGCCCTCAGGCCCGGTGATCGGACTCTCGACCACACCGTCCACCGGCCAGCCCGATGCGGACAGCCACGCGACCACCGTGTCGCAGACGCGGGTGCGCACCTCGGGATCGCGGACGACGCCGCCCTTGCCGACCTCGGTCCGTCCCGCCTCGAACTGTGGCTTGATCAGCGCCAGCAGCCGGGCGCCGGGCCGGGCGAAGCTCATCGGCCGTTCCAATACCTTGGCAAGGCCGATGAAACTGGCGTCGCAGACGATCAGCTCGATGGCTTCGGGGATATGCGTGGCGGTGAGGATACGCGCGCTGGTCTGTTCGTGGACGATGACGCGCGGGTCTTGGCGCAGCTTCCAGGCGAGCTGGTTGGTGCCGCTGTCGACCGCATAGACGCGCGCCGCACCGCGGCTGAGCAGCACGTCGGTGAAGCCGCCGGTCGACGAGCCCACGTCGATCGCCACCGCATCGGCGACGGCCCAACCGAAATGGTCCAGTCCATGCGCCAGCTTGATGCCGCCACGCGACACCCAGGGATGATCGCGGCCGCGCACGTCGAGCGCGACGTCGTCGGGGAACGTCTGTCCCGGCTTGTCGACCTTGCGCGTGCCGGCGAACACGAGCCCCGCCATGATCAGCGCCTGCGCGCGGGTCCGCGATTCCGCGAGGCCGCGATCGACGAGCATCTGGTCCGCACGGGTCTTTGCCATGACGCCCCCTAGCGCCGAACGCGCGCCCGCGTCACCCCGCATGCTCCAGTCCTTCGCTCCGGCGCTCGCCGCCTTCCATTGGGCGCATCGGCGATTGCCTAGTGGAACAGTAGGATTATCTTCGCGGTTGTGTTGGTGTGGAGGACGGAGGGTCCGAACGCCGGCCCGACACGCCCTTTCACACGGAGGGAGATGCAGCCATGACCGGATTTTCCAGTTTCGAAAGCGTGCAACCGACCATCCTGACCGTGCCGGGCCTCGGCGGCTCCGGGCCGTCGCACTGGCAGACGCTGTGGGAGGATTCGCGTCCCGACACGCTGCGCGTCGAGCTCGGCATGTGGAACACGCCGCACCGCAATGCCTGGGTGACCAAGCTCGACCAGGCGATTTCCCGCGCCGAGGCGCCGGTGATCCTCGCCGCGCACAGCCTCGGCTGCCTCGCGGTGGCGTGGTGGGCGGAGCTGAGCCCGCAGCCTTATGCCTGGCCGGTCGCCGGCGCGCTGCTGGTGGCGCCCGCCGACGTCGACCGGCCGGGCGCGCCCGACGAATTGCGCGGCTTCGCGCCGACGCCGCGCACGCCTCTGCCCTTTCCGTCGATCCTCGTCGCGTCGAGCGACGATCCGTGGATCGGCATCGACCGCGCGCACAGCCTCTCGGCGCAATGGGGCAGCCATTTCATCGATGCCGGGCCGCAGGGGCACCTCAACGCCGCCAGCGGCATCGGCTGGTGGGAAGAGGGCCAGGAATTGCTCAATCGGGTGATCGCCGCGGGTACCGACAGAAGCGGCCGCGTCCGCCCGGCGAGCGATGCACGCTCGATCCTCGCGATCAACGCCACCGAAGCGGCGCAGGCGCATTATCTGGGGCGCTGAGGCACGTTAGCCGGGCGCGAACGGGTTCACGATCCGGACGCGCCCGTCGATGACGAGGCCGTGGTGCATGTCTTCCGAATAGAGAATGTCGCACCCGGCGACGACGGCCGCCGCCGCGATCATCCCGTCGTAGATCGAGAGGGTATAGCGTTCGGCCAGACGCAGGCCGAGTTGGTGGAGAGCAAGATCCAGCACGACGAGTCTCGGACATCGATCGACAACGGTTTCGACGGCCAATCCGATCTTCAGCCAGTCCCAGCCCTGCTTGCGGCGCAGGACGTTCGCCAGTTCGTTCAACGATTGTGCGCTCACGACGCCGCCTTGCTGCAGCAGCTGGTAGGCGACCAGGCTTCGCAGATCGTCCGTGAACGCATAGACCAGAATATTGGAATCGAAGAAGGCGCTCATCGGCGCGCGTTGGCTTCTTCCCGGTCGAACTTGTAATCGGGGGGTAATGGGCGAGCGAGCTTCTTCATCCGGTCGATAGCGGAATCCCGTGCCTCGTCGGATACGGGGATGGTTATCACGCCCGGCGGGGTCAGGCTCACATCGTCACCGTCGTGCAGCCCCAACGAGGCCACGACCTCGTCGGGGACCTTCACGATATAGCCATCCGATGTCTTGGTCAGCTTCATGACCCGCTCATACCATAATGTCGTGACAGGTACGAGACGGGGGCGTTCAGCCCCCTTCGCGCTCCTGCTCGCGTCCCCTGGCGGTGGCGGCCTTCATCGCGCGGTAGAGGCGGACGTTGAGGCCGATCAGCACCACCAGCGCGAGGACGGTGATCACGACGACCGCGGTCCACCCCTTCATGCGCGCGCGCCCTCGGTCACCTCGGTGCTGTTGTGGCGCAGCGTCCGAAGCACGGTCTGGACGATATGGTCGGCGTCGAGGCCCGCTTCGGCATATTGCTTCTCGGGCTTGTCCTGGTCCTGGAAGACATCGGGGAGGCGCATCGTGCGCAATTTGAGCCCGCCGTCGATCAGCCCCTCGTCGCTCGCCAGCGTCAGCACGTGCGCGCCGAACCCGCCGACCGCATTCTCCTCGATCGTGACCGCGACCTCGTGGCTGGTCAGCAGGCGACGGATCAGCGCCTCGTCGAGCGGCTTGGCGAAGCGCAGATCGGCGACGGTGGTCGACAGGCCCTTCGCCTCGAGCACGTCGGCGGCCTTGAGCGCCTCCTCAAGCCGGGTGCCGAGCGACAGGATCGCCACGGTCTTGCCCTCGCGGACGATACGGCCCTTGCCGATCTCGAGCCGCTGGGGGACCTCGGGCAGATCGACGCCGACGCCGTTGCCGCGCGGATAGCGGAGCGCGATCGGACCGCTGTCGTGCAGCGCGGCGGTGTGCGTCATATGGACCAGCTCGGCCTCGTCGGCCGCCGCCATGACGACGAAATTGGGCAGGGTCGCCAGATAGGTGACGTCGAACGAGCCGGCATGCGTCGCGCCATCGGCGCCGACCAGGCCCGCGCGGTCGATCGCGAAGCGCACCGGCAGATTCTGGATCGCGACGTCGTGGACGACCTGATCGTAGGCGCGCTGGAGGAAGGTCGAATAGATCGCGCAGAACGGCCGCATCCCCTGCGCGGCGAGGCCCGCGGCGAAGGTCACCGCATGCTGTTCGGCGATGCCGACGTCGAAGGCGCGATCGGGGAAGGCCTTGGCGAAGCGGTCGACGCCGGTGCCCGACGGCATCGCCGCGGTGATCGCGACGATCGTCGGGTCGCGCTCGGCTTCCCTCACCAGCGCGTCGCCGAAGACGTTCTGATATTGCGGCGGTCCCGGCGGTGCCTTGGCCTGCGCGCCGGTGATGACGTCGAACTTCTGGACGCCGTGATATTTGTCCGCCGCCGCCTCGGCCGGGCCATAGCCCTTGCCCTTCTTGGTGACGACATGGACGAGGATCGGCCCCTCCTCGGCGTCGCGGACATTCTCCAGCACCGGGATGAGATGGTCGAGATTGTGGCCGTCGATCGGGCCGACGTAATAGAAGCCGAGTTCTTCGAACAAGGTGCCGCCCATCGTCATGCCGCGGGCGAATTCGTCGGTCTTGCGCGCGGCGGCGTAGAACGGCCGCGGCAGGCGGCGCGCGAATTTGCGCAGGATGTCGCGGACGCCGAGGAATTCGCGGCTCGACACGATCCGCGACAGATAGGCGGACAGGCCGCCGACCGGCGGGGCGATCGACATGTCGTTGTCGTTGAGGATGACGACCAGCCGGTTGCCCGCCTGTTCGGCGTTGTTCATCGCCTCATAGGCCATGCCGGCGGACATCGAACCATCGCCGATCACCGCGATGCCGCGGCCGGGCGTGCCGGCGAGCTTGTTCGCCACCGCGAAGCCGAGCGCCGCCGAGATCGAGGTCGAGCTGTGCGCGGCGCCGAACGGGTCATATTCGCTTTCCGACCGTTTGGTGAAGCCGCTGAGCCCGCCACCCTGACGCAGGGTGCGGATCCGGTCGCGACGGCCGGTCAGGATCTTATGCGGATAGCATTGGTGGCCGACGTCCCACACCAGCCGGTCGCGCGGCGTGTCGAAGACATAGTGGAGCGCGGTGGTCAGCTCGACCACGCCGAGCCCCGAACCGAGGTGTCCGCCGGTCGATCCGACCGCCGAGATCGTCTCCTGCCGCAGTTCGTCGGCCAATTGGCGCAACTGCTCGGGCGGGAGTTTTCGCAGCTCTTCCGGTGTGTTGACGGTATCGAGCAGCGGCGTTTCGGGTAATTCGGCCATCGGACCCGTCTACGCGCTTGTACGTTGGGTGTCGATTGTCGGCGCGCGCAACTTCAGGCGCAGTCGGCACACTTGCCGCGCACCTCGATCACGGGACGAATTGGAGCAAAACCAACGGCTTGCGCGGCACTCCTGACACCACGTGTGACCGTGTCGTCGTCGAGATGCACGGTTTGTCCACACGAATCGCACACGAGAAAGATGCAGTCGTGCAGGCAATCGGGGTGCGCGTTGGCCACGTAAGCGTTTGAGCTTTCGACCTTCCGCGCCAGGTTGGCGGCCACGAACACGTCGAGGATGCGGTAGATGCTGTTGGCGGCGACGCGGCGGCCCTCGCTCTTCGACATCGCCTCCGCGATATCATAGGCGCTGGCCGGCTTGGTGAAACCGACGAGCGCGGCGAAGACGTTGGCGCGCATCTGCGTCCACTGCTCGCCGGACTTCTCCAGCGTCGCCCGCGCGGCCTTGGTGAGATCGGCGCCCTGCGGCTCGTGATGATCGTGATGCGCGTGGGATGCCATGAGCGGGACTTAGGTGGCGGCGACCGCGATCACAAGCCGCGTCAGATGACGGCGCGGCGGTTGAGATCGTGCCCGAAGGCGAGCAACCCGACGCCGATCACCGTCCACAAGGTCTCGGCACCGCCACCGCCTTCGTGCGGCAAGGTCATCGCGCCGGCCATGATGCCGAGCCCGAAGGCACCCATCGACGCCGGCATGACATAGCCATGATCCCAGACGCCGCGGCCGAGTGCGACCGCACCGAGGAAGATGGCGATCGTCAGGCCGATCTCGTGAAAGATCGGGTTGAGCAGCAGCCCGCCCGCCGCCGACAGCATCGCCAGCAGCACCGCGCTCGCGAGGCAATGGACGACGCACAGGCCCGACAGCGCGATCGCGGCGCGATCGAGCCAGGCCCAGCCGAAGCGGCGTACAGAATGCGTCTGATGCGTCATTGCTGCGGCTCATCTAGGCCGGCCGGCGAAAGGTTACAATATCACATGTCGCTTGCGGCGGAGATTTTCTCGTGGCGTTTCACCGACAAGCCGGCGTGCTCCGCGGAGGGGGACGGTCGGTCAACTGGCGGCCAGCGACGGATTGTCGGTGCCGGGATGGACCAGCGCCAGCTGGGAGGCACGCGCGTCGCGCACCGGTCCGGCGGAAGACGGCGTGGCACCGAGCTTGAACCCGTCGACATCCTGCGCCAGCGCATCCGCCTCGCCGGCCAGTTCGCGCGCCGCCGCGGTCGCCTGTTCGACCATCGCCGCATTCTGCTGGGTCATGCCGTCCATCTCGCCGACCGCGACATTGACCTGGCTGAGCCCCCTCGCCTGCTGTTCCGACGAGCGCGCGATGCCGGAGACGAGATCGCTGACCTCGCCGATCCTGACGAAGATGCTGTCGAGCGTGCGGCCGGTGTCCGTGACGAGGCCGACGCCGTCCTGCACCAGCGCGCCAGAGGCGAGAATGCGGCCCTTGACGTCGCGCGCCGCATCCGCCGACCGCTGCGCGAGCGCCCGCACCTCGGACGCGACGACGGCGAAGCCGCGGCCGGCGTCGCCGGCGCGGGCCGCCTCGACACCGGCGTTGAGCGCGAGCAGATTGGTCTGGAAGGCGATGCCGTCGATGACCGAGATGATCTCCGATATCTCATTGGACGACCGCTCGATCGCGCCCATCGCCTCGACCGCGCGACGGACGATCGCCCCCGATTCCTCGGTCTCGCGGCGGACGCCGCGGACGATCGTATCGGTCCGGTTCGCGCCGTTCGCCGCCTCGCTGACCGCGGAGGTGATCTCGTGGACCGCCGCCGCGGTCTGTTCGAGCGCCGCCGCCTGCTGCTCGGTACGCTGCGAAAGGTCGTCCGAGGCGCTGCGCAACTCGACCGTCGCGACCTTCACCCGCGTCGCGGATTCGGCGACGCGGCCCAGCGTCTGCGACAGTCGTTCCATCGCGGCATCGAACGAGCGCGCCAATGTACCATATTCGTCGGGCAGCGCGTCGCCGATCCGGTAGCTGAGATCGCCGCCGCCGAGATCGCCGAGCGCCTTGGTCAGTTCGTGGACGACGGTCTCCTGCTTGCGGGCGTTGGCCACCTGCGCCTGCGCCGCTTCGCGGAACACCTCGACCGCGGCGACCATCGTGCCGATCTCGTCGGTGCGCTCGCCGCCGGTGAGGGACAGTGTGAGGTCGCCGTCCGCCATGCGGCGCATCGCATCGGCGGTATCCCCGATCGGCAGCAGCACGCGACGGAGCAGATAGGCGAGCGCCGCCGCGGTCAGCGCGACGAGGATCAGGCCGATCGCCACCAGCAGGGCGACCGTTCTGGCGAGTTGGCGCTGGCCGTGCTCGGCAAGCGCCTGCTGGACCTTGGCGGTGGCGACGACGAGTTGGTCGATATGCTGCCGATGGGTGGCATAGAGCGCCGCCAGCCGCGCGTAGCTGGCCTGCGTCGCCGCGGTGTCGCCACGCCGGACCGCGGGCAGCATGACGTGGTCGAGTTCGTCCCAGAACAGCTCGGCGTCCTGCACCGCGCGATCGAGCGGCTGCCGGATCGCCGGCTCCGACAGCGACGATGCCTTCCAGCGGGCGACGCTGGCGCGGAACGCCTGTTCGGCGCGGGCGAGCGACGCCTGGCCGCGGGGCAGCGAAGCGGGGCCGCGCGCGAGCAGCGTCGCGTCGAGGAAGGGCTCGATGATATAGGCGGGGGGCGGCAGAATGTCCGCGTCGAGGTCGCTAATCTCCTGATTTTGCCGCGCGATCGGGCCGCCGATGCGGATCGTGTCGATCTCGAACCCGGCGACGATACCGCAGAACAGCACCAGCGCTATCGCCGACAACCCTGCTATCCGGCATTTTTCCTGAATATTCATATGAATGATCAGCCCACCCCGACGTGCCGCATGCCGCAGCATTTCATCATATTGCTAGTATAGTTTGGTCGATGCGTGGGATGACCCGCGAACCGTATTGCGCCCGCACGGCCGTTATCGAAAATACATCTCATGCAACCTCATCCCAAGCGGGTTGGCCTCGATCATCGGGAGCATCTCAACCACTTGGCCGACAGCGGACGCGTGCGGACGGCGGCACAGGGCGGTTTAGAAAAACTCCCTCGCCACCCCGCCGCGACCGGCACATGGTGGGCGCATGAAGGGACCATGGCGTTGAGGACGGTCGGCGAGCTGAGCGCGCGCCATCGTGGGTTGCTGTTCGCGCTGGTGATCACCGCGGGCGTGCTCAATCTGGTCGATCGCCAGATCATCGCGGTACTCAAGCCGACGATCGCCGCCGAGCTCGGCTGGAGCGACGACGATTACGGCACGCTCGCCGCCTGGTTCCAGACCGGCGCGGCGGTCGGTTTCCTGTTCAGCGGCTGGATCGCCGACCGGCTCGGCGTCAAATGGGCCAATCCGGCGGGCGTCGCGGCGTGGAGCGTCGCCGCGTTGCTGCACGGCTGGGCATTGACCATCGGACAGTTCACCGCGGTGCGGATCGCGCTCGGCGCGACCGAAGCAATGGGGACGCCGACCGGCGCCAAGACCGTCGCTGCGGTGCTGTCGCCGCGTTGGCGGTCGACCGGCTTCGGCGCCACCAATGCGGCGAGCAGCCTCGGCGCGATCCTCGCCCCGCTGGCGATCCCCGCGGTAGCGCTGGCGTTCGGCTGGCGCGGGACGTTCGTCGCTGCCGGGCTGTTCGGGCTGGTGTGGGCGGGCGGGTGGCTGATCGCGGCGCGCGGCGTGCGCTTCACGCCGCATCGGCCCGCCACGGCGACGCCGCTGGCGGCGCTCGATGGGCCGATCCTGCGCGACCGCCGGACCTGGGCGGTGGCGGGCGCCAAGATCCTGTCGGACGCGACCTGGTGGCTGCTGTTGTTCTGGCTGCCCGACTTCTTCCATCGCCAGTTCGGGCTCTCGGGCGTCGCGCTCGGCGTGCCGCTCGCCATCGCTTATGGCGGCGCGGCGGTGGGGTCGCTGCTCGGCGGCAGCGTGTCGACACGGCTGCTCGGCAGAGGCTATGCGGTGGACCGGGTGCGCAAGGGCATCATGCTGGTCGCGGCGCTGGCGGTGGTGCCGATCCCGTTCGCGCTGCTCATCCACGATTATGCGCTGGCGATCGCGCTGATGGCGCTGGCGCTCGCCGGGCATCAGGCCTTCTCGACCAATCTGTTCGCGCTGATCGCCGATATCGTGCCGCAGCGCCGGGTCGGGCGGGTCACCGCTTTCGGGTCGTTCTGCGGCAACGTCGGCGGCATCGGCATCGCCAAGGTCGCCGGGCTGACGCTGGCGGCGGGGCTCGGCTATCTGCCGCTGCTGCTGTTCGCGAGCGTCGCCTATCTCGCCGCGCTCGGCTGGATCCAATTGCTGCTGCCCCGCCTGCAGCCGCTGGAGGGCACGACCGGAGACGCGGTGTAAAGCCGCGCTGTCGGCGACCGCGATGCTTCTTTATACCCCAGCGCAAAGATGGATTATAAGGTCGCGCGGCCAAAGGGGAATTTGATGAACGCCAACCGTTTGTTCGCGCTGCTCGCCACCACCTGCCTGTCCGCCGCGCTGCCCGCCTTCGCCCAGGAGGCGCCCGCGCCGGCGCCGGCGCCCGTGAGCGACGCGCCGGCCAACGCGCAGGACGATCGCGATATCGTCGTCACCGCGCGCTTCCGCAACGAAAGCCTGCAGCAGGTGCCGATCGCGATCACCGCGATCAGCGGCAGCTCGCTCGCCGAGCGGCAGTTGAACACGGTCGAGACGATCAGCGCGGCGATCCCCTCGGTCGGGTTCCGCAGCGGCGCGTCGAACAAGGACCGGACGATCTTCATCCGCGGCATCGGCACGATCGCCACCTCCCCCGGCGTCGAGCCGTCGGTGTCGACCGTGCTCGACGGCGTCGTGCTGACCCGGCCCGGCCAGTCGACGCTCGATCTCGGCGAGGTCGAGCGGATCGAGGTGCTGCGCGGGCCGCAGGGGACGCTGTTCGGCAAGAACGCCTCGGCGGGCGTCGTCAACATCGTCACGCGCAACCCCACCGACGACATCCACGCCTTCGGCGAAGCGGGTGCGACGACCGACCGGGAATATCGTATCAAGGCGGGCGTGTCGGGCGCGATCGTGCCGGGCAAGCTCCAGGCGTTGATCGGCGGCCTCTACAGCGACTTCGCCGGCAACACGCGCAACGCGACCACCGGCAACGACACCAATGGCTCGCGACGTTACGGCGTGCGTGGCAAATTGGTCGGGACCCCGGTCGACGCGCTCAAGCTGACGCTGATCGGCGATTACCTCAACACCTATGAGACGGTCGCGCCGGTCTATGCCTCGACGCGGCAGGTCGCTTATCCCACCGGGATCGTCAGCGTGTCGGCGCCGCTCGCCGCGGTGCTCGCCGACGCCGCGGTGCGGCCGTCCGCGACCAATCGCGTCGCGGCGACCAACATCGACACCAACGTCCGCGACGAAAATTACGGCGTCTCGCTGACCGCCGAACTGTCGCTGGGCGACTATCACGTCACCTCGATCACCGCATGGCGGCAGTGGCTCAACCATCAGCAGCAGGATTACGACGGCCTGCCGACGCTCACCGCCGCCTTTCCGCAGGGGATCGACGACGGCCGCGTCGACAGCAGGCAAGTCTCGCAGGAGCTGCGCCTCGCCTCGCCGCGCGGCGGGCTGATCGACTATGTCGTCGGCGCCTACTACCTCCACGCCAAGACCGACGAAGTCTACGCCCGTACGCTGACGACGCTCGCCGGCACGGTGCAGACGACGACGAGCGGCGTCGCCGATTACGGCATCACCGACGACAATTACGCGCTATTCGGCGAGGCGAACATCAACTTCACCAAGGCGTTCCGCGGCATCGCCGGCTATCGCTCGACCTGGGACGATCTGTCCTTCTACCATCTGCGCACCTCGTCCGCCGATCCGACCGACAGCGGCGCACCGGCGCTCGATCGCCCCGGCATCCGCGCCTATCACCGGGCGCAGGGCAGCACCGCCCGGCGCGGCGACAGCTATCGTCTCGGCCTGCAGCTCGACCTCGGCGACCATGCGCAGACCTATTTCACCTATTCGCGGGGCTATAAGGGGCCGGCGTACAACGTCTATTTCAACATGCGCTCGCTCAACGCCACCACCCCGCTCGACGAATTGCCGCTGAGCCCGGAGACGTCGAAGTCGTTCGAGATCGGGCTGAAGGGCAGCACCGCCGACCGCACGCTCAGCTACAGCCTCGCGGCGTATACGACGACGTTCGACGGCTATCAGGCGAATTTCGCCGACGTGGTCAACGGCGCGCAGGTGACGCGGCTGATCAACGCCGGCTCGGTGCGCTCGCGCGGCATCGAGGCGGACGTGACGCTGCGACCGGTCAAGGGCTTCACCGTCGATCTGTCCGGCGCCTATACCGATGCCAGGGTGCGCGACTTCCTCTGCCCGCCCGGCGCGCCGGTGAGCTGCAACGTCGACGGGCAGCCGCTGCCCTACGCACCGCGCATCAAATTGTACGAGACTGCCGCCTATCGCTTCGCGCTGTCCAACGCGTTGTCGTTCGAAGTGCAGAGCGACGTGACCTACAGCAGCAAGGTGCAATATTCGCTCAGCGAGACGGCGAATACGATCCAGCCGGCCTATGCGATCTGGAACGCCAGCGTCGCGCTCGTCCGCCCCGGCGACGGTTGGCAATTGCGCGCCTATGTCAAGAACATCACCGACACGTCCTACGCCAGCTTCCTCGCGCCGGGGACCTTCGCCGGCACCGTCCGCTTCGTACCGCGCGACGACCGCCGTTACGGTGGACTGCTGCTGCGCAAGGACTTTTGAACGACGCCTTCCGTCACGGCCCCCCGCCCGGCAACGGGACGGGGGATCGGGGCGCCGATACCCACGCCGCGCGACGTAGAAGCTGACATATATGGTGCGGGTGGTCGGGCTCGAACCGACACTCCTTGCGGAACGGGATTTTGAGTCCCGCGCGTCTACCAATTTCACCACACCCGCACGGAGCCGCCGATCCGACCATCGTCCGCGGCACCCGAAGGCGTCGCGGGCAACCGGCCCGGTTGCGGCTCTGCTCGTCGCCCGTGGCGCTCGCCGGACCGTGTCCGCGAACCCGCCACCCGGCGATGAGGCAAGTGCCGGTAGCCGGTTGGCGATGCGATCGCAAGCGCCTTGGGCGCGCACTAATGCCCGTTATGCTGATCCATGTCGTTGCGGTCGGGTCGCCAGCCATGCTGGATTGCACGCTCCGCTTACAGATGGTGCGACTGGCATGATGGTCGAGCAGGATACGTTGGAGCAAAAGGTGACGCGCGCGCTGCAACAGGCCGACGCCACCGGGGATTGCCTCATTGCCGCACTCCTCAGCCAGTGTCTGGAGTTGATGCTCCATCGCGACGCGGCACCAGGGCTGGCCGCCGCGGTCAATTGATCGGCGCGCGACGGCGGTAGCTCAGCGCTTCCGCGATGTGGACGCGGGTGACGGCCCGGGCATCCGCGAGATCGGCGATGGTCCGTGCGACGCGGAGGATGCGGGTATAGCCGCGGGCGGACAGCCGCATCGCCTCCGCCGCCTGGGCGAGCAGACGGCGGCCGGCGTCGTCCGGGGTGGCGACGCGGTCGAGCAACGCGCCGTCGGCTTCGGCGTTGGTGCGGATCGCCTCCAGCGCATAGCGTTCGCGCTGGATCGCGCGGGCGGCGGCGACCCGCACCGCGACCTCCGCCGACCCTTCCACCGGCGGCGGCAGGATCAGATCGACGGCGGTCACGGCGGCGACGTCGACGTGGAGGTCGATACGGTCGAGCAGCGGTCCCGACACCTTGGCCTGATAATCGGCGGCGCAACGCGGCGCGCGGGCGCAGGCGAGACTCGCATCGCCGAGATGGCCGCAGCGACACGGGTTCATCGCCGCGATCAACTGGACACGCGCCGGGAAGGTGACGTGCGCGTTGGCGCGCGCGACGCTGACCACGCCGGCTTCGAGCGGCTGGCGCAGCGAATCGAGCACCGCGCGCTGGAATTCGGGCAGTTCGTCGAGGAACAGCACGCCTAGATGCGCGAGGCTGACCTCGCCCGGCTTCACCTTGAGCCCGCCGCCGGTCAAGGCCGCGATCGAGGCGCTGTGATGCGGGCTGCGGAACGGCCGGTTGCGGGTCAGACGTCCGCCCGCGAGCGTCCCCGCGACCGACTGGACCATCGACACCTCCAGCGCTTCCGCGGCATCGAGCGGCGGCAGGATGCCGGGCACGCACGATGCCATCAACGACTTGCCCGCGCCGGGCGGCCCGACCATCAGGAGGTTGTGGCCACCGGCGGCGGCGATCTCCAGCGCGCGCTTGGCGACCTCCTGCCCCTTCACCTGACGCAGATCGGGGCCGTGGCCGATCGGCTCGACCTCGCCGGCGACCGGTGCGGCGAGCAGGCCGTGGCCCTTGAAATGGTTGATGAGGGCGAGAAGGTCGGGCGCGGCGAGCACCTCGATCGAGCCGGCCCAGGCCGCCTCTGCTCCTTGTGCGGCGGGACAGACCAGCCCCCTGCCCTCCGCGCTCGCGTGCATCGCGGCGAGCAACACGCCCGGGGACGGGGCGATCCGCCCGTCGAGGCCGAGTTCGCCGACGACGACATAGTCGGCGAGATGCTCGACATCGATCACCGCCATCGCCCCGAGCAAGGCGAGCGCGATCGGCAGATCGAAGTGCGAGCCCTCCTTGGGCAGATCGGCGGGCGACAGGTTGACGACGATCCGCTTAGGCGGCAGCGCGAGGCCGAGCGCGGAGATCGCCGCGCGCACGCGCTCGCGGCTTTCCGCCACCGCCTTGTCGCCGAGCCCGACGACGTAGAAGGCCGGTATGCCCGGGATGAGTTGCACCTGTACCTCGACCCCGCGTGCCTCCAGTCCGAGATACGCCACCGTCTGGACGATCGCCGCCATGTCTAACCCCTTTGGCTACACCATAGCGGCGTTCCGGCGCGGACGGTGCGCGTGCGGCGATCGGAGCCGTCTTGCCAGGATAACACACGCTGCCTATCTCACCCGGCATGACGCATCGAAACCCCGCCCTTGCGTTGACTTCCGCGCCCCGTCTGGCTAAGCGCGCCCCATCAAGGCCGTCCGCGTGGCGGCCCTTTTCTATTCAGACGATCAGGGAATGAATCATGAAGCGGACCTTTCAGCCGAGCAATCTGGTGCGTGCACGTCGCCACGGCTTCCGCGCCCGGATGGCCACGGTCGGCGGCCGTGCGGTGATCCACGCGCGCCGCGCGCGTGGCCGCAAGAAGCTGTCGGCGTAAGTCCGGTGCCGGACGTCGGTCCTGCCGATGTCCGGACCCCCTTCGGCGCAGCCGACAGGGTTGCGACCGTCGGCGATGCCGACAAACCGGCGACCGTCGGCGATGCCGACAAACCGGCGACCGTCGGTTCAGCCGATATACGCACGCTGACGTTGCGCCGCGACTTCCTCGCGGCCAATGCGGGGAAACGCGCACCGATGCCGGGATTCGTCCTGCTGGTGCACGACCGCGGCGATGGCGACCCGGCGATCCGCGTCGGCTTCACCGTCACCAAGAAGATCGGCAACGCCGTCGTCCGGAACCGCATGAAACGGCGGTTGCGGGCGTTGGCGCGCGAGCTGTTGCCCGCGGGCGGCATTCGCGGCGCGGATCACGTGCTGATCGGCCGCGACGGCGGCATCGAGCGCGACCATGGCCTGCTGAAGGCCGAATTCGCCAAGGCGCTGGGCAAGATAGCACGCGGCGAGGATTCGCCGTCGCGGCCGCGCGGACCGCGTAAAGCCCGCCGATGATCGCGCAGCTCCTCATCTGGATCGCGCGCGGCTGGCAATTGGGGCCGTCGCTGATCCTGCCATCCTCGTGCCGCTATCAACCCTCCTGTTCGGCCTATGCAATCACCGCGCTTCGCCGCTATGGCGCCGCCAAGGGCGGATGGCTGGCGGCGAAGCGGATTGCGCGCTGCCATCCCTGGGGCGGGTACGGACCCGATCCCGTCCCTTGAGCTACGGGGCTGTATTTTGAACAAAGAACGCCAGAATTTCATCCTGTTCGCGGTCTTCGCGGCGGTGATCCTGTTCGCCTGGCCGCTGATCCAGGGCAAGTTCTTCCCCGTGGCCAACCCGCCGGTGACGAAGATCGTCAACGGCAAGTCGGTGCCGGTGACGACCAAGACCGCCGATCCCACCGCGGACGCACCCGCCGCGACGCGCAGCCGGCAGGCGGTGCTCGGCGAATCGCCGCGCGTACGCATCAGCACGCCGACGCTGCAGGGCTCGATCAACCTCAAGGGCGCGCGGATCGACGACCTCGTGCTGGTCAAGTACAAGGAAACGATCGCCAAGGATGCGCAGCCGATCCGGCTGCTCTCCCCTGCCGGCGCGCCCGAGGCCTATTTCGCCGGCTTCGGCTGGCGCGACGACGGGCTGAAGCCGCCCGCCGCCGACGCGGTCTGGACCGCCTCGTCGCAGTTGCTCGCGCCGGGCCAGCCGGTCACGCTGACCGCCGCCAATGCGACCGGCCAGCGGTTCGCGATCGAGCTGTCGGTCGACGACCAATATATGTTCACCGTCAAACAGACGGTGCAGAACGCCGGCACCGCGCCGGTGCCGGTCGCGCCGTACGGCTATGTCAGCCGCGTCGGCGTGTCGAAGGACCCCGGCACCTGGCAGATCCACACCGGCCCGATGTCGGTCCATGGCGGCGGCGCCGATTACGGCACCAAGTTCAAGGACCTCGACAAGGCGCCCGAGAAGTTCACGACGACCGGCGGCTGGCTCGGCTTCACCGACAAATATTGGCTGACCGCGCTCGTCCCCGATCAGGCGGCACAGTTCGACGGCCAGTTCCGGGCCGGCGCCAACACCGCCTATCAGGCCGATTACGCCTTCGCGCCGAAACTGCTCCCCGCCGGCCGTGCGCTGACCCAGACCAGCCGCTTCTTCGCCGGCGCCAAGGAGGTGAAGGCGCTCCAGCATTACGAGAATGACGCTGGCGTCGCCAAGCTCGACAAGGCGATCGACTGGGGCTGGTTCGAGATCGTCGAAAAGCCGATCTTCACCTATCTCGACTGGCTGTTCCGCATGGTCGGCAATTTCGGTCTCGCGATCATCCTGCTGACCTTCACGATCCGCGGCCTGATGTTCCCGATCGCGCAGCGCCAGTTCGCCAGCATGGCCAAGATGCGCGCGATCCAGCCGAAGATGAAGGCGATCCAGGAGCGCTACAAGGACGACAAGCCGCGCATGCAGCAGGAGGTGATGGCGCTCTACAAGACGGAGAAGGTCAATCCCGTCGCGGGCTGCCTGCCGACGCTGATCCAGATCCCGATCTTCTACGCGCTCTACAAGGTGCTGATGCTGACGATCGAGATGCGGCACCAGCCGTTCGTCGCGTGGATCAAGGATCTGTCCGCGCCCGATCCGCTGACCCCGCTCAACCTGTTCGGCTATCTGCACTTCACCCCGCCGCACATGATCGCGATCGGCGTCGTGCCGATCATCCTCGGCATCTCGATGTACTTCCAGTTCAAGCTGAACCCGGCGCCGATGGACGACACGCAGAAGCAGGTGTTCGCGATCATCCCCTGGGTGCTGATGTTCGTGATGGCGAGCTATCCCGTCGGCCTGCAGGTCTATTGGATCGCCTCGAACTTCCTCGCGATCCTGCAGCAGCGCATCCTGTATGCGCGGCACCCCGGCCTCAAGATCGCGGCCGCAAAGTGAGCGAGGATGTCGCCATCCCCGAAGACGAGGGCTTCTCGGCCGAGCTGATCGAGCATGCGCGCAAGACCTTCGCGGGTCCGGTGAGCTTCCTCAAATCGGCGCCCGCGCTCGAACATCTGCCGGCGCCGGTGGTGCCGGAGGTGGCGTTCGCCGGTCGCTCCAACGTCGGAAAGTCGTCGCTGCTCAACGCGCTGACCGGGCGCAACGGTCTCGCCCGCACCTCGAACACGCCGGGGCGGACGCAGGAGCTGAACTTCTTCGATGTCGGCCTGCCGCTCGCCTTCCGGCTGGTCGACATGCCCGGCTATGGCTTCGCCAAGGCGCCCAAGGATGTCGTCAAGAAATGGCGCTTCCTGGTCAATGACTTCCTGCGCGGGCGCGATACGTTGAAGCGCGCGCTGGTGCTGATCGATTCGCGGCACGGCATCAAGGATGTCGATCGCGAGATCCTCGAGATGCTCGACAAGGCGGCGGTGAGCTATCGCCTCGTCCTCACCAAGGCGGACAAGGTCAAGGCGACCGAACTCGCCGACGTGATGGACAGCGTCGCGGCAGAGGCGCGCAAGCGACCGGCGGCGCACCCCGACATCCTCGCGACGTCGAGCGAGGGCGGTATGGGAATCGCCGAACTGCGCGCCGCGGTGCTGGAAGCGGTGGGCTGACCGGTCGGGTCACACCGCTGTTGGTCGGCGGTCGCGGCTATACGTTGCGATTGCTCGCCGAATGGCGGCCCCCTGTCCTATTGCCTGCCTGCCGGGCATAGCGCCCGGCATGACCCGCTCGCCGCGCCGCACCACCCCATTGGCACAGGAATGGAAACGATCGGGCGCGATCGTTTCCATTAAGGTGTCCAACTTGTCCATGTCGGCGGGCGCACCAACGGCTGGACCCGTCGCCCGCCCCCGGCTAGTCCCTTGGCCATGAAGCTCATCATCGGCAACAAGGCCTATTCGAGCTGGTCGCTGCGCGGCTGGCTGGCGTGCAAGCAATCGGCGCTTCCGTTCGAGGAGGTCGTCGTGCCGCTCTACGACGCGGAATGGGACCGCCGCCGCGAGGGCGCCGAATTCGCGCCATCGTCGGGCAAGGTGCCGATCCTGTGGGACGGCGAGGCGGTGGTGTGGGACAGTCTCGCCATCGTCGACTATCTCGCCGACAAGGTCGGCCGCGAGCGCTTCTGGCCCGCCGACGAGGCTGCGCGCGCGATGGCACGGTCGATGGCGGCGGAGATGCATTCGAGCTTCACCGCGCTGCGTCGCAAACATGCGATGAACATCCGCCAGGTCTTCCCGGCCAGGCGCCCCGACGACGACGTGCTCGCCGATCTCGCGCGGATCATGGAATTGTGGGCGCAGGCGCGCGCCCGCTTCGGTGGCGACGGCGACTTCCTGTTCGGCCAGTTCGGCGCGGCGGACATCATGTATGCGCCGGTGGTGACCCGGATCATCACCTACCAGCTGCCGATCGCGCGCTTCGCCACCGGTTACATCGATGCGGTGGTCCGCCATCCGTTCATGCAGGACTGGATCGCCGGCGCACAGGAAGAGGATTGGGTGATCCAGCAATACGAGCAGCAACCCGCGTGACCGATGTCGTCGCGCTGGCGCAGGCGCTGCTGCGGGCGGAGAGCGTCACGCCGGCGCGCGGCGCGGTGTTCGACGTCCTCGACGCGGCGCTGGTCGCGGCCGGCTTCGACGTCGATCGGTTCGTCGTCGGCGAGGCGCCGGACGGGCCGGTCGAGAATCTGATCGCGGTGCGCGCGGGCGCAGGACAGCATCTCGCCTTCGCCGGCCATGTCGACGTGGTGCCGCCGGGCGCGGGCTGGACCGGCTCGCCGTGGTCGGGCGAGGTGCGCGGCGATCTGCTCTACGGGCGCGGCGCGGTCGACATGAAGGGCGCGGTCGCCGCCTTCGTCGCCGCGGCGGCGCACGCGAGCGGACCGACGCTGAGCCTGCTCGTCACCGGCGACGAGGAAGGGCCGGCGACGTTCGGCACCCCGGCGCTGATCGAGCGGATGGCGGCGCGCGGCATCGCGCCTGACCTGTGCCTCGTCGGCGAGCCGACCTCGGTGCGCCAGCTCGGCGACATGGTGAAGATCGGCCGGCGCGGCTCGGTGAATATCTGGATCGTCGTGGCAGGGCGGCAGGGGCATGTCGCCTATCCGCATCTCGCCGACAATCCGGCGGGCAAGCTCGCCAAGGCGCTGGCGGCGTTGCAGGACATGGGGCTCGACCACGGCAACGACTGGTTCCAGCCGTCGAACCTGGAGATCACCGATATCGCGGTCGGCAATCCGGCGCACAACGTCATCCCGGCGCGGGCCGAGGCGCGGGTCAACATCCGCTTCAACGACGGTCAGCGCGGCGACGAACTGGTCGAGCGGGTGACCGCGCTGGTGCAGGAACATGCGCCGGGCGCGGTGGTGACCGGCAAGGTGTCGGGCGAGGCGTTCCTCACCGCGCCGGGGCCGTGGACCGCGGTGGTGAGCGCGGCGATCGAGGCGCAGACCGGGCTGGTCGCGGAGCTGTCGACCTCGGGCGGCACATCGGATGCGCGCTTCCTGTCGCGGCTGTGCCCGACCGTCGAATTCGGGCTGGTCAATGCGACGATGCATCAGGTCGACGAGGCGGTCGCGGTAAGGGATCTGGAAACGCTGACGGCGGTCTATGCGGATGTCATCGGACGGGTCGCCCAGCTCTAGGTCTTCCCCCGCCGCAGCACGATGTACAGCGCCCCCTGCCCGCCGTGGCGCGGGTGGGCGCCCCTGACCGCGGCGATCGCATCGGCGTGGCGCGACGCCGCGAGCCAGTCGGCGATCGCGGCGCGGATCGCGCCCCTGGCGTGGGGGCGCTCGCTTTCCGGGCGGGGCGGCTTGCCCGTCACCAGCAGCAGGACGCGGTCCCCGCGGGCGATCGCGCGCGACAGGCCGTCGTCGAGCATCGCGTGCGCCGAGCTCAAGGTATGGCCATGGAGATCGATCGAGCTGTCGGGGCTGACGATGCCGCGGGTCAGCCTTTTGTCCCAGCTGCCGTCGAGCGTGTTCTGGCGCGGCGGGGGCGGTGCGGCGACGGGCTTGGGCGGCGACGGGCGGACCGCCATCGCGCGGGTCAGCGCCTTCGACGGCTTGGTCGCCTTGGGCGGCGCCGGCGCGGCCGGGGCGGGCGCCGGGCGCGCAGGCGCGGCGACCGCGCGCAGCGGCTTCACCGTCGCCATCACGCGCGCCCAGAGATCGGCCTCGTCAGGGTTGAGCTGGCGCACCGGCCGCTGTCCCATAAACCGACGGATCGGGGATGTAGCGTTGCGGCTGCGTTCGCGCGAGCGTGCCGATCGGCAGCAGCAGGAAGGCGGTGCCGCGCGCCGCCATGCCGCCCGCGGTCGCCTCCGCCACCGCGCCCGCGCCCCAGAAGGTATCGAAGCGGTTGGCGCCCTTGATCGCACCCCCGGTATCCTGCGCCACCCACAGGCCGCTGGCGTCCTGCCGGTCCATCGACAGGAACACCGGCGCGCCGAGCGGCACGTATTTGACGTCGGCGGCGGCGCTGACCCCGCCGTTGACGACATAGCCCATCGCGCCGACCGGCGGCGTGTCGAGTTCGCGGAAGAAGACGAAGCTCTTGTTCTCCGCCATGATCGCGCGACCTTCCTCGGGATGGGCGCGGAGCCAGGCGACGATGCCCTGCATCGAGGTCTGGCCAGGCTGGAGCAGCCCGCGCGCCTTCATCAACGCGCCGATGCCGGTATAGTCTCGGCCGTTCTGCGTATCGTAGCCGACGCGCATGATCTCGCCATTGGGCAGGCGCAGCCGACCCGAACCCTGGATCTGGAGGAAGAACACCGACGCCTCGTCGGCGCCCCAGGCGAGCACCGGCGCCTTGCCGTCGAGCACGCCGGTGTTGATCGCGGCGCGGTCGTAATAGGGCACGAAAGTGCTGCCCTGAACGCGGCCGCGGATCTTCTTGCCTTTCAGCGCATCGCTGAACTTGCCGAGATCGACGTCGATCAGGTCGTTGGGGCGGGCGTAGATCGGCACGGTGTAACCGGCGCGGCGATCGCGCGAGGCGGCGATCTCCGGCTCGTAATAGCCGGTGGCGAAGGCCTTGCCGTCGCCGACCTGTACCGTTTCGAAATAGCCGGCGAAGAAGGCCCGCGCGCCGCCGCGCGGCACGCCGGCGGCGGCGGCGCAGGCCGCCTGCCAGTCGGTGCCGCGGGTGAGGCCGGACGCGTCGGTGCGGCGCATCAGGCCCGGGCAACTGGTGAGGAACGCCTGCCGCGCCGCCTCGGCCTGCGCCTCGGTGATCGGCAGCGTCGCGAGGTTCGGGCCGGGGACGATGCCGGCGGTGGCGGCAGTCGTCGAACCGGGATTGGCGACGACGGGCGCGGCGAGCAGGGGCGTCGCACTCTGGATGCGACCGTCGAAGCTGCGGCCGCTGGCGATCTGCTGGCCGGGGCCGCTCGGGCGGGGTGCCGGGCGGCCGGGCTGGCTGGTCGGCTGCCGACCCGGCTGGCGCGGTGGCGGGGTGTCGGTGCCGAGCGGCACGACGCGGCCGCCGCACGCGCTGAGGGCCAGAGCCAGCGCGATGCTGGCGAATACGCGATTACCGGTCATCCTGATCCCCGTATGTCCGCCAACTGCCTGCGGAAAGGTGCGGCTGTGCCGAAGCGGGCGGGTGGCGACAAGGGCTAAGCGTTCGCAAATGCGGCGCGGCGTGTTGGACGACATGGACAAGATGGACACCTTAACGGAAACGATCGCGGGGGATCGTTTCCATTCCTGTCGTAATCGGCGGGTGGGGAGGTCGGCCGGCATCGTGGCGGCATAGCAGAGCGCGGTGGGTGTAGGACAGCGGTCGGAGGCGGTCTGGTAGCGGGTGTGGTTCTACGGCTGTTGCATGAATCAGGCGGGATCGACGTTCATCGTAGGGAGGTAAGTCCTCCCCCGCCAGGGGGAGGTGGCATGCCGCAGGCATGACGGAGGGGGAGGAAAGGAAAACGTCTGTTCCGTGTCCTCCCCCTCCGTCACGGCTTCGCCGCGCCACCTCCCCCTGGCGGGGGAGGAATTTGCCTGAATGTCGATCGCCTTAGTGGCTTCCCAACCCCACCGCGTCACCCCGGACTTGTTCCGGGGTGCACCCTGCGGCGAGGGGAAAGGCTTGAGGCGACACCATTCGCGGGCGGCCCGGTGGATCCCGGAACGAGTCCGGGGTGACGAACCTGAAGAGGAATGCGGGCGGCCTTTATCAACGAGCCCCAAGCGATCGCGCGCCTTATTCCTCGTCGGTGTCCGCCAGCTTCCAGTTGGGGTCGCGGCTCTTGAGCGTGCGGGCGAAGGTCCAGACGTCGTGGGTCTCGACCGCGTCGGTCAGCGAACCGGCGATGACCTGGCCTTCGGCGTCGCGGGTGACCGCGGCGATGTCGGCGTCGAAGCGGACGGTGATGCGCGCGTCGCGACCGTCGAGCGAAGCGTCGGCGATCACTGCGCGCTCGATCGAGACCAGCCGGTTCTCCAGCGTCTCGCCGGCCTCGCGGCGGGCGGCGATCGCATCGCCGAAGGCGCGCGCGACATCGGGTTCCGCGAGATCCGCCAGCGTCGCTTCGTCGCCAGCCCAATAGGCTTCCAGCGTCATGCGATAAGCGGCCTGTGCCCCGGACAGGAACTGGTTGACGTCGAAGCCCTGCTCGCCGGCGATGACCGCGCGCAGGCCCGCTTCGGCGCGCGGCTCGATGTTGCGGTTGACCGGCTCACGCGATTCGATCGCGGCATCGATCGGGCGCGGCGCCAGTGCGACCGCGGCGGGGCGATCGTCGGCAGCGCGCGGCAGCGGCTGCTGTTCGTGGCCGGTGCGTTTGCCGAGCACGCTGTACAGGCGCAGCGCCAGGAACGCCGCCACCATCGCGAGTAGAACTACGTAAAACACCGTGCCTCCGATCTTGATCGATACATAGGCCCAAAACCCCTTCAATTCAAACCGGGGCTTTTGCCCCCCAGGCTTTTCGACCCAGCCCGTTGAAACCCGGTTCGGGCGCTGCTAGGCGCGGGCGCCAAAGGCATCGAACGCCCGACATGCGGCTTCGGTCCCCTCTTTTCCGCTTCATTCGAGGATCATTCTTATGGCCGACCAGGACAACGGCACTTCGATCGATACCCAGTCGCCGCTCAACGGCGCGGACACCGCCCCCGCCGCCGGCCTGATCTCGCAATACGTCAAGGATCTCTCGTTCGAGAACCCCAATGCGCCGGGCATCTTCCAGAACGCCAATCCGCCCGCGATCGACGTCCAGTTCAACATCGGCACCGCCCAGGTCGGCGAAGAGGTGCACGAGGTGCTGCTGAAGATCGACGTCAAGGCCGAGGTCGAGGGCCAGACCGCGTTCATCGTCGATCTGACCTATGCCGGCCTGTTCGGCCTGCGCAACGTACCCGCCGATGCGGTGCAGCCGTTCCTGCTCGGCGAAGCGCCGCGCCTGCTGTTCCCGTTCGCGCGCCGCGTGCTCGCCGATTGCGTGCGCGACGGCGGCTTCCCGCCGCTGCTGCTCGAGCCGATCGATTTCGCGCAGCTCTATCTGCAGCAGGCCGAGCAGAACGGCGCCTTCTCGGTCAGCGACGTCGGTCACGCCTGATCCATCAGGCGGGGGGCGCAAGCGGGTGAATCTGACGAAGGCGCTCGGCTCGGTGGGCGGGCTGACGCTCGCCAGCCGGGTGCTGGCGCTCGTCCGCGATACGTTGCAGGCCTCCTATGTCGGCGCGGGTTTCGCGTCCGATGCGTTTTTCGTCGCCTTCCGCCTGCCCAACATGTTCCGCGCGCTCTTCGCGGAAGGCGCGTTCTCGGCTGCGTTCATCCCGCTGTTCAACCGCAAGGTGGCAGAGGGCGGCGGCACCGCGGCGGGGGTGGATTTCGCCGAGCGCGCCATGGCGGTGCTGTTCCCGGTGCTGTTGCTGTTCACCGCGGCGATGCTGGTCGCCGCCTATCCGGTCACCTGGGCCCTGTCGGGTGGGTTCGAGCGGCAGCATCCCAGCGCCGAGCAATTCGCCTTCGCGGTGTCGCTGTCGCGCTTCACCATCCCGTATCTGATGCTGATCTCGCTGGTGTCGCTGCTCGGCGGCATCCTCAACTCCCTCGACCGGTTCTGGGTGAATGCCGCGGCGCCGATCCTGCTCAACGTCGCGATGGTCGGCAGCCTGATCTTCTTCCACGGCGGCGATCCCTATGCGACCGCCCGCGCGCAGGCGATCTCGGTCACCGTCGGTGGCGTGTTGCAGCTCGCCTGGCTCTGGTGGGCGTGCCGGCAAGCCGGCGTGAGCCTCAAGCTGCGCCGGCCGCGGATCGACGACGACGTCCGGCGGATGCTCAAGCTGATCATCCCCGCCGCGGCCGGCGCGGGTGCGGCGCAGATCAACCTCGCGATCTCCACCGCGCTCGCCGGCAACCTGCTGGCGGCGGGATCGATCTCCGCAATCTATTACGCCGACCGGCTAAACCAGCTGCCGCTGGGCATGATCGGCATCGGCCTCGGCACCATCCTGTTGCCCGTCGTCTCGCGGCTGCTGTCGCAAGGGCGCGATAGCGAGGCGATGGAGATGCAGAACCGCGGGCTCGAACTGGCGCTGTTCCTGACCTTGCCCGCCACCGCCGCCTTCGTCTTCGCGGCGGAGCCGATCGTGCGCGGATTGTTCCAGCATGGCGCATTCGTCGCCAGCGACAGCGTTCGCGCCGCGCAGGCGCTCGCCGCCTTCTCGCTCGGGCTGCCGAGCTATGTGCTGGTCAAGGTGCTGACGCCCGGTTTCTACGCACGCTCCGATACGAAGACGCCGCTGCGCCTCGCGCTCTATTCGGTGGCGATCAACCTCGTCGGCAATCTGGTGCTGATCCCCAGCCTCGCGCCGTGGAACCTCGGCCAGATCGGGCCGCCGCTGTCGACCGCGATCGCCTCGACCGTCAACGTCGCGTCGCTTTATTTCGTCCTCGCCCGTCGCGGCCATTTCGCGCTCGATCCGCAGGTCAAGCGCAAGCTGCCGCGGCTCGCGCTGTCGGCGCTGCTGATGGGCGCGGCGCTGCTGCTGGTCGCGCCGCTGGTCGATCCCTATCTGACCGGCTCGCTGCCGGTCCGCGGTGCGGCGCTCGCGGTGCTGGTCGGCGCGGGCGTCGCGATCTATACGATCGCCTGTTTCGCCACCGGCGCGTTCCGCCTCGCCGATCTTCGTTCCCTCCTCCGTCGCAGAGCCTCGTCCCGATGACCAAGCGTGTCGTGTCCGGTATCAAACCCACCGGCGATCTCCACCTCGGCAATTATCTCGGCGCGGTGAAGCAATGGGTCGCGCAGCAGGATGCGATCCAGGCCGAGGGCGGCGAGACGCTGTATTTCATAGCCGACCTGCACGGGCTGACCGAGTGGATCGCGCCCGCGGACCTGCGCGCCAACACGATCGAGATGACCGCGACCCTGGTCGCGGCGGGGATCGATCCCGACCGCTCGATCCTGTTCAACCAGGCGCGCGTGCCCGCGCATAGCGAGATGGCGTGGCTGCTGAACAATGTCGCGCGGGTCGGCTGGCTAAACCGCATGACGCAGTTCAAGGACAAGGCCGGCAAGAACCGCGAGGGCGCGAGCGTCGGGCTGTACGATTATCCGGTGCTGATGGCGGCGGACGTGCTGCTCTACAATACGACGCACGTGCCGGTCGGCGACGACCAGAAGCAGCATCTCGAGCTGGCGCGCGACATCGCGACCAAGTTCAACGGCGATTACGCCACCGATCTGTTCACCCTGCCCGAGCCCTTGGTCAGCGCCGCGGCGCCGCGGATCATGTCGCTGCGCGATGCCTCGGCGAAGATGTCCAAGTCGAACCCGTCGGAGCAATCGGTGGTCAAGCTGATCGATCCGGACGAGGTGATCGCCGACAAGTTCCGCAAGGCGAAGACCGATCCCGACGTGCTGCCGGCGACCGTCGAGGAACTGGCGGAGCGGCCGGAGGCGCGCAACCTGCTGACGATCTTCGCCGCGCTCGCGGACCGGACGCCGGCGGACGTGCTGGCGGATTATGCCGGCAAGGGGTTCGGCGCGTTCAAGCCCGACCTCGCCGATCTTGCGGTGGCGACGCTCGGGCCGATCCGCAACGAGATGGTGCGGCTGCTCGACGACCGCAGCGCGATCGATGCGATCCTGGAGAAGGGTGCGGAGAAGGCGCGGGCGCTGGCGGTGCCGGTGCTGCGCCGCGCGCAGGAGGCGATGGGGCTGGTACTCTAGTCCCTCCCCTCCGTGAAAGGCGGGAACAGCGCTCTTAGCGCCGGCGCCGCCGTTACGCCTCCAGTTCGCGCATCAGCGTGCGGACGGCGGCGTCGATGTCGCGGTCTTGGTCGCGAAGCTCCTCGATCTTGCGGACGGCGTGGATGACGGTCGAATGGTCGCGGCCGCCGAACTTGCGGCCGATCTCGGGCAGCGAGCGCGTCGTCAGGCGCTTGGCGAGATACATCGCGATCTGGCGCGGGCGCGCCACCGCACGGCTGCGGCGCGCGGAGACGAGGTCGAGCGGCTTCAGCTCGAAATGCTGGCTGACCAGCTTCTGGATCTCGTCGATCGTCACCCGGCGCTGCGCGCCCCTGAGCACGTCGCCGAGCGTCGCCACCGCGAAATCGAGGTCGATGCGATCGCCCGTGAGCTGCGCATAAGCGACGACGCGGTTGAGCGCGCCCTCCAGCTCGCGGATGTTGGCGTGGATGCGCGCCGCGAGCAGGTCGAGCACCTCGTTGGGGACCTTCGCCTCGGGCAGGTCTGCAAGTTTCCTGTCCAGTATAGTGCGGCGCAACGTCAGGTCGGGCGCCTTGATGTCGGCGACGAGGCCGACCGACATGCGGCTGACGATCCGCGCCTCGACCCCGTCCAGCGCCTGCGGGCAGCGGTCGGCGGAGATGACGAGGCGCTTGCCGGCGCTCATGATCTCGTTGACCGTGTGGAAAAACTCCTCCTGTGTCGCGTCCTTGCCGGCGATGAACTGGAGGTCGTCGATCAGCAGCAGGTCGGCGCCGCGCAGGCGCTGCTTGAAGCTGTGCGTGTCGCGCGCGCGCATCGCCGCGACGAAATCGAACATGAAGCGCTCGGCCGACATGCACAACACGGTCGCGTCGGGATGCGCGGCGAGGAAGGCGTGACCGATCGCGTGCATCAGATGCGTCTTGCCCTGCCCCGTCCCCGAATGGAGGAACAACGGGCTGAAGCGGGGCACGCCGGGCTCGGCGAGCATGCGCGCGGCGTTGAAGGCGACGCGGTTGGCGGCATCGACGACGAATCGGTCGAAGGTGAAGCGCGCGTCGAGCGGCGGGCGCTCGGCGGCCGGGCGGAGCGGCGCGACCACCGGCGCCGGTGCGGGCGCAGCGGCGACCGCGGCAGCGACGGGCTCGGGCGTCTCGGCGACCAGCTTGATCGCGACCGGGGCGGCGAGGCGCGTCTCGATCGACACGCCGCGCACGTCGGGCAACAGCGCACGGAATTCGAGCAGCAGCCGGTCGGCGTAATGGTTGCGGACCCAGTTGGTCATGAACGCCGACGGCAGGCCGAGGCGGATCGATTCGGGGTCGCCGTCCTCGATCAGCTCCATCGGCTTGAGCCATTGCTCGAAGAGCCGCGCGCCGGCGGATTCGCGCAGGTTGCAGCGGACGCGAGCCCAGGCGCGCTGCGCCTCAGTCTCCGTCACTGCCGCTGCCTGTCGATCGTTCAACGCATACCCCTTCGTTGCCGGAAGCGACGAAATGTCGCCCGGCGGCCGTATTCAAGACAGACAAATCCCCCTTACGGCCAACGGCCGTCCGGCATGCCCACGCTGTTCAGGTCCCCGACTGCGATGAACATCGCTGCGGTGGAGTCGAGTTATGAAGCCTGGGCCGAGTCGATCAACCCCTGCCTGGGTCACATTGGTGAAATAAACGGGATTGACAGCCCGAAGCCCGCAGAAACGCGTCCAGAAATCGCATAAGCCGTTGAAATCGTGAGATTTTACCGGGGGCATCACGCATCTCGCGCCGAGGGGGCTCGGCACGAATCGCGGTATTTCCTCGCTTTCCCGGTTCGTTCCTTTTGCGCCCGTTCCGGACATCAAAAAACCCGCCGGGACATACGTCCCGACGGGTCTAAACTTACTATAAAGTAAGGGTTATGCGAGCGTGCCGACCGCCTTGGTCAGGCGCGAGAACTTGCGGCTCGCGGTATTCTTGTGGAGGACGCCCTTGGCGACGCCGCGCTGCAGCTCGGGCTGCACCGCTGCGAGTGCCGTGTCCGCCGCAGCCTTGTCGCCCGACGCCAGTGCCGCTTCGACCTTCTTGATGAAGGTACGGATGCGGCCGATGCGGTTACCGTTGATTTCGGCGCGGCGATCGTTGCGACGGATGCGCTTCTTGGCTTGCGGCGTATTCGCCATTCGGTACGTCCTTGCGAGTAGATTGGTCGATGTCAGAAGAGGCGCCGGATCACCCTACGCCCTCTCGAAGGCAGCGCCCTTAGCGAAGCCGGGGGTCGGGGTCAACCGTTGCGGGGCGTTTTGCGCCTCGTTCCTCCTCATACCCCGCCCTCTCGGTTTCGTCATCCCGGCGAAGTTGGGCGGCGGGCATCAACTCTTCTGGCATTTCGGGCAATAGAAGGTCGACCGGCCGCTATCCACCCGGCGTTTGACGGTGCCGCCGCAGTGACAGGGTTCGCCCTCGCGGCCGTAGACGAGGAATTGCTTCGAGAAATAGCCGAGCTCGCCGTCGGGGCGGGCATAGTCGCGCAAGGTGGAGCCGCCCGCGTCGATCGCGGCGAGCAGCACCTCGCGCACCGCCACCGCGAGCCGGTCGAGTCGCGGCAGCGCGATCTGGCCGGCGGCGCGGGTCGGCGCGATGCGGGCGACGTGGAGCGCCTCGCAGACGTAGATGTTGCCGAGGCCGGCGACGATACGCTGGTCGAGCAGCATCGCCTTGATCGGCGCGGCGCGCGCCTTGAGCGCCGCGCCGAGATAGGCGCCGGTGAAATCCTCCCCCAGCGGCTCCGGCCCCATCGCGGCGAAGGGGGGATAAGCGGCGAGCGCGTCGGTCGCGACGAGATCGAGGAAGCCGAAGCGCCGCGGGTCGTTGAGCGCGAGGCTGCGCCCTTCCCCCGTCCCGATCAGCAGATGGTCGTGGACGAGGCGCTCGGCGGGGTCGACGCGCCAGCGCCCGGACATGCCGAGATGGAAGATCAGCGTATCGCCGCGGTCGGTGTCGATCATGCCGTATTTGGCGCGGCGGCCGAGCGCGGTGACGGTGGCGCCGGTGAGCCGCTGGCGCAGGTCGGGCGGGATCGCCTTGCGCAGGTCGGCGCGGCGCGGCTCGACGAGGGTCAGGCGCTGGCCGGCGAGCACGGGGGTGAGGCCGCGGACGGTGGTTTCGACTTCGGGGAGTTCTGGCACGTCAAACAGCTAGGTTGCGTTTGCCCCCGCCACAAGCGGCGGCTAGGGCGGTGGCATGACCGACACCGCCACCACCGGAACCGTATCCTTCGGCTACGAGGACGTCGCCCCCGACGAGAAGACCGCGCGCGTCGGCGGCGTCTTCTCCAGCGTCGCCAAGAACTACGACCTGATGAACGATGCGATGTCGGGCGGCATGCACCGGTTGTGGAAGGACCGCTTCGTCCGGCGGGTCCAGCCGCAGGAGGGGCAGCAGATCCTCGACATGGCGGGCGGCACCGGCGACATCGCCTTCCGCCTCGCCGCATCGGGCGCCTCGGTGACGGTGGCGGACATCAACCCGGCGATGCTGGAAGTCGGCATGGAACGCGCCGCCAAGCGGGGTATCGACGGGCTGGTGTGGACCGAGGCCAATGCCGAGACGCTGACCTTCCCCGACCGCTTCTTCGACGCCTATACGATCGCCTTCGGCATCCGCAACGTCACCGACATTCCCAAGGCGCTGCGCGAGGCGCATCGCGTGCTGCGGCGCGGCGGGCGTTTCTTCTGCCTCGAGTTCTCGACGACGACCTGGCCGGGGTTCAAGGAAGTCTATGACGGCTATTCGCACAAGATGGTGCCGAAGCTGGGGCAGCTGCTCGCGCAGGATGCCGACAGCTATCGCTATCTGATCGAATCGATCCGGCGCTTTCCGGACATGCCGACGTTCAAGGGCATGATCGCCGATGCCGGCTTCGTGCGGACCAAGGCGGAACCGATCCTGGGCGGGCTGGTCGCGATCCACTCCGGGTGGAAGATTTGATGGGGCGCTCAATCAAGCCCCTCCCCTCCAGGGGAGGGGTTGGGGGTGGGCGACTTCTCATCGACACGATCGCTCGTGTTCCCCACCCCAACCCCTCCCCTGAATGGGAGGGGCTTTTTTCATGACCGCCTCGGTCGTCCACGTCTGGCGGCTCCTGAAATGGGGGCGCATCCTCGCGCGGCACGGTGCGCTGCGCGGGATCGAGCGCGATCCCAATACGCCGGCGCCGGTGCGGCGGCTGGCGCGGGTCGCGCGGCTGGGCGCGCGGGTGCCCAAGGTGCCGCGCTATGCCGATGCCTTCCAGGCGATCGGGCCGGCGGCGATCAAGCTCGGGCAGACGTTGGCCACCCGACCCGATCTGGTCGGCGAGGAGGCGACGCAGGACCTGCTGCGGTTGCAGGATCAGCTGCCGCCCGTCCCTTATGCGACGATCGCCGCGGCGATGGAGGGCAGCTTCGGCCGCCCGCCGTCGGACCTGTTCGCGAGCATCGAGGAGGAACCGGTCGGCGCCGCGTCGATCGCGCAGGTGCATCGCGCGATCACCACCGACGGGCGGACCGTCGCGGTCAAGGTGCTGCGCCCCGGCGTGGAGGCGGATTTCACCCGCGCGATCGCGACCTACGAATGGGCGGCGGCGCAGCTCGAAGGGATGAGCATCGAGGCGCGGCGGCTGCGGCCGCGGCTGACGGTGGAGAATTTCAAGCGCTGGACCGCGCGCGAGCTGAACTTCCGGCGCGAGGCGGCATCCGCCTCCGAACTCGCCGAATCGATGACCGCCGAGCCCGATTTCGTCGTGCCGGCGATCGACTGGCAGCGCTCGACCGCGCGGGTTCTGACCGTCGAATGGATCGACGGGATCAAGCTGTCGGATCGCGCTTCGCTGGTCGCGGCGGGCTACGACCTGCCCAAGCTCGCCAACACGCTGGTGCAGGCGTTCCTGCGGCAGGCGATCGCGGAAGGGTTCTTCCACGCCGACATGCATCAGGGCAATCTGTTCGCCTTGCCCGGCAATCGCATCGCGGCGATCGACTTCGGTATCATGGGGCGGATCGACCGGCGCGCGCGGGTGTGGCTGGCGGAGATCCTCTACGGGCTGATCACCGGCAATTACCGCCGCGTCGCCGAGATCCATTTCGAGGCGGGCTATGTGCCGAGCCATCACAATGTCGCCGAATTCGCGACGGCGCTTCGTGCGGTCGGCGAGCCGATGCGCGGGCTGCCGGTCAAGGACATGTCGATCGGGATGATGCTCGACGGGCTGTTCTCGATCACGCGCGACTTCGACATGGTGACGCAGCCGCATTTGTTGTTGTTGCAGAAGACGATGGTGATGGTGGAGGGGGTCGCGACGCGGCTCGATCCGGATATCAATCTGTGGGAATCGGCGGCGCCGTTCGTGCGCGAGTGGATCCGCACCGAATTGGGCCCGGAAGCCGCGATTGCCGACCGGCTGATCGCCGACGTCAAGACGATCGCCGGCCTGCCCGAACTGATCCGGCGGATCGAAGCGCGCTATCCGGCGCCGGGGGGCGAGCCCCCTGCCCCGCCGCTGCGCGAGATCGAGGTGGTGCGGATCGGCGGCGGCTGGCGCTATGCCGCGGTCGCGGCGGCCAGTGCGGCGGCGAGCGTCGTCGCGACCTGGCTGGTCGTCCATTGAGGCGATGATGCGGCGCGTCCCCGCCCCGCTGTGGCTGGCGCAGCCGTCGCGGTTCGCCGGGCTGGCGCCGCGCAACGCCGCGGCGGCGCTGGTCGCGCTGGCGTTGCTGCTGCTCGCGTGCCTGCTCGTCTTCGCCGCGCCGGTCCCAGCGGCGGCGAGCGGCGATGCCGCGCGGCGCAGCGACGATCAGGCCGATGTCGTGCTGTACGAGACGATCGTCGCCAACGTGCGCCATGGCGGCGGCTATTACGCCACCGCGGCGGATGCGATGCGCGCCGGCGATTACCCGCTCAAGCCGTTCGTCACCTTCCGCCTGCCGACGCTGGCGATGGTGCAGGCGGCGGTGCCGCATGCGATCGTCGTGATATTGCTCTACGTGCTGGCCGCGGCGGTGGCACTCGCCTGGTATCGGCGGCTGGCGCCGGCGTTTGCGCGGCCGCCGCCGCGGATCGTCGCGATGGTGCTGCTCGCCGCGGGGCTGATGGCATTCGTGCAACGCGACCTCATCGCCTTCCACGAGATCTGGGCGGGGTTGCTGATCGCGCTGTCGCTGGCGGTGCATCGCGACGAGCAATGGCTGCCCGCGGTCGCCTTCGGCCTGTCGGCGGCGCTGATCCGCGAGACCGCGGGGCTGTATCTGTTGCTGATGGCGATCCTGGCGCTCGCCGGCGGCGACCGGCGCGAGGGCGCGGCGTGGGTCATCGCCGGGGCGATCCTGGCGCTGGCGCTGGCGGCGCACGCGCATGCGGTGGCCGAGGTGGTAGGGCCGCTCGATCCGCAGTCGCCGGGCTGGTCGGGGCATCTCGGCTTCGGCTTCTTCGTGCGGACGATGACGCTGTCGACCGCGCTGATGATCGTGCCCTTGTGGCTCGCCGCGCCCTTGGTAGGGCTGGCGCTGTTCGGCTGGGCGGCGTGGCGTGACGTGCTCGGGCTGCGCGTGCTGGTCGTGATCGCCGCTTATGCCGCGGTGCTGAGCGTCTTCGGGCGGGTCGATACCTTCTATTGGGGGCTGCTGGTGGCGCCGTTGCTGCTCGTCGGCCTCGTCTTCGTGCCCGATGGCGCGCGCGACCTGCTGGCGGCGGTGAGCGACCGGCGGCGGATCACGGTGAAGAGGATCGTTCGATGACGCGTATCCTGCTGATCGTCGGCGGCGGGATCGCCGCCTATAAGGCGTGCGAGCTGATCCGGCTGCTGCGCCGGCGCGGCTATGCGGTGCGCTGCGTGATGACCGAGGGGGCGAGCCATTTCGTCACGCCGATGACGCTCGCCGCGTTGAGCGAGGACCAGGTCTATACCAGCCTGTGGGACCTCAAGGACGAGGCGGAGATGGGGCATATCCAGCTCAGCCGGCAGGCGGATCTGATCGTCATCGCGCCCGCCACCGCCGATCTGCTCGCGCGGATGGCCGGGGGGCTCGCCGACGATCTCGCGACGACCTTGCTGCTCGCCACCGACACGCCGGTGCTGGCGGCGCCGGCGATGAACGTGCGGATGTGGCAGCATGCCGCGACCGTCCGCAACGTCGCGCAGCTGCGCGCCGACGGCATCACGGTGATGGAGCCCGACGCGGGCGCGATGGCGTGCGGCGAATTCGGCCCCGGCCGCTTGCCCGAGCCCGAGGCGATCGCCGCCGCGGTCGACCGCATGCTCGCGCCACGCGCGACGCCGCTGGCGGGCCGGCACGTGCTGGTCACCGCGGGTCCTACGCACGAGCCGATCGATCCGGTCCGCTATATCGCCAACCGCTCGTCGGGGCGGCAGGGGTTCGCGATCGCCGGCGCGCTCGCCGATCTCGGCGCCGCGGTGACGTTGGTCGCCGGGCCGGTGACGCTGCCGACGCCGGCGGGCGTGCGGCGGGTCGACGTGGTCACCGCGGCCGAGATGGCGAGCGCGGTGCAGGACGCGCTGCCCGCCGATGCCGCGGTGATGGTCGCCGCGGTCGCCGACTGGCGGGTCGCCGCCGCGCCGCAGAAGGTCAAGAAGGGCGACGCGCCGCCGGCGCTGGTGCTGGCCGAGAATGAGGACATCCTCGCGACGCTGGCGCACGGGCCGCGGCGGCCGCGGCTGGTGGTCGGCTTCGCCGCGGAGACCGAGCGCGTCGTCGAGCAGGCGGTTGCCAAGCGGCTGCGCAAGAACGCCGACTGGATCGTCGCCAACGACGTGTCGGGCGACGTGTTCGGCGGCGACGCCAACACCGTGCATCTCGCCACCGCCGACGGCGTCGAACATTGGCAGCGCTTGCCCAAGGCCGACGTGGCCCGGCGGCTGGCGCAGCGGATCGCGGAGACGCTGTCCGGTTCTTGATCTGTTCGCGCAGGCAGGCTAGCCCTGCGGCATGAGCCAAGCCATCGCCATCCGCCTCCGCCGCCTGCCGCACGGCGAGGGGCTGCCGCTGCCTGCCTATACGACCGCGGGCGCGGCGGGGATGGACGTGGTGGCGGCCGAGGCGATGACGCTGGCGCCGGGTGCGCGCGCGGCGGTGGCGACCGGCTTCGCGATCGCGATCCCCGAAGGCTTTGAGGTGCAGGTGCGGCCACGTTCGGGGCTGGCGATCAAGCACGGCATCACCTGTCTCAACACGCCCGGCACGATCGATTCGGACTATCGCGGCGAGGTGAAGGTGATCCTCATCAACCTCGGCGACGCGCCCTTCCCGATCGCGCGCGGCGAACGCATCGCCCAACTCGTCCCCGCCCCGGTTCAGCGCGCGACGCTGGCAATCGTCGACGCGCTCGACGATACCGACCGTGGAAGCGGAGGGTTCGGATCGACCGGCCGATGATCACAGCAATTCTCCTGGCCGCCCAGCTCGCCGGTGCATCGCCCATGCCGATGCCGCCGCAGGATTGGAGCACGCTGCATCCGCTGCCCTACAGCCGGGATCCCGACGATGGTGCCAATCTGTCGAGCTTCGTCCGCGCCGAGGTGAAGGCGGGGCGGTGCACCGCCGCGACGCCGTCGCCGCAGGGCTATGTGCTCAAGGTCGATCTTGCCGTGCTGGTCGGGCCCGGCGGCCAGCCCAAGCGGGTGGTGCCGCGGGCGATCGCCTGCCCCTCGGTCGAGCAATATGCCGCCGGCCTCGTCTCCAGCATGGCGCGCGGCAATATCGATCCCGGCGCGGCGGATGCCGACATCTGGTATCGGACCAGCCTCACCTTCTCCTGGCCGGCGTGACGCTCTCCGACGAGGAACTGACCCGCTACGCCCGGCACATCGTCCTGAAGGAGGTCGGCGGCGCCGGTCAGCAGCGCTTCGCCGCCGCGCATGTCGTGGTGATCGGCGCGGGCGGGATCGGATCGCCGGCGATCCCCTATCTCGCCGCGGCGGGGATCGGGCGGCTGACGATCGTCGATGACGATGCGGTCGATCTGTCCAACCTGCAACGCCAGACGATCTATGCCACCGCCGATATCGGCGCGGGCAAGGCGGACACGGCAGCGGCGGCGGCACGGCGGCTCAACCCGCACGTCGTCGCGGTGGCGCGGGCGGTGCGGGTCGACGCCGGCAACGTCGCCGCTTTGCTCACCGATGCCGACGCGGTGCTCGACGGGTGCGACAATTTCGCGACGCGGCTGATCGTCGCCGATGCGGCTTATGCGGCGCGGGTGCCGCTCGTCTCGGCGGCGATCGGCCAGTTCGACGGGCAATTGGGCGTGTTCCGCGGCTGGGAGCCGGGCAAGCCCTGCTATCGCTGCTTCGTCGGCAGCGATCCCGACCGCCCCGGCGCGAGCTGCGCCGAGGATGGCGTGCTGGGGCCGATGGCGGGGGCGATCGGCAGCCTCGCCGCGCTGGAGGTGCTGCGCGCGCTCCATGCCTTCGGCGAGGACAGCGCCGGCAAGCTGCTGCTCGCCGATACGCTGTCGCTGCGCTTCCGCACGCTGACGCTGCCCAAGGACCCCGGCTGCCCGACCTGTGGCTTAGTCCGAAATTAAGCGACGGGCGCTAGTTAGCCGGCATGACCAGCGCCAGCCGCCCCAAGATCCTGACCGTCTTCGGCACCCGCCCCGAGGCGATCAAGCTGTTCCCCGTCGTGCGGGCGCTGCAGGCGGCGGGCGGCATGGAGACGGTGACCTGCGTCACCGCGCAGCATCGCGGACTGCTCGACCAGGTGCTCGCCATCGCCGGACTGTCCCCCGACATCGACCTCGACCTGATGGAACCGGGCCAGTCGCTCGACCGGCTGACCGCGCGGCTGCTCACCGGGCTGGGCGAGGTGATGGACCGGGTGCGGCCCGATCGCGTCGTCGTCCAGGGCGACACCGCGACCGCGATGGTCGGTGCGCTCGCCGCTTATTACCGCAAGATCCCGGTCGCGCACGTCGAGGCGGGACTGCGCTCGGGCGACATCTACCAGCCCTGGCCCGAAGAGGTGAACCGGCGCATCGTCGCACCGATCGCCGATCTGCATTTCGCGCCCACCGACACCGCCGCGGCGGCGCTGGCGCGCGAGAACGTCACCGCGGGCGTTCATGTCACCGGCAATACAGTGATCGACGCGCTGCTCTGGACGCGCGGCCGCATCGCCGAGACGCCGGCGCTGGCCGGCGAACTCGACCCGCTCGCGACGCGGTTCGCGGGGAAGCGCATCGTCCTCGTCACCACGCATCGCCGCGAGAATTTCGGCGACGGCATGGCGGCGATCGCGCGCGGGATCGCGCGGATCGCGGCGCGCGACGATGTCGCGGTGATCTTTCCGATGCACCCCAATCCCAATGTCGGCGCGGTGATGGACGAATGGCTGGGGACGCCGGACAATGTCGCGCGGATCGCGCCACTCGACTATCCGCATTTCATCCGTGCGCTCGAATTGTGCGACCTTGCGCTGACCGATTCGGGCGGCGTGCAGGAGGAAGCGCCCGCGCTCGGCAAGCCGGTGCTGGTGATGCGCGACACCACCGAACGGCCCGAAGGCGTTGCGGCGGGCACCGCACGCTTGATCGGCACCGACGAAGACCGCATCGTTTCCGAAGTGTTCACGCTTCTCGATGACAAGGCTGCCTATTCCGCCATGGCGCGCGCCCACAATCCGTTCGGCGACGGCCAGGCCAGCACCCGGATCGCAAGGATCATCGCCGATGATTTCGGACTCTGAACTCAAGGTCGTCGTTCTCGGCCTCGGCTATATCGGCCTGCCGACCGCGGCGGTGATCGCGCGGACGGGGGCGAAGGTGCTCGGCGTCGACGTCACCGAATCGGTGGTCGAGACGGTCAATTCCGGGCGCGTCCATATCGAGGAGGTCGATCTCGACGGCCTCGTCTCCGGCGTGGTGGCGCGCGGATCGCTGCGCGCGTCGACGCGGATCGAGCCCGCCGACGTCTTCGTCATCGCAGTGCCGACCCCGTTCGGCGAGGACCACGCGCCCGACATCGCATATGTGCTGCAGGCGGCGACGACGATCGCATCGGTGCTCAAGCCGGGCGACGCCATCATCCTCGAATCGACCTCGCCGGTCGGCACCACCGAGCGGGTGCGCGACCTGCTCGCCGAGCTGCGCCCCGATTTGCGCGTACCCGGCCGCGCCGGCGAGGCGGCCGACGTTGCGATCGCTTACTGCCCGGAGCGCGTGCTGCCCGGCCGCATCCTCGTCGAGCTGATCGACAACGATCGCGTCATCGGCGGCATCACGCCGCGCTGCGCGCGCAAGGCGCTGACCTTCTACCGCCGCTTCGTGCGCGGCGCCTGCGTCACCACCACCGCGCGCGCGGCGGAGATGACCAAGCTGACCGAAAACGCCTTCCGCGACGTCAACATCGCCTTCGCCAACGAACTCAGCCTGATCGCGGATACGATGGGGGTCGACGTGTGGGAGGTGATCCGCCTCGCCAACCGCCATCCGCGCGTCAACATCCTGCAACCGGGGCCGGGCGTCGGCGGTCATTGCATCGCGGTCGATCCGTGGTTCCTCGTCCACGCCGATCCCGCCAATACGCCGCTGATCCGCACCGCGCGGCTGGTCAACGACGGCAAGACCGATCATGTCGTCGCGCAGGCGAGCGCGCTGATCGAGGCGCGGCCGGGCGCGCCGGTCGCCTGCCTTGGCCTCGCGTTCAAGGCGAACATCGACGACTTCCGCGAAAGCCCGGCGCTCAAGGTGGCGCAGGCGCTGGCCGAACGCTTCGGCGAGCGGGTGCGGATCGTCGAACCCTATGCCGCGACCCTGCCCAAGGCGTTCGACGGCACCGGTGCGACGTTGATCGACATCGACAGCGCGATCGAATGCTGCCCGATCATGATCGTGCTGGTCGATCACGACGTGTTCCGCTCGGTGCCGATCGAGGAGCGGCGCGACAAGGCGGTGCTCGACACGCGTGGGATCTGGCCGGATCAACCACCGGTCGCCTCGCCGGTGCACGATGTGCTAAGGCTCGTCGGCTAGCCACTTTCACGCGGGGTTCAGGCTGTTGCCGCCAGACCTGCGTGGGTATACCTGCCATTCGGCACGATCGACGGGAATCCATGCTCAAGAAGCTGCTCAACGCGCGCCGTTCCACGGTAACGCCGCTGACCGCCATTCCGGAGGGCGAGCGCGTCTATGCGGTCGGCGACGTCCACGGCTGCGCCGATCTGCTCGACCAATTGCTCGCCAGGATCGATGCGGACGACCGGGCGCGCGGCCCGGCGCGCACGACCATCGTCTTCCTCGGCGACCTCGTCGACCGCGGGCCGGCGTCCGCGGCGGTGATCGAGCGGCTGCGGCTGCTCGCGGCGGAGCGCCCCGACACGCGCTTCCTGCTCGGCAATCATGAGGAGGTGTTCCTCGAATCGCTCAAGGGCGAACCCAAGGCGCTACGCATGTTCTGCCGGATCGGCGGGCGCGAGACGATCATGAGCTACGGGATCGACGCCGCCGATTACGACCGGATGGATTATGAGGAGCTGCATGCGGCGATGCGCGTCCGCGTGCCCGCCGCGCATCAGGCGTTCCTCGAATCGTTCGAGGATATGGTGACGATCGGTGATTACGTCTTCGTCCATGCCGGCGTGCGGCCGGGTACCGAGCTGACCGCGCAACGCGGCGCCGACCTGCGCTGGATCCGCAACCCCTTCCTCGACCACGACCGCGCGCTCGATAAGATGGTGGTCCATGGCCATACGATCAGCGCCGGGCTCGACGAGCAGGTCCATCGGATCGGTGTCGATACCGGGGCTTATGAGACGGGCATCCTCACCGCTTTGGGCCTCGAGGGCAGCGCGCGCTGGACGGTGCAGGCGACCCGCGCGGAGTGACCGGCATCCGGCGACGTGTTGCGTCGCCGCCACGGTCGCCGGCCATTCCGAAAGCGGGCGGTTAAACTGTTGTCGCGTCTATATACTTCTGCCATGCAAACCAGTGACGAGCACAAGAGGGAGTTATTTCATGCGTTTCGGTAAGATTGTCATGGCCGCTGCGGCCGCCACTATGGCCGTTGCTCCTGCGGTTGCCGCTCCGGCGAACCCCGCAGCCAGCCTGTCGGTGTCGAAGTCGGTTCGCACCGGTTCGACCTCGGCCAAGAAGAACGAGCTCGCCGGTGGCGGGATCGTGATCGCCCTGATCGCGGCCGCTGCCGTCGTCGCGGGCATCGTCGTTGTCGCCGACAGCGACGACAACGCGGACAGCAACTAAGCTGACCGTCAGCCTCGGCTAGGGAATAGCGGCCTTCGGGCCGCTATTTTTTTGCCCGGCGCAGGCCGATCGCGGACATGAAAAAGCCGGCGCTGGATGGTCCAGCGCCGGCTTTTCGTCGTGCTGGCGGATCAGCGGCCGCCGGGCATGCCCGGGGGCATCGCGCCACGCGGCATGCCGCCGGGGCCACCGGGACCGCCCGCACCCTGCGCCTGCGCCTGCGCCTGCGCCTGCATCTGGCGGACGACGGCTTCAGGCAGGAAGTCGATCAGTTCGATGTCGAAGACGAGCGTCGAATTGGCGGGGATCGGTCCCTTCGCCTCGGCGCCATAGCCGAGCGCGGGCTTGATCCAGACGCGGTATTTGGCGCCCTTCGGCATCAGCTTCAGCGCCTCGGAGAAGCCGGGGACGACGCCGGCGACGGGCATCGGCGTCGGCTGCTGCGACTTGTCGAAGGTGGTGCCGTTGAGCAGCTTGCCCTCGTAATTGATCAGCGCGACGTCGCTGTCGGTCGGCCTGGCGGCACCGGGCGCGCCGGGCTGCACGACCTTATACTGCAGCCCCGACGGGGTCGTCACCACGCCGCTCGCACGAGCGTTGCGGGTGAGGAAGTCGTCGCCCTGCCGCGCCAAGAGGAAGGCCGCGAGACAGGCGACGACGATGCCTACCCAGAGGTAGACGAGATAGGTCCGCTTGACGGGACGCAATGGAACGGCGGTGACGGTCGACATCTGGGGCACCTGGAGTTGTGGTGCCGGGCCGGCCGTCACCGGTTGAATTCACGAACTTCGCGCGAACACGCATCCGGAGGAAGGCGTGTTCGCGGTCGTCACGATGACTTAGCGCGCACCGTCGCGCTCGGCGCGCTTGCGATCGAGCTTGCGTGAGCGGCGGACGGCGGCGGCGCGTTCGCGCGCGCGGCGCTCCGACGGCTTTTCGAAGTGACGACGCAGCTTCATCTCCCGGTACACGCCCTCGCGCTGCAGCTTCTTCTTAAGCACGCGAAGGGCCTGGTCGACATTGTTGTCGCGGACGACGATCTGCATGGAACTGAAACACTCCGGTCAATAGCTATGGCGGCTGCAGACGAAGGTCCGCGCCGTGCGAGCGGTGCCCGTAGCAGCGCGCGGCGCGATGCGCAACCCGCGCGCCCGCGCCTGCCCGCCGCGCGGCACGCGCGGGGATGATCGGCCCGCCGCGCGCACGCGCGGGGTTAGTCGGCCCGGTGTCTTTCGGCTTGCGGCGCGGATTGTGCAAGCTAATGGTAGCGATAACGAGCTGGGAGAGATGGAAGACGGCGAACGCCGCGGCAAGGGCGAGGGCATCGGCGATGTCCCGCCCGCCGGGCCGGTCGCCGTGCCGTCAGGGCCAGCGTCACCGCCGCGCCCGCCGACCGACGTCCGATCGGCCGGCGCGTCCGATCCGGAGAAGAGCCCAATGCCGATATCCTTCGACCCCGCCGACGCGCTCGGCAGCGACTGGCGCAGCGCGCGCTGGCTCGGCCGCATCGATCTGGGCGCGGGTCCGAGCCCGGTGCTGGTCGTCGACGGCATCGCCTATGACATGGCGCGCGTCGCCCCCACCGTCGCCGAGCTGGTCGCCGGCGGCACCTTCGATCACGCGCAGGGCGAGGAGATCGGCGCGCTCGATGCGATCGGCCTGTCGGTCGACGGACTGCCGCGGCTGCTCAGCCCGATCGACCTGCAATGCGTCAAGGCGGCGGGCGTCACCTTCGCGGTGTCGGCGATGGAGCGCGTCATCGAGGAGCGCGCGCGCGGCGATGCCGGCGCGGCGGCCGAGGTGCGCAGCCGGCTGGAAGGGCGGATCGGCGGCAGCATGCGCGCGGTGGTGCCCGGCTCGCCCGAGGCGGCGGCGCTCAAGCAGGCGCTGATCGATGAGGGTCTGTGGTCGCAATATCTCGAGGTCGCGATCGGCCCCGATGCCGAGATTTTCACCAAGGCGCCGGTGCTGGCGACGGTCGGCTGGGGCGCGGACGTCGGCATCCGCTCGGACTCGACGTGGAACAACCCCGAGCCCGAGGTGGTGCTGCTCGCCGGCCCCGATGGCCGCGCGGTCGGCGCGACGCTGGGCAACGACGTCAACCTGCGCGATTTCGAGGGGCGGTCGGCGCTGCTGCTCGGCAAGGCGAAGGACAATAACGCCTCCTGCTCGCTGGGCGCGTTCGTGCGGCTGTTCGACGCCGACTTCACGATGGACGACGTGCGCCGGGCGGAGATCACGCTGCGCATCGAGGGCACCGACGGCTATACGCTGGACGGCGCCAGCTCGATGAACCAGATCAGCCGCGATCCCGAGGAGCTGCTGCGCCAGGCGTTGAGCGAGCATCAGTATCCCGACGGCCTCGTGCTGTTCCTCGGCACGCTGTTCGCGCCGACGCAAGACCGCGACGTGCCCGGCCAGGGCTTCACCCACAAGATCGGCGACATGGTGGCGATCGAGACGCCGCGGCTCGGCCGGCTGGTCAACACGGTCAGCACCTCGAAGGCCGCGCCGCCGTGGCGGTTCGGCCTGACCTCGCTTATCCGCAATCTCGCCGGCCGCGGGTTGCTCGCATGACCCTCACGACGGAGACGACAGTGGACAGCAACGACCGGCGCGCGCTTTATCCCTCGCTGCGCGGCAAGCGGGTGATCATCAGCGGCGGCGGTTCGGGCATCGGCGCGGGGCTGGTCGAGGCGTTCGCGCGACAGGGCGCCAAGGTCGCCTTCGTCGACGTCGCCGAGGCGGACAGCCACGCGCTGGTCGAGCGGATGGGCGATGTCGCGCACGTGCCGGTGTTCCGCCGGCTCGACCTCACCGATGTCGACGCGCTGGCGTCGGTGTTCGCCGCCTTGCAGGCGGAGCTGGGCGGCGTCGACGTGCTGGTCAACAATGCCGCGAACGACGATCGACACACGGTTGCCGAGGTGACGCCGGCCTATTGGGACCAACGGATGAACGTCAATCTGCGCCACCAGTTCTTCGCGGCGCAGGCGGTGATCCCGGCGATGAAGGCGGCGGGCGGCGGATCGATCATCAATTTCGGGTCGATCAGCTGGCACCTCGGGCTGGAGGACCTCGTCCTCTACCAGACCGCCAAGGCGGCGATCGAGGGACTGACGCGCAGCCTCGCCCGCGACCTCGGCCGCGACAACATCCGGGTCAACACGGTGGTGCCGGGCAACGTCAAGACGCCCCGCCAGGAGAAATGGTACACGCCCGAGGGCGAGGCGGAGATCGTCGCGGCGCAATGCCTCGACGGGCGGATCGAGCCCGAGGACATCGCCGCGCTGGTGCTGTTCCTCGCGTCCGAGGATGCGCGGATGTGCACGGCGCACAATTACTGGATGGACGCCGGCTGGCGGTGACGGGGTGCCGGGCGGTGGTCGAGCACCGCCCCGCCCCGCCGCGGCGTCCAGACGATCCCGGCGTTTGATTCCAAAGGCTTCAGGACAGAGGACGAGCCGCCTGTCAGTTTACCTGTAGCATCGCTTACGGTGAATTTTCGCACAAATCAGCCCTCGCTTACTGCTAGCTGTGGCCGCCGATCGTTAAATCCAGCGACCGACGTAATGCCGATCCGAACCGCTCTATAATGCAGCATAATGCGGTCACCCGCTTGCTACACGCCGACCTTTCGGCTGCCGCCGGCATGTAACCGCAACTTTTGCTTGTCGAGCTGCGTAAAGGATGGTGCAACCTCATGCCCAATGAAATCAATCAAGTTGAATTGGCCAATTTCGTTGCACAATTGGAAAGACGACTGGGCGAAGCGGTTCACGCCTCCATTATCTCCTCTCAAGCTGCCATATTGGCCTATCACGCCGGCACGCAACAACTTCCGATCCTGAGCTTCGCCGGCAATTCGCCTCCGACGCTGCCGGAAGCCGTTATGGAGAAAGCGACCCTTCTGCCAAATCGGGAAACCCTCATCGCGAGATTGCCGAAGGGCGGACGTGGCGTGGAAGTCGGCACACAACGAGGCGCCTTCGCAAAGCATATGCTTCAGGTCGCAGAGCCAGCACAGCTCCATCTCATCGACTCGAATTACACCCTCTTCGACAAACTCTGGTTTGAACCTTACGTTTCATCGTCTCAGGTTATCCTCCACGAAGGCATATCGTGGCTTGTTCTCGAAGATTTCGACCGCAGCAGTTTCGACTGGATATATATCGATGCCGGCCATGATTATGATAGCGTAACAAGAGATATCGCTGCGGCTTGGGACAAAGTGAGGCCGGGCGGCTATCTGATATTCAATGATTTTACCTCATGGTCGCCACTTGAGATTATTCCTTATGGCGTCATGCAGGCAGTATGTGAATTTCTGATCAATCACGCGGATGATTTCGCCATCGCCTGGTTTGCTTTCCATCCACAAGGCTATCACGACATAGCTCTGCGTCGTGAAAAGTAGAGGCCCGGAAACGTCGATGCAGAGCCGCAGCGCCTGACGCTCGCATTTGCCGGCGAGAGAAGCAGATCGGGTGCTTCAGCGGCGTACCGACGGGGTTGTTGCGTTATCGCGATCCGCTCGCTTTGTTACGTGTCTGCCCGTAGACCGGCGTGATTCGACGGAGGGCGTGATGACGGCATTGGTGTGGAGGTGGTGGGTGGCAATGCTGGCGCTGGTTGCGCTGGCGTTTGTCTTACCAGCCGCCGCGCAGACCACGCCGGTCGAGACCGCGAGCCGGCAGCTCGCCGGGGCCGAGGTGGCGCTCGATACCGTCGACAAGGCGCTCGACGGCAAGGTCGATCGTGAGACGCGCGGCACGTTGCGCGATCAGGCGCTGGGCGCGCAGAGCGACGCGCGCGAGGCGGCCGAACAATTGCGCAGCCAGCTCGCGCTGGTCGATGCGCGCATCGCCGGGCTCGGGCCACCGGTCGCCGGCGTGGTCGAGGCGCCGGACATCCGCGCCGAGCGCCGCGCGCTGGCACAGGCACGCAGCGCGCTCGACTCCAAAGCGAAGCGCGGGCAGCTCGTCGCGGTCGAGGCGGGGCAGCTCGTCACCGAGATCGACGAGACGCAGGCCGAGGAGATCAACCAGCGGATCGCGGTACGCACCCCCTCCCCGCTGTCGCCGCATTTCTGGAGCGACATGTTCGCCGCATTGCCGCGCGACAGCCGGCGCGTGTCGACCTTCCTCGGCCGCGAATGGACGCAGATCGACATCGGGCTACGCAGCGGCTTTCCGATCGGCGCGCTGCTCGGTACGCTGCTGGCGCTGGTGATGCTGATCCCGGTGCGGCAGTTCCTGCGTCGGATCGGCCAGCGCTATCTGATCGCCGATGCGCCGGGGCATCGCGTGCGGCGCTCGGCCAACGCCTTGTGGCGGGTGCTGATCGGCACGGCGATGCCGATGGCCGCCGCATTCCTCTTCGTGCAGGGGCTGCGCTGGTCGGCGCTGCTCGCGCCGGCGTGGAACGCGCTGGCCGATGCGCTGGTGCTCGCCGCGGCGTTCAGCGGATTGACCGCGGCGGTCGGCGCCGCCTTCCTGATGGCGCGGCAGCCGTCGTGGCGGGTGACGACGCTGACCGATGCCACCGCGACCGCGCTGCGCCCGGTGGCCTGGGCGTTCGCGACGCTGACCTTCGTCGTCATCCTCGTCAACCGGTTCAACGTCACCGCCGGGGTCAGCCCGACCGCATTGCTCGGGACGCAGGTGGTCGAGGTGATCGTCCACCTGATCCTGATCGCGGGCACGCTGGTCATCATCGGCCGGCTGCGCGCGGCGGAGGCGGCGGACGGCGAGAGCGAAGCGGAGGCGGCGGCGAGCGCCGGCGTCGGGGCGATCACGCTGGCGGTGTGGCTGGTCGTCGCCGGCGCGGGACTGGCGCTGCTGATCGGCTATGTCGGGCTGGCGATCACGATCACCCAGGCGGTGATCTGGGCGACGTTGCTGGGGGTGAGCACTTATCTATTGATGGTGGTCATCGACGATGTCGCGACCAGCCTGTTCCAGCGCGACGGCCGCGTCGGGCTGACGCTGCGCCACGGCATGGGAATCAGCGGCAGCGCGGTCGACCAGTTCGGCGTGCTGCTGTCGGCGGTGCTGCGGCTGGCGGTGATCGTCGTCGCGCTGGGACTGCTGCTCTATCCGTTCGGCGCGGGCTTTGGTTCGTTCCTCGACCGGGTCGGCGGGCTGGCGCGCGGCGTCGAGGTTGGCGGCATCGCGATCTCGCCGGGGACGATCATCCGCTTCGTCGCGGTGCTCGCATTGGGGCTGTTCCTGGTGCGGCAGTTCACCGGCTGGCTCGACCATCGCTATCTGCCGAGCACCGACCTCGACAGCAGCGTGCGCAATTCGATCCGGCTGGTGGCGCGCTATATGGCGATCGCGCTGGCGGTGGTGTGGGCGCTCGCCTCGCTCGGCATCGGCATGGAGCGGATCGCGCTGCTGCTGTCCGCTTTGTCGGTCGGCATCGGCTTCGGCCTGCAGGCGATCACCTCCAACTTCGTCTCCGGGCTGATCCTGCTCGCCGAGCGGCCGATCAAGATCGGGGACCTGATCCGCGTCGGCACCGACGAGGGCGACGTCAAGCGGATCAGCGTGCGCTCGACCGAGATCGAGCTGGCGGACCATTCGACGCTGATCGTCCCCAATTCGGAGCTGATCACCAAGTCGGTGCTCAACAAGACGCTCGCCGGACCGATGGGGCGGATCCAGATCCATTTCTCGGTGCCGATCGCCAGCGATGCAGACCGGGTGCGCGCGATCGTGCTGGAGACGTTCGTCGCCGAGCCGATGGTGCTCGACGCACCGGCGCCGGCGGTGCTGATCGACGGCATCGGCGACGGCCGCATCCTGTTCAACTGCCTCGCGCATGTCGCCAGCCCGCGCAGCACCGGCGAGGCACGCAGCAACGTGCTGCTGACGCTGCTGCGGCGGATGCGCGACGAGGGGATCGAATTGGGGACGGTGCCGCAGCGGGTGGAATGGGTGGCGGTGCCGCCGCAGCTCGGGGATGCGGGGGCGGGGTAAGCACGGCCTGGGACGCGAGGCCCATTGGTCCTTCCACAGCCCCTCGTAGTGGCACCCGACATTCGGGGGTCTATCAGATAATTCCTCCCCCGCCAGGGGGAGGTGGCATGCCGAAGGCATGACGGAGGGGGAGGTAAGCGACACGCCTGTTCCGCGTCCTCCCCCTCCGTCACGGCTTCGCCGCGCCACCTCCCCCTGGCGGGGGAGGAATTTCACTAGTGTCGATTTACCCCTAACCGATCATCCCGGTGCCGGCGTGCTTCCAGCGGCGATAGCCCTCGCCCAGCGCGGCCGGCGGGGGGAGCGTCGCCGGGGTCGGCGCGGTGCCGGCGAGGCGGTCGATCACCGCGGCGCGGGCGCGGAAGACGCGGCTGCGTACCGTCCCCATCGGCACGCCAAGGCGGACCGCGGCCTCCTCGTAGGACAGGCCCTCCTGCGCGACGAGGACCAACGCCTCGGCCTGGCCGGGGGTGATGCTGTCGAGCGCGGCGTCGAGGTCGGCGAGCATGACGCCCGATTCCTGATCGGCGGGGGTCACCAGCCGGTCGTCGTCGATATCGGGGTTCCACGACACGCTGCGGCCGCCGCGGCGGCGGTCACTGAGGAACAGGTTGCGCAGGATGCGGAACAGCCAGGCACGGAAATTGGTGCCCGGCTGGAAGCGGGTGCGGGCCGCCCAGGCGCGCGCCATCGTCTCCTGGACGAGGTCGTCGCCGTCGCCCTGGTCGCGGCTGAGGTGGCGGGCATAACGGCGAAGCGACGGCAGCACCGCGTCGATCGCGGCGACGAAGCCGCGTTCGGTGAGCACGTCGGGCGGCAAAGCGGCGGTGGTCATGCGGTTCATCACTCGACACGAGACAGACTGGACGGGCGCGGGGACGAACGGTGTCGGCGCGGGCGTCGCGAGCCCATAGAGGCAGGTATCGAACGATTACAATACTGACCGGTTCCTTTTTATTTTGCGGTGCAGCATCCCGGCAACACCGGCGCGTAAAGCCGCAGGAAGACGTCGAAGCGCGCCGCGAACGCCTGATCCTCGCACAATCCCTCCAGCGCGACGTCGGGCGCGACGCTGTAGCGCATGCGGTTGACCGGGCCGGCGAGCAGGTCGAACAGCATGTTGACCATCCCCTCGACATCGCCCGCGTCGAGCCGGCCCTGCGCCTGCGCGGTGACGATCGCGCTCTTCATCGGCGCCATCAGCATGACGTGCCATTGCTGGCGGCGCCGCGCGAAGGCGGCGTCGGTGAGCGAGGCGTGGTCGATGAAGATCGCCAGCCCGACGTTCTCGGGCTTGAGCATCATGTCGAACATATGGCGCGCGAAGGTGCGCAGGCTGGCGATCGGTTCGGCGACGCTGTCGGCGGTGTCGCGCGCGAAGGCGTGGATCTGGTCCATCTTGTGGCGGATCGCGGCGTCGATCAGCGCGTCCTTGCTGGGAAAGCGGCGGTAGATCGTCTGTTTGGTGACGCCGATGTCCTGCGCCAGCGCATCGATCGACAGCGTCGCGTAGCGCGCGTCGCGCATCGCCGCGATCGTACCGTCGAGGATCAGCGCCTCGATCGCCTGCGCCTCCTTGCGGCTCGGCCGGCCGGCGCGACGCTGCGCGGCGCCGCCCGCGCTCGCCCGCACCCCGTCATCCGTCGTCACCGTCATCCGCCCGAGTCCTGCTCCGTTTCCGTCGTCCCAACCGTCGCCACCATGGCCACCGTCCCCGGCGATGTCCACCGCCCGCCCGTTGCCGCAATGGCACACAGCGATTAGGGGGCGGGCTTGCAGGAGACAGGCCAGTGACAGCGACGACCGACCCGACCCACGCCGGCGATCACGTCGCGATCATCGGCGGCGGCTTTTCGGGGACGCTGCTCGCGATCAACCTGATGCGCCACGACGGGCCACGCGCGACGCTGATCGAGCGCCGTCCGACGCAGATGGCGCGCGGCGTCGCCTATAGCGCGGCGCACGAGGAGCATCTGCTCAACGTCCGCGCCGGCAACATGAGCGCGCTGCCCGACGATCCCGGCCATTTCGTCCGCTGGCTGGAGGCAAAGGCGCTGGGCGACGCCAAGACCTTCGTGTCGCGGCGGATCTATGGCGCATATCTGCGCGAGATGCTCGACGCGGCGGTGGCGGCGCATCCCGGGCGGCTGACCCTGGTCGAGGGCGCGGTGGTGGCGCTGGCGCGTGACGCGGGGGGCGTGACGCTGACGCTCGACGCGGGCGCTGCGATCGCCGCGGACGTCGCGGTGCTGGCGATCGGCAATCTGCCGCCGCACACCCCGCCCGGCCTCGACCCGGCAAAGCTGCCCGACGGCTGCTATCGCGCCGACCCCTGGGCGGGCGACATCACGGCGGGCCTGGGGCCGGACGATGATGTGCTGCTGATCGGCACCGGGCTGACCGCGATCGACGCGGCGCTGCTGCTGGAGGCGGCGGGGTTCGGCGGTCGGATCGTTGCGGTCTCGCGGCGCGGGCTGGTGCCGCGGCCGCATGCCGATACGCCGCCGCAGCCCGGGCTGCGCGAGCGGCCGGCGGGGACGCTGTCGCATCTGGTGTGCCACGTCCGCAGCCGCGCCGCGATCGTCGGCTGGCGCGCCGGGGTGGACGAGCTGCGGCCGATCACCCAGATGATGTGGGGGGCGGCGGACGCGGCGACGCGGGCGCGGTTCCTGCGCCACCTGCGGCCCTATTGGGACGTGCATCGCCACCGGCTCGCGCCGGCGGTGGCGGCGCGGGTCGACGCTTTGTGCGCCGCCGGGCGGCTCCGCTTCGCGGCGGGCAAGCTGGCGGGGGCGAGCGCGGACGGCAGCGGCGCACGCGTGCGCTGGCGGCCGCGCGGGTCCGACGACGGGGTCGAGACGCGGGTGGCGCGGATCGTCAATTGCACCGGGCCGCAGGGCGATCTGATTCGCTCCGACGAGCCGCTGCTGCGCGACCTGCTCGGCCAGGGGCTGATCCGGCCGGACCCGTTGCGGATCGGCCTCGACGTCGATGCGCAATCGCAGGTGATCGGCCGCAACGGGATCGCCGACCCGCAATTGTTCTGCATTGGCCCGATGACCCGCGGCGGGCTGTGGGAAGTGGTCGCGGTGCCTGATATCCGCCAGCAGAACTGGACGCTCGCGCGGCGGCTGGCCAATGCGCAATGGGTGGGTGGCGAGGGCCTGTAGCCCCCGCCCCCTGCCCTTTACCAGTTGAGGCCGGCGCGGGCGTAGAGATAGCGGCCGTTGAAGCCGAACGGCGAATAGGACGGGAAGCCCAGCACGCCGGTCGAATTGTTCGCCGCGATCGTCCGGTCGGGATAGACGTCGAACAGGTTGCTGACGCCGAGCCCGATCTGCGCGCCCTTGGGGGTGGCGTAGCGCAATTCGAGATCGGTGATCGCATGCTTCCCGGTATGGACGTCGCCGCTGGCTACCGTTCCCGGCTGGTTGACGTCGCCGTAATAGGTCACGCGGGCGAGCGCGCCGATCCGGTCGAGCGACCAGTCGATCTGCCCCGTCACCTTCTCGCCCGGCGTGCCCTGTTCCAGCGTCAGGATGCGGCTGCGCGCGAACAGCGTCGGCGCCGGGTCGAGCGTCGCGGTCGAAGTCGGCACGCGGGTCACGTCGACCTTGTTGACGTTGCCCGCCAGCGTCAGGTCGAACGCACCGACGGTGTCGGTCGCCAGCCGGTAATGCGCGACCGCGTCGATTCCCTTGGTGGTCGAGGCGAGGCCGTTGATGAAGAAACGCGCCGCCGCGGCACCGGTGTTGGTCGACGCGAGCAAGCTGGCGATCGCGGTGTTGACCGCGACCGATTGAGCGGCGGAGGTCGTGATGTTTTCCGACAGACCGATCTGGTTGCGGATATGGATGCGATAGGCGTCGATCGTCAGGTCAAAGCCGCCGGCGCGGATCACGGTGCCGGCCGAGAAATTGGTCGACTTCTCGGGTTCGAGCGGCAGACCGCCGAGCGCGGTGCCTACGGGGCTGGTCGACGGATAGGTGCCGGTCAGCACCGGCACACCGTTGGTGACGACCGAGGCGATCTGGGTGAAATATTGCTGCTGGAGCGACGGCGCGCGGAAGCCGGTCGAGGCGGTGCCGCGCAGCGCGAACCACGGCGTGATGTCGTAGCGTGCCGAAGCCTTGCCCGTCGCGGTCGAGCCGAAGTCCGAATAATCCTCGAACCGGCCGGCAAGACCGACGAGGAACTGGTCGGTCACTTGCGCCTCCAGATCGAGATAGGCGCTGCCGTTGCGACGGCTGCGCTTGGTCTCGTTAAGGGGCGAGAAGCCGCCGAAGCCCTGCGCGCCCGGCGTTGCATTGGTCGTGGTGGTAGGGATGCCGGTGACCGTACCGGCCGTCGGATAATCATAGGATGCGCGCTCACCGGCGAGGATCTTGTAGCCCTCGCGGCGTCCCTCGACGCCGAAGGCGACATTGAGCGACTGGAAGACGTCGAACTGACGGGTGACGTCGAGGCCGGCGACATATTGGTCGTAGATCGTCGCGCCGTCGTAGAAGTTGCGCGGCGTCGCAGTACCATAGGCATAATTCGCCGAGTTCAGCGTACGATAGTCGATCCGGTTGCGGCCGTAGCTGAGCGAGAGATCGATATTGAAGCCGCCGACGTCGCCGCGGATGCCGGCTGCCGAATTGATGTCCTTCGACTTCGTGTTGATGATCGGCAGGAAGCCATCGGGATAGCCCGCACGGGTGAGCAGCGCGAGCGCGGCGGCCGACGCGGCGGGGGTGACCGACACCACGCGCGGGAAGGCCGCGCTGCGGCTGTCGCGGTCCTGATAACCGCCGAAGGCGTAGAGCTTGAGATTGTCGGTCAGCGAGGTGCCTGCGTTGACGAAGCCGGTATATTGCTCCACCTCGGGATCGCCGTAGCGGCCGGTGACGCGGCGCGGCGACACGCGGGTGTCGAGGTCGGCGCGGTTGGTCGGCTGACGCTTGGTATATTCGCCCGAGACGGTGATGAAGCCGTCGTCGCCGAAGCCGATGCCCTGCCAGGCGGTGGCGGTGACGGCATGTTCGCCCTTCACGTCGCGGCGGTTGTTGGCGGTGTCGACCTGCGAGTCGTAGAAGCCGTAGGTGACCGAGCCGCCGCCGCCGCTGCGCGCCTCGCGCAGGCGCAGGTTGATGACGCCGGCAATCGCATCCGAGCCATATTGCGCCGAGGCGCCGTCGCGCAGCACCTCGATCCGGTCGAGCGCGACGGTCGGCACGGTGTTGAGGTCGACCGCCGCCGAGCCGCGGCCGACGCTGCCGTTGGTGTTGACCAGCGACGAGGCGTGCGCGCGGATGCCGTTGATCAGCACCAACGTCTGGTCGGGCGACAGGCCGCGCAGCGTCGCCGGGCGGATCGCGTCGGTGCCGTCGGTCGCCGACGGACGCGGGAAGTCGATCGACGGCGCGATCGCGGCGAGTGCGCTCGCCAATTCGGTCGTCCCCTGCCGCTGCAGGCTGGCGCCGCTCAGCACGTCGACCGGCGCGACGCTGTCGAGGCGGCTGCGCCCGGCGGTGCGGGTGCCGGTGACGATGATGTCGTCGCCCTCGTTGGGCTGCGCCGCGGCGTCGGCGACGGGCGCGGCCTGTGCGGGTTCGGCGACCGCGGGGGGCTCGTCCTGCTGGGCGGGCGCGGGTGCGGCTTGCGCCGCAAGCGCGGCGGAACTCGCCGCGAGCAGAAGTTCGCTGATGATCGTCACGATGACCCCCTATACCTGGTCCGTATTCGCTGCGCTGTTGCGCGTGCGGTGCAGCATAGCCGATCAAGCCCATGACTTAGGGCGAAGAAAAACTTTGCGGTGGGTGAGGCTCGGGCGGGGGATGCGATGTCTCGCGCCGTTCGTCCTCTCCGCCAACGCGGAACCCTCATGCACCCCGGCCTCGATACGGCACGTGCCGACCTTCGCAGGGGTATCGCGACAGCCGAGGTGACCGAAACGCGCTATCGCCGACGCTGCGTGTCCATGGGTCTCGGCGTTCGCCGGGATGACGATCTCTCCAATTGGCGAAGGCTGTTTCCCACCAACGCTGCGACGCCGTGATCCGGTTTCACGCAGAGGCGCAGAGGACGCGGAGGTGTCGCGTCCGTCGTTGCGACGATGCGCCCCACGAGCCGTCGAGATCGCAGATCAGATTGCGTCAAACACTACTCCTCCGCGTCCTCCGCGCCTCCGCGCGAACATTCCTTCTTCTTCGAACGACCGACATCGCTCCGGCGAGGCTTGAGACGGCCCGACCGAACGCGGAAGCCGAATCCCGCGACGCCCCCCGCCGCTATCCCGCCGAGCCCCCGCCCCGCGCCGCATCTGCGCGCCGCACCGCAGCCATGAACGCCGCCACCTTCGCCGCATCCAGTCGCCCGTCCCGCCGCACGCCCGAGCACAGATCGAGCTCGAACGGCCGCACGCGCCTGATCGCCTCGCCGACATTCTCCGCGGTCAGCCCGCCGGCGAGGTACACCGGCCGCTCGCTGGCGCGCACGAAGGCGGCGCTGATCGACCAGTCGTGCGCGCGCCCTGTTCCGCCGAGCTCGGCCACCGCTGCATTGGGCCGCCCCGAATCGAGCAGGAAGGCATGCACATACGGCGCGTAGAGCGGGATCATCGCCAGCGCCTCCGGCCCCTCGACATGGATGACCTGTACCCGCCGCACCTCCGGCGCCAGCATCGCCAATTCCGCGGCTTCGGCCGGATCGATGTGCGACACGATCTGCACGACCGATGGCCGCGTGGCGCGGATGTGCGCAGCGATCGCGGCGGCGCTGGTCTCGGCGGTCAGCAGGAAGGTCGCCACCGGCGGCGCCACCTCGGCCGCGATCGCGGCGATCGCATCGTCGCCGATCGGCCCCGGCCCGGACGGCATGCGGGCGACCAGCCCGAGCGCGTCGGCGCCCGCCGCCACCGCGATCCGCGCCTCGTCGGGCGAGGCGATGCAGCAGATCTTCACCCGTGTCCGCATCTCAACGCCCCCCGCCGCGCACCGGCGCCGACCCCCGCGCCAGCCGCTCGTAGAAGCCGCCGAACGCACCGTCGATGGTGACCAGATGCACCTCCAATATCCAGTAGCGCCGCTGCCCGAACGCGTCGGGATCGCTCAGCGGCAGCGGGTTGGCCGGGCTGATGTGATGCGCCTGCCGCTCGCCGGGCAGGCGCGCGTGCGGGAATTCGGCGACGATATGCCCGGCTATCCGCCCGCCGAAGCGATAGCCCGCCGCCGCCGCACATGCGCAGGCATGATCGTACAGCGCCGCGCCGGTGATGTCGGGCTCCGCCGCGAGCCGTTGCTCGATCAGGGCGAACTAGCGCGGCAGTTCGGCGACGAGCGCGTGTTTGGCGGGATCGTCGCCGACCGCATAGCTCCGCCCGACATCGGCCTCCCAGGTGCCGAACACCGGGCCGAGGTCGAGAAAGACGATATCGTCCGGCTGCACCGTCGCGATCGGCGGATTGTCGGCGGCGATCGCCAGCGTATTCGGGCCGGCGCGGACGATCCGTTTGTGCCAGTCGCGCGCGACGCCGAACGCCTCGCGCGCGATGCCGCGGATGTCCTGTTCGATCTCGCGCTCGCTGCGCCCCGGCCGGATCAGCCCGCGCGCCTCGATCACCTCGAGCAGCGCCAGCGCCCGATCCTCCGCCGCCAACAAGGCCGCGAAACGCGGGTCCCCGGATTGCATCGTCATGTCCATCGCTCCACCCCCGATTGATCCCAAAGCCGCCTATCGCTCGCTCGCGGCGATCATGCCGATCGATGCGGTCATCACCATCGCGATCGCGCCCCATTGCGCCGGCGTCAGCGTCTCGCCGAGCAACGCCGCGCCCGCCACCGCCCCCACCGCGGGCTCAAGGCTGAGCAGCACGCCGAGGCTGTGCGCCGGAATATGTTTGAGGGCGACCATCTCCAGCGAATAAGGGATCGCGCTCGACAGCAGCGCGGCGATCAGCCCCAGCCCGATCCACGCCGGGGTCAGCAGCAGCGCCCCCGCGTGATAGACGCCGATCGGCACGACGAACAGCGCCGCGCTCGTCATGCCGAACGCCACCGCCTGCCCCGCCGGCAGATGCGCGGTCCGCTTGCCGAAAACGATATAGCAGGCCCAGCCGGTCGCGGCACCGAGCGCGAACAGGATGCCGACCGGATCGAGCGCCTGCGCGCCGACGCGCAACGGCAGCAGCAGCGCCAGCCCCGCTACCGCCAGCGCCGCCATCGCGACATGCACCGGCCGACGCGCGTGGAACAGCGATACCGACAGCGGCCCGAGGAACTCGATCGCGATCGTCGGGCCGAGCGGCAACGTCCGCAGCGCCATGTAGAAGCACAGGTTCATCGATCCCAGCGCCACGCCATAGCGCACGATCCGCGCCGCATCCCCGCGCGCGAGCCCGAACCGCCATGGCCGCACCAAAGCGAGCAGGACGATCGCCGAAAAGCCGACGCGATAGGCGCTCGTCCCCTCCGCGCCGACCAGCGGAAACAGGCGCTTGGCGAAGGACGTGCCGACGCAAAAGGTCGTGATCGATGCGGCGAGCGCGGCATAGGGCAGCAGGCGGTGGGTCGCGCCGGGTTGAAAGCGGGTCGTCATACCCGTCTTCTAGCGGCGGCCGCGCGACGGCGGTCGCTCGATTCCGGTGTCGCGTGACGGATCGCGGCGTTATTTGGCGGAAGATGACCGAATCCGTTACGCTCGATCCCTTCGACCACCGGCTTCTCGACCTCGTGCGGCGTGATACTCTCATGCCCGCACGCGTGATGGCCGAGCGGATCGGCCTTTCCGAAAGTGCCGTGCTGCGCCGGTTGCGGCGGCTGCGCAGCACCGGCGTGATCGTCGCCGACGTCGCGATCGTCGATCCCGGCCGGCTGCAACCGTCGATCACCATCCACGTCCTCGTCGAGCTGCATCAGAGCAATCTGCGCGCCGAACAGGCCTTCGCCCGCAAGATGCAGCAGCGGCCCGAGGTGATCGGCGCCTGGAACGTCACCGGCCGGACCGACTTCCTGCTCATCGTCGCGGTGCCGACGATCGAGGCCTATCAGCATTTCTCCGACGCGGTGCTCGCCGCCGACGACGACGTCCGCCTGTTCGAGACGCTGGTCAGCCTGCGCGAGATCGTCCGCTACGACCCGACGCGCGGCCGCCCGCTGGTATGACGGCTCAGGCGCCGCGCAGTGACCACGCCAGCCACAGCCAGCCGCCGATCAGCAGCGCGCCACCGATCGGCGTGATCGCGCCGAACCAGCGCGGCGCCCCCAGCGCCATCAGGTACAGCGTCCCCGCGAACACCGCACCGCCGACGACGAACAGCCATGCCGGTCCGCGCGCCTCGCAGCGCAGCGCGACGATCGCGGCCACCGCATGGATCAACTGGTATTGGCCGCCGGTCTTGAGCCATTCGACCGCCGGCCCGCTCGCGCCATGCGCACCGAACGCGCCCGCCGCCACCGCGATCGCGCCCGACAGCGCTGCCAGTATCGCCACGATCATCGCGGATCATTCCCCCATGGCTGTTGCTCGGCGACCATCGACCGCGCCGCGCGGATATCGCCCGCCTCGATCTGGATGCGCAATCGCTCCTTGTCGCGCGCGCGATAGGCTTCCTCAGCGCGATCGATCTCGGCGCCGGCGATGCCGAGGTCGCGCATCGCGACGCGCGCCATCTTCACCGCCGATTCGAGCACCTCGCGCACGACGAACACGCCCGATGACTTCTTGAGCTTGACCAGTGCGCGCCGGTCGAACGCACGCACATAGATGGCGGCATCGGGGAACGCCTCGTGCACCCCCTCCAGCGTATCGGGCTCGATCTGGTCGCCGTCGATGCAGAACAGGATCAGCTCCGCCTCGGCCGCGCCCGCCTGCCGCAGCAGGTCGAGGCGCGTGCCATCGCCGTAATAGACCTTGGCGCCGAACTCGCCGGCGATGTCGATCATCTCGATATCGCGGTCGATCAGCGTCACCGGGATCTTCTGCGCGAGCAGCATCTGCCCCACCGTCTGGCCGAACCGCCCGTAGCCGACGATGATCGCATTGGCGCCGTCGGCCTTGGGTCCGTCGCGCGCCTGGTCCTTGGCGACGGGCTCCTCGCGGAAGCGGCGGGTGGCGCCCATCAGGAACGGCGTCGTCGCCATCGACACGGTGATGATCGCACCGAACAGGCTCGCCGCCTCGGGCGCGACGAGCAGGCCCTGCTGCGCCTGCGCGAACAACACGAAGCCGAACTCGCCGCCCTGGCTGAGCAGCACGCCGAGCGCCAGCGCGCTGCGCCACGTCATCCTGAACGCGAGGCCGATCCCCATGATAACAGCGGTCTTGGTCGCGATCAGCGCCAGCGCCATGCTCGCCACGAACAGCGGCCGCTCGGCAATCGCGTGCAGGTCGAGCATCATGCCGACCGCGAGGAAGAACAGGCCGAGCAGGATCGAGCGGAACGGCTCGACATCCGCCTCCAGCTCGTGCCGGTACGGGCTGTCCGCCAGCATCACGCCGGCGATGAACGCGCCCAATGCGGTCGACAGCCCCAGCGCCTCCATCACCGCCGCGCTGGCGATGACGGTGAACAGCGCGGCAAACACGAACATCTCGCGCTCGCCGAGATTGCCGATCAGCCGGAACAGCGGCCGCAGCACGAACCGCCCGGCGAGGATCAGCCCGCCCACCGCCGCGACGGTGTAGAGCGCCAGCAGCCAGCCGGGCGGCCCGCCGGCATCGGCGGGGTTGCGGCTCATCGCCGCGACGATCGTGATCAGCGGCACGATCGACAGATCCTGGAACAGCAGGATGGAGAACGCCCGCTCGCCGAACGGCGTGCGCAGCCGCCCCGACGATTGCAGCAGCGGCAGCACCTGCGCGGTCGACGACAGCGCCAGCGGCAGCCCGAGCGCGAGCGCCGCGGTCGGCGAGAAATGCGCGGCGCCCCAGACGACCGCGGTGATCGCCAGCCCGCACACCACCACCTGGATCAGCCCGAGCCCGAAAATCTCCTGCTTCATCCGCCACAGCCGGGTCGGGTTGAGCTCCAGCCCGACGATGAACAGCAGCAAGGTGATGCCGAGCTCGGCGACCCCGATCTTCGCTTCGGCATCGCCGACGAGGCCGAGCAGATGCGGCCCGACGACGGCACCGGCGACGAGGAAACCCAAGGTCGCACCCAGCCCGAGCCGCCGGAACAGCAACACGAAGCCCAGCCCGAACCCCAGCAGGATCACCCCGTCGCGCAGCATCGACGCGCCGCCCGCCGCCTCATGCATGCGCATGCGCCTCGCGCGCCGCCAACGCCGCCTCGGCCGCCGCCTCGAACGCCAGCCGGATCGAGGGATGCCGCGCGGTATAATCGAGCGCCGGCGCGAACACGTCGAGCCCCGGCCAGTCCGGCAGATCGCCCTCGCGCGCCAGCCACCCGGTGAGCGCATCGCGCGCCGCCGCCAGTTCCTCGGGCGTCTTGCCGAGGATTTCGCGCGCGAGCAGCGACGCCGACGCCTGCCCCAGCGCACAGGCGCGCACCAGCAGCCCGACCTCGCTGACCCGGCCGTCGTCGCCGACGCCGACGTCCACCGTCACCCGGCTGCCACAGATCGGCGAGCGTTTCTCCGCACTCGCCTGCGCATGGTCGAGCCGCGCATGATGCGGGATCGACGCCGCCAGCCGCAGGATCTCGGCATTGTAGAGAGGCGTGGTCATTTCAGGCTGCTCGCATTGTCGGAGGCATCGTCGGATCGAAGGCTCTGTCGCGCGCCGAACACCGGCAGGCCGCGCCGCCGCCGGTCGACGAAATCGGCGATCCCCGCGCTGGTCGCGTTGAGCAGATTGTAGCAGCGCGATTGCGTCATCCAGTCGGGCCGCTGCGCCGGGCCACCGCGCGCGGTATCGACCAGCAGCGCCGCGACGAGAAAGCCGAGGCTGGCGATGATCAGCCCCTTGAGCGCGCCGAAACCGAAGCCGAGCGCGCGATCGACCGGCCCGAGGATCGACTGGCGCGTGCGTTTGCCGATCGCATTGGCGACGAGCTTGCCGCCGACATAGGTGCCGCCGGCGATCACCACGAACGCCGCCACCGCCGCGCCCGACGCGGTGCCGATCGTGCCCGCGAGCTTGGCGGCGAGCGCGACGTGGAACAGCTTGAGCATCGCGACGATCGCCACCCAGGCGAACAGCGACAGCACTTCGGTGACGAAGCCGCGCTTCAGCCCGAGCAACGCCGCACCCAGCACGGCGACGAGAACGATGATGTCGAGAGCGGTCAGCGCCATGCCAAAGGGAATAGGGATGCGCGGCCGGGGGCGCTAGTCCTTGGTCGTGGTGGGAACCGTCGTTCGTGGCCCCTTGCCGTCGCGGTCCCCCCTTCTTCGTCCACCCCCCTCTTCGTCATCCCCCCTCCTTCGTCATCCCGGCAAAGGCCGGGACCCATTGTGGGGGCGGTGGATGGTGCGTGCCGTCGCTGGCGGCGGCGTGTCCATA